>NZ_JBEXGT010000013.1:15328-189823 GCF_040607475.1 Sphaerisporangium sp. NPDC005288 | reverse complement strand
GACGGCGACGTGACCCAAGGCATCGCCAGCGTCGACGAATCAGCCATCACCGGAGAATCCGCCCCGGTGATCCGCGAGTCCGGCGGCGACCGCTCCGCCGTCACCGGCGGCACCAAAGTCCTGTCCGACCGCATCATCGTCACCATCACCCAAAAACCCGGCGACAGCTTCATCGACCGGATGATCGCCCTGGTCGAAGGCGCCAACCGGCAGAAGACCCCCAACGAGATCGCCCTGAACATCCTGCTGGCCGCACTCACCATCATCTTCCTGATCGCCACCGCCACCATGCAACCCCTGGCCATCTACTCCAAAACCGCCAACCCCGGCGTCCCCGACTCTCTGGCGCTCACCGGCGACGGCGTCACCGGCATCGTGCTCGTCGCCCTGGTGGTCTGCCTCATCCCCACCACCATCGGCGCCCTGCTGTCGGCCATCGGCATCGCCGGCATGGACCGCCTCGTGCAACGCAACGTCCTGGCCATGTCCGGCCGCGCCGTCGAAGCCGCCGGCGACGTCAGCACCCTGCTCCTGGACAAGACCGGCACCATCACCCTGGGCAACCGCCAAGCCTCGGCGTTCCTCCCGGTGGAGGGGGTGCCGGAGCGCGAGCTGGCCGAGGCCGCGCAGCTCGCCAGCCTGGCCGACGAGACCCCCGAAGGCCGCTCCATCGTCGTGCACGCCAAGCGGCGTTACGGCTTGCGGGAGCACACGCCCGGCGAGCTGGACCACGCCTCGTGGGTGGCCTTCACCGCCCAAACCCGCATGTCCGGCGTGGAGGTGGACGGCCGCCAGGTGCGCAAGGGCGCGGCGAGTTCGGTGATGAAGTGGGTGCGCGACCACGGCGGCCACCCCACCAGCGAAGTCGGCCCGCTGGTCGACGGCATCTCCGCCTCCGGCGGCACCCCCCTGGTCGTCGGCGAGATCACCACGACCGGCACCGCCCGCGTGCTCGGCGTCATCCACCTCAAAGACGTCGTCAAACAAGGCATGCGCGAACGCTTCGACCACATGCGCGCCATGGGCATCCGCACCATCATGATCACCGGCGACAACCCCCTCACCGCCAAAGCCATCGCCGACGAAGCCGGAGTCGACGACTACCTCGCCGAAGCCACCCCCCAAGACAAACTCGCCCTCATCCGACGCGAACAACAAGGCGGCCGACTCCTCGCCATGACCGGCGACGGCACCAACGACGCCCCCGCCCTGGCCCAAGCCGACGTCGGCGTCGCCATGAACACCGGCACCTCCGCCGCCAAAGAAGCCGGCAACATGGTCGACCTCGACTCCAACCCCACCAAACTCATCGAAATCGTCGAGATCGGCAAACAACTCCTCATCACCCGCGGCGCCCTGACCACCTTCTCCATCGCCAACGACATCGCCAAATACTTCGCCATCATCCCCGCCATGTTCACCGCCGTGTACCCCGGCCTGGACACCCTCAACATCATGCGCCTGGCCAGCCCCCAATCGGCCATCCTCTCCGCCGTCATCTTCAACGCCATCATCATCATCGCGCTCATCCCGCTGGCACTACGCGGAGTCCGCTACCGCCCCTCCAGCGCCTCCCAACTCCTGTCCCGCAACCTCTACATCTACGGCCTGGGCGGCATCATCGTCCCGTTCATCGGCATCAAACTCATCGACCTGCTCGTTCGGTTCCTTCCGGGGATGTCATAGATGCGCCATCTGCCAAGCTGGATGAACCGGTACCTGGCCGGTCTGCGCGCCCTGCTGGTGCTCACCGTGATCACCGGAGTCGTCTATCCGCTGGTGGTCACGGGAGTGGCGCAGGCGCTGTTCAACGGCGAGGCCAATGGCTCCATCGTGCGGATCCACGGCGAGGACGCGGGCAGCGTGCTCATCGGGCAGAACTTCACCGACGCCGGCGGCAACCCGGTGAAGAAGTACTTCCAGTCCCGCCCGTCGGCCGCGGGATACGACCCCATGGCGAGCGCGGCGAGCAACCTGGGCCCTGCGGACGTCCTGGACGTGTTGCCCGTCCCCGGGGCATCCGGCATGCGGGGCCATGGCCGGCGGTCCCTGTTGAGCCAGGTCTGCGCGCGGAGCAAGGCCGTCGGTGAGCTGGAAGGGGTCAGCGGCGCCCGCCCGTACTGCACCCCCGACGGCGTCGGCGCCGTCCTTGAGGTCTTCCCCGCCACCGGCGCCCCCACCCGCGCCGTCAGCGTCAACCAGCCCTGCCCCACCACCCCCTTCATCACCACCTACCAGGGCATCACCGTCCAATGCGGCACACCAGGCCAGAACTACGCCACCGGCCGCACCGTCACCGTCCGCGGCACCGCGACCGCCCTCGTCCCCCCCGACGCCGTCACCGCCGGCGGCTCCGGCCTCGACCCCGACATCAGCCCGGCCTACGCCGCACTCCAGGCGCCCCGCGTCGCCCGGCAACGCGGCCTGCCCCTCGCCCGGGTCAAGGCCCTCATCGAGCGGCACACCAGCGGTCGTAGCTTGGGGTTCATGGGGGAACCCGCGGTCAACGTCCTGGCGCTCAACCTGGCACTGGACGCGGGATGACGGAAGGCGAGCGGTGAGCACGGCACGGGAGGCGGACGCGGCGCGCGCGCCCGGCGCGGCACGCGGGCGGCTGCGCGTCTACCTGGGGGCCGCCCCCGGCGTCGGCAAGACCTACGCGATGCTCGCGCAGGGCCGCCGGGCGCTCACGCGCGGCAGGGACGTGGTGGTCGGCCTGGTGGAGACGCACGGCCGCGCCCGCACGGCCGAACTGATCGACGGGCTGGAGACGCTGCCCCGCAGAACCCTCACCTACCGGGGCGCGACCTTCACCGAGTTGGACGTCGACGCCGTCATCGCGCGCAAGCCCAAGATCGCACTGATCGACGAGCTCGCGCACACCAACGTGCCGGGGTCGCGCAACGCCAAGCGCTGGCAGGACATCGAGGAGATCCTAGACGCCGGCATCGACGTCATCTCCACCGTCAACATCCAGCACCTGGAGTCGCTCAACGACGTCGTGGAGCAGATCGCGGGCGTGCCGCAGCGCGAGACCGTCCCCGACGAGGTCGTGCGCCGGGCCGACCAGGTGGAGCTGGTCGACATGTCGCCCGAGGCGCTGCGCCGCAGGCTCGCGCACGGCAACGTCTACCCGCCGGAGAAGATCGACGCGGCCCTGTCCAACTACTTCCGGGAGGGCAACCTGACCGCGCTGCGCGAGCTGGCCCTGCTCTGGGTCGCGGGGAAGGTGGACGAGCAGCTCGAACGCTACCGCGCCGACCACGGCATCGCCGGCACCTGGGAGGCGCGCGAACGGGTCGTCGTCGCGCTGACCGGCGGTCCCGAGGGCGACACCCTCGTGCGCCGCGCCGCGCGCATCGCGGCCCGTACCCAGGGCGCCGACCTGCTGGCCGTCCATGTCACCGCCCCCGACGGCCTGGCCGGCGCCGACCCGGCCCACCTGGCCCGTCAGCGGACGCTGGTCGAGAGCATGGGCGGCACCTACCACCAGGTCGTCGGCGACGACATCCCGCGCGCCCTGCTCGATTTCGCCCGCGGCGTCAACGCCACCCAGCTCGTGCTCGGCGCCTCCCGGCGCGGGCGCTTCGCGCAGGTGCTCTCCCCCGGCGTCGGGGTGACCACGACCGCACGCTCGGGGCCCATCGACGTCCACATGATCACCCACGAGGAGGTCAGCAAGGGACTGCGGAGGGCGTCGCGTTCCCGCGCCGTGCTCACCCGCCGCCGGCGTCTGGCCGGGTGGGCGCTGGCCGTCGCCGGCCTTCCCGCGCTGACCGCGGCGCTGGTCCCGCTGCGCGGCACGCTGGCGCTGCCCGGGGAGATCCTGCTGTTCCTGCTGACGGTCGTCGTCGTCGCCCTGGTCGGCGGCCGTTCGCCGGCGGTCGTCGCCGCGGTGGGCGCGTTCGGGCTGCTCAACTGGTACTTCACCCCGCCGCTGAACACGCTCACGGTGGCCGAGCCGGAGAACCTGCTGGCGCTGTTCGTGTTCGTGCTGGTCGCGGCCACGGTCAGCACGGTGGTCGACCTGGCGGCGCGGCGCACCCGCGAGGCCGCCCGCGCCGGAGCCGAGGCCGAGGTGCTGTCCACGCTGGCCGGGCACGTACTGCGCGGCGAGGCCGCGCTGCCGTCCCTGCTGGCCCGGCTGCGCGAGACCTTCACCCTGACGTCGGTGACGCTGCTCGAACGCGTCGGCCCGGCCGGCCCCGACCACCGGTCCGCACCGCAGTCGTGGCGGATCGTGGCCACCTCCGGCGGGCCACCCTGCGCGAGCCCCGACGACTCCGACACCGACGTGCAGGTCGACGACCGGCTCGTGCTCGCCGTCCGCGGCCACCTGCTGGACGCCTCCGACCGCCGGGTGCTGGAGGCGTTCGCCGCCGAGGCCGCCGTCGCCCTGCGCCAGGAGCGTCTGCGGCAGGAGGCCGAGGCCGCGCGGCCGCTGGCCGAGGCCGACCGGATGCGCACGGCCCTGCTCGCCGCCGTCAGCCACGACCTGCGCACGCCGCTCGCCTCGGCCAAGGCCGCCGTGGACAGTCTGCGCAACACGACCATCGAGTGGACGCCGCAGGACCGGGCCGAACTGCTCGCCACGGCCGAGGAGTCGCTGGCCAGGCTGGACCGCCTGGTCGCCAACCTGCTCGACATGAGCCGCCTGCAGGCCGGCGTGCTGGGGCTCACCCTGCACCCCGTCGCGCTGGAGGACGTCATGCCGCGCGCCATCGACGACCTCGGGCCGCTCGGCGAGCGCGTCCAGGACGACATCCCCGGCGACCTGCCCGAGATCATGGCCGATCCGGCGCTGCTCGAGCGCATCCTGGTCAACCTGATGTCCAACGCCGTCCGCTACAGCCCGCCCGAGCACCGAGTACTGGTCACCGGCAGCCACTACGGCGACCGGGTGGAGATCCGGGTCATCGACCGCGGCCCCGGCATCCCGCCGGACGCCCACGACCAGGTCTTCCTGCCGTTCCAGCGCCTGGGCGACCGGGCCGGCCACACCGGCGTCGGCCTGGGCCTGGCGCTCTCCCGAGGGCTGGCCGAGGCGATGAACGGCACCCTGACGCCCGACGAGACCCCCGGAGGAGGGCTCACCATGATCATCTCTATGCCCGTCGGAGAGCACCGATGACCCGGGTCCTGGTCGTCGACGACGAGCCGCAACTGCTGCGCGCCCTGCGCATCAACCTGGTCGCCCGCCACTACGAGGTCGCCGTGGCCGCCGACGGAGGCGCCGCGCTGCGCGAGGCCGCCCAGTTCCACCCCGACCTGATCCTGCTCGACCTCGGACTTCCCGACATGGACGGGGTCGAGGTCATCCACGGGCTGCGCGGCTGGACGCGCGTGCCGATCGTCGTGCTGTCCGGCCGGGCCGGCAACCAGGACAAGATCGACGCCCTGGACGCGGGGGCCGACGACTACGTCACCAAGCCGTTCGACATCGAGGAGCTGTTCGCCCGCATCCGGGCCGTCACCCGCCGGGTGTCCACGCAGGAGGCCGAGAGCACGCAGGTCCGCGTCGGCGACCACACGGTCGACCTGGCCACCAAGACCGTCTCCGGAGACGTCCGGCTCACCCGCACCGAGTGGCGCATGCTGGAGCTGCTGCTGCGCAACCCCGGCCGGCTGGTCAGCCAGCGCCAGATGCTCGGCGAGGTGTGGGGCGCGGCCTACGCCAAGGAGACCCACTACCTGCGCCAGTACATGGCCCAGCTCCGCAAGAAGCTCGAACGCGACCCCGCCCGCCCCGTCCACCTGATCACCGAGCCCGGCATGGGCTACCGCTTCACGCCCTGACCTCCCCGGCGGGTGACAGGCGAGGCGATCGGTGTTTGACTCGGCGGGATGGAACTGGCGTACGAACGGCGCGGCGACGGGCCGCCGCTGGTGCTCCTGCACGGCATAGGCCACCACTGGCAGGCGTGGGAGCCGGTCCTCGACCTGCTTGCCCCCTTTCGCGACGTCATCGCGGTCGACTTCCCCGGCTTCGGCGCCTCGCCGCCTCTGCCCGCGGGGACGCCCTACAACCCCGAGACCCTCGCCGACGCGGTGGAGGCGTTCTGCGCGCGGCTCGGCGTGGAGCGGCCCCACGTGGCCGGCAACTCCCTCGGCGGCTACGTGGCGCTGACCCTGGCCGCGCGCGGCGTCGTCCGCACGGCGACGGCGCTGTCCCCCGCCGGCTTCTGGGCCGGAGCGGAGCGGTTCCGCGCCAGAATGCTGCTGCTCGGCCTGCGCCGCCTGTGCCGGGCGCTGCCCGCGGAGGGCATGCGGGCCCTCGCCGGGTCCGAGGTGGGACGGGCGGCGTCGGTCGGGCTCGTCGTCGCCCGGCCAGGGCGCATGAGCCCGGAGGCGGTGATCGCGGGCGGGAAGGCCCTGCGCGACGCGCCCGGCTTCGACCGGACGCTGGCCTCGTTCGACGCGGTCGTGCCCCCGGCCCGGCCGAAGGCGCCGATCACGATCGCGTGGGGCGACCACGACCGGCTGCTGCCGCCCCGCCAGGCCGTGCGCGCCGCCAAGTGGTCCGGGCGGCGCGTGAAGCTCCTGCGCGACTGCGGCCACGTCCCCATGAGCGACGACCCCGAACTGGTCGCCCGCGTCCTTCTGGAGGGCAGCTTCCTGTGAGAGGAGACGGCCAGGGGTGATCGTGGAGGGCATCCCCCTCGTTCCGAACCGAACGACGTGCCCACTTACCAGCGAGGCGACATGCGTTGATCGTTGCTTTCACACCTGCTCCTAGGGGCTGCGCGGATCGTTGTGGCGGCCGTCGGCGCCTATGAAGACCCACGGAGGTAGAGACGGGCGATCTGATGCCCCGCGTCGCTCGCTCGACGCAGCCACCTCACCGCCTCGGCCCGCTTGTTCTGACGGAGCAGCAGAATGCCGAGGTTGGTCTCGGCATCATGATCGCCGGTGGCGGCGGACCGGCGCAGAAATGGTTCAGCCTCGTTCCATCGTTTCAGTGCGAACAGCAGGACTCCGAGATTGTTCAAGGCGTACAGATGACCGGCGTCGGCAGCCCGCCGGTACCAGTGCTCGGCCTCATCGAGCCGGCCGAGAAGCCTGAACAGGTAACCCAGGTTGTACTGCGCGTCGTGATGTCCGCCTTCCGCGGCCCGGCGCAGCAGCGGTTCGGCTTCCTCATGCCGCCCCTGCCGCATGAGCCGAACGGCGCACTCGGTCATGGCGCCGAGATGGCCGCCCTCGGCCGCCCGCTCGAGGAACCACTGACCGCTGTGGTCCTGGTCGTGCAGCTTGAGCAGCGACGCGACGAGATAGGCGCCGTCAGCCGTCTCCGCCGGGTCGTGGCCGGACAAAGCCTGCTTCGCCACCTCGGCCAGGCCGATCCGTGCCGCCAGCGTGGCGACTCCGAGCGCGACGGCCGGCGATCGGGTGTTCACGAGCTCCCCGATCAGCTCTCCGGCTTCCGCGAGGTCGCCTCGGCTGTGGTGGTTCTCGGCCAGGGCCAGCCGGGCCGGTTCGTCGCCCGCCTCCATCAACGGCCGTAGCCAGCGGTCGGCCTCGGCCAACCGGCCGCACATGATGTGCCACGTCGCGTAGTTGTAGGCCGCGGCGGGGTCACCTCGCTCGGCGGCCCGCCGGATCTCCCGCATCTGCTCGGTCAGTTCGCTCCCCCACTGCCGGAACTCCGACAGCGTGGTCACGGCTTCTGGATGACCGGTCGCGGCGGCCTCCTCGAACCACTGCTCGGCCTTGGCCATCTCGCCCGCCCGGGACGCGAGATGACCAAGGTTCATAATCGCCACGGTTCGGAGATCCTTGGCATCGGGTCCGAGCTCCGACTCATGCTGTCTGAGCTCATGTTCGGGCGCCTGTGCCACCTGCCGATACCAGTGCGCGGCTTCGACAAGGTCATCACGATCAACGAGCAGGGCGGCGAGGGCGAACGCCGCGATCAGGCCACCGCTGCGGGCGGACTGGCGCAGGCGCCGTTCAGCCTCCTCCTGTTCGCCGTGGCCGAGCAAGAACATGCCCAGGTTGTAGGCGGCCGCGGCATCACCGAAGTCCGCGGCGTGCGCGAGCCATCTCCTCCCCTCCGCCGTGTGGCCGCCGGCCAGCAGCAGTTGCCCTAGATCGTTGGCCGCGTCCAGGTCACCGGCCTTCGCGGCGATCTCCAGGCACTCACCGGCGCCGACCACTTCCCCGCGGTTGCGGAGCAACTTGCCCAACCGGGCGGCCGCGTCCACCGATCCCCGGCCCATCGCCCGGCGATAGATCCGCGCGGCCTCCTCCCAGTCCTCGCGCTGGGCCAGCAACCAGCCGAGGACGACCGTGGCATGACTGCTCCCCGCCTCCATGGCCCGGCGAAAGACGGCCTCGGCGGCCTCCTGATCACCTTGTTCGTACAGCAGATGTCCGAGAGCGACGATGGCGGGCACGTAGCCGAGGTCGGCGGCCTGTCGCAGCAGGGTCCGCGCATCGTCGATCGAGCCTCGCTCTCGCAACAGGTGACCGAGACTGTTCGCGATCGCGGCCATGGCGAGGCCGTCGCTTTCGACCAGGTTAAGGGCCTGACGGAAGCGCTCCTCGGCCTCGCCCACCTCGCCCTCCCGCCAGGCCAGCAGGCCCAACCCGTGGACCGCCAGCGCCGCAACCGGACCGCCGGCCTCGACACCCTTCTCGAACGCCCTCCTCGCGACAGCCTCGCGGCCTTCGTGATAGGCGGGGACTCCCACCTGCCACACGTCACCGGGAGGGAGATGCTCCACAAGCCTGTCCCACACCGCCTCGGGCACGGCGGGCGGCGCAGGAGCCCGCTGCATACGGTCGACGAGGTAGCCGAAGACGCGGTAGCCGTCACTCAGCCGCGTGAGCAGCGCACTGGTGGCGTGAACCGGCTCGGTCGCCCATGCGAGCCCCGTCTCGAAGGCGTCCGGATCGAGCCTCACCACGGTCCGCTCGTCGAGGTAGAGGCGGTACAGCCCGCGCAGTAGCTCCTCGGGGACCGCCCCTGCCATCCCGGCGCGCCGGCAGTCGATGGCCGCGGACACGATCGCCGCGCCCACGGGCTGGACATCGATGGCGTGACCGTCGCGCCATCGATCCCACAGCCTCGGCGCGGCGGCCAGGAACTCCGCGAACCCGATCCCCGTCGCCGTCGCGTTCAACGCCGCCGCGATGCTCGGGTCCCGACGGGCCAGCTCGGCCGCCCGACGCTCCTCGGCCGCCGACAGCGGCCACCGGCCCAGCCGCAGGATTCGCGCGAAGTCCAGCAGGTTGGCGACGGTTCGCGGATCGTCGCCCGTGGAAGAGCCGCGCCGCCGCTCGGAACCATGTTCGGCGTACGCTGCGGTGCGCATCGTCGCCAGCACCACCACTCCGTTCCCGGAGGTGGTAAGACCGTCGAGCGTCGCCGGATCGAGACCGTTCGTGCCGAGATAGTGTTCCAGCTCGTCCAGCCAGATCACCGTATTCCGCAGTCGGTGCCCCGTATCGACCAGCTCGCGAAGCAACTTGGTGGAGCGGGGGATGAGAATCCAATGATCCGCCAGGTTTCTGTGCAACGCCTCGAACGCGACTCGAGACTTACCCGTGGCCGACTCCCCGAGCACGATGACCAGACGCTCGTCACGCAGAGCCTCGTCCAGCTCGCCGTCGATGTCACGCCCGACGTAGGCGGGCATCCGGCGCGGCCGGCCTCCGGGCTTGTCACGAAGGGTGAGCGCCGGGTGCACCCCCAGCCGGACAGGGTCGGTCATGTCGCTGACCCGGCACCACACGTCGGCCTCGGCCTTCAATGCTCGGACGCCGGTCCGCTCGTCCCTCAGTGCCTTGGCTTGATCGAGCACGAGCGGGAGGAGCACCGTGACGCACGCCCCGCTGGCCGCCAAAAGGATCAGCGACCAAACCAGCGGCACCTGGATCCGGGTGAGCACCGTGCCGCCACCGGCGAGCAGCACCGCAAGGACGATCAGCACCAAACGCATCGGTGCGGATCGCCGGCGGATCGGCGGGCGTCGCGACCTCATGACCGCGACAACTCTAGCGTCGCGCCATCCAGCGCGTCCTTGTAGTAGCGATCACGGGGGCCGCCGGGCGTCGGATCGAATGTCGGCCACCTGGCAACGAAGGTTGATCTTCCCGATGATGATCACGGGTGAAATAGCGATCAAGTGCGGAGTATGACGCGGGTCAGCGCTGGGTCTGGGTGTAGAGGGCGAGGATCACGATGACGAAGGTGATCATCACTCCGGCGTAGGCCACCGGGCCGAGTCTGATCATCTTGCGGAAGCGGTTCAGCCCCCAGGCGAAAAGGAACGCCAGGAAGACCAGCAGGATCAGCCCGCCGTTCTCCATCGCCACCGCCCTCCGGATCGCCCGTGCGCGCCGGGCCCGCCCGCCCGGCGGCGCCACGCGGCACCTCGCCCGGGAAGGGCCCGCACGCCACTCTAGCCGCGATCAGGCCGCCCCCGGCGGCACTCTTGCCTGCCCTCCCCACAGGTGTCGCGTCCGTGGCACACTTCACCCCGTGCCGGATCTGAACAGGACGCACGTCCAGGAGAGCCCCCACTTCACCGACGAAGAGGACCGGCGGCACGTCCGCGACCGCCTGATCTTCTTCTCCGACGCGGTGATCGCCATCGCGATGACGCTGCTCGCGCTGGAGCTGCCCGTGCCGTCCGGGGAGACCAACGCCGAGGTCTGGCGCTCGTTCGTGGAGCTGCTTCTCGGGGAGTATCTGAACTTCGTGATCAGCTTCGGGGTCATCGCCGCGTTCTGGCTGGCCCACCACCAGTTCTTCCGCAAGATCCACGTGGTGGACACCGCGCTGCTGCGCTACAACCTCGGCTGGCTGTTCCTGATCGTGGTGGTGCCGTTCGCCACCCGGGTGAACAGCGAGGGCGGCCTCGTGCTGGGCCCGGTGCTGTACGCCGTCGTCATCAGCGCCATCGCGCTGCTCATGGTGCTGATGGCCCGGCACGCGACCCGCGCCGGCCTGCTGCGTCCGGGGACGGCCCCGCACGCGCTGCGGAGGTTGCTGGTGGGCGCCGGCACGGCGGCGTCGGTGTTCCTGCTGTCGATCCCGGTGAGCTTCGCCGACCCGTCGCGAGGAAGGTACTTCTGGCTGCTGACGATCGTCGCCTCGAACGTCACCCGCCGCGTCGTCGACCGCCGGTACCCCTGACCCCGGTCAGGCGTGGTCCTGGCCGGCGCTCGTCGACGATGAGCGGATCTCCGGTGAATCCCCACTACGGCGGCGTGTGGCACTGATCACGCGGTGGGAGTGGATTTCTCCGCGGAAGGTCCGACCCGTCATCACCTCTACTGTCTCCCGCGACAAAAGTCGTCACCTGCGGCTTTCGGGGATCAGTGGTGACAGTGGGCCGGTACAGGCACATGACCAACAAGCGGGCCGGATGGAAACGTGCGGCCGTGAACCGGCGGGCGGGGGCCCGCCCATGTGACGGCGGTGGGCCGGGCGTCACGGGCGTACGCGACCGGATCGCCCCGGCCCCCCGCGCCGCGATGATCACTCGCTCCGCCAGGCGGGACGCGCTGCTGCTGTGGCTCGGTTCACGCGTGGGGATCCTGGTGTCCACGCTGCTCGGCGTGACGCTCGGCGAGTACGTGAACAAGTGGCAGAAGTGGGACGTCGTCCTGTTCACCACGATCGCCCAATACGGCTACGACGGCGATCCTGCCAAGCCGCACGACCCCGGGCTGCCCGCGTTCTTCCCCGGGCTGCCGCTGCTGATGCGCATGGTCCACCTCGTCGTCCCCGACTGGACGGCGACCGGGATGCTGATCTCGCTGGCCGCCGGCGCGGTGGCCATGATGGCGCTGGCCCGGCTGGCCGAAGCCGAGGGCGCCCACGGCTGGATGGCGGTGCTGGCGCTGCTGCTCTTCCCGACGGCGGTGTTCCTGGCGGCGGGCTACAGCGAGTCGCTCTTCCTCGCCTTCGCGATCCCCGCCTGGCTGGCCGCCAAGCGGGCCCGCTGGCCGCAGGCCGCCATGCTGGCCGCCGGAGCCTCCTGCGTGCGCGTCACGGGGTTGTTCCTCGCGCTCGCGCTCATGGTGGAGTTCTGTACGCGCCGGAAGTCGCCCCGGCGGGCGGGGTGGCTGGTGCTGCCCCTGGCTCCGCTGGTGGCGTACTCGGCCTACCAGTACGGCAGGTCGGGAGACTGGCTGGCCTGGAAGCACGCCCAGGAGGCCGGGTGGGGACGCGACTTCGCCTGGCCATGGGAGGCATGGCGGATCTCCTGGCGCGAGGCCACGGGATCGGGCGACTTCGCGGCCTCGTTCAAGATGGAGATCGCCGGGGCGGTGGTAACCGTCTGCGTGCTGGTCTGGCTGCTCGTGCTGCGCAGGTGGAGCGAGGCCGTCTACACCGGAGGCCAGGCCGTGGCCCTGCTGACGTCGGCGTACTACCTGTCGATCCCGCGCTCGCTGCTGCTGTACTTCCCGGTGTGGGTCCTGGTGGCCAAGATCGCCACCGGGAGGGCGTGGGTGATGACGCTCTACGCCCTGATCCTCGGCCCCCTCATGCTGCTGCACTCCGCGCTCTTCCTCAGCGGGGCCTGGGCGGGGTGACCATGTCACGGCGGCCCGGCGCGCTCCCCGCAGGCGCCGCGCGCCGCGCGCCGACCCCGGTGAGCGGCCCTCGATGGACCCGCGGGCCGCTCAGCGGCCCTTGGTGGGGATCTCGAACCAGACGGCCTTGCCCTCCTTGGTGGGACGCGAGCCCCAGCGGCGGGCGAGCTGGTCGACCAGGTACAGGCCGCGGCCGCCCTCGTCGTTCTCGCCGGCGCTGCGGATGCGCGGCAGGCGGAGATCCTGGTCGAAGACCTCCACCCAGATGGACTCCTCGCCCCGGCGCAGCCGCAGCGTGAACTCCTTCTCGTTGACGATGTCGTTGTCCAGCCCCGGAACGTCCCAGGACTCGTCGAACGGCAGCGGCGGGCCGTCCAGCACCAGCTCGCGGCGCGGGACGCTGGCGCTGGCGGCGTGCAGCACGACGTTGGTGACGACCTCGGAGACCAGCAGGCAGGCCAGCTCGACCCGGTCTTCGGGGACGTCCCAGCTCGCGAACGCCTCCGAGGCCATGCGCCGGGCCTCGCCAACCATGATCGGCTGGGCGGGGAAGGTGCGCTCCTCGAACTTGAGCTCCTTGCCCGCGGAGCGGATCACCAGGATGGCCATGTCGTCGTCGATCTCGCCGGGGACCGCGACGGTGGCGGCGTCGGCGACGCGCTCGACCGACTCGGCCGAGGCCTTGGCGACCTTCTCGCACAGGATGCGCAGCGTCTCTTCGTCGCTGAGCGGCGCCTCGCCGGACTCGCGGGCCGGGCGGCGGTCGACCAGGCCATCGGTGTAGAGCAGGAGGGCGGCGCCGGGCGGCAGCACCCGCGTCTCCTCCTTGTAGACCAGGTCGGCGTGCATGCCCTTGGCGTTGACGCCGAGCGGCTGGCCGACCTCGGAGATGTCGAGCTCGGTGACCACGCCGTCGACGATGAGCAGCGGCGGGGAGTGCCCGGCGTTGGCGAAGGACAACTGGCGCGACCACGCGTCGTACACCAGGTACTGGCAGGTGACGATCGGCGGGGTGCTGACGTCGGTGCCGTAGTCGTCGCGCTCGGGCGCGGCGATGATGCGGGTCCACTCGTTGAGCCGCGCCAGGATGTCGGCCGGGGACTTGTCGTCCTGGGCGAAGGCGCGCAGCGCGGCGCGCAACTGGCCCATGACGGCCGCGGCCTTGGCGCCGCGGCCCTCGACGTCGCCGATGACGATGCCGACCCGCCCCGCCGACAGCGGGATCACGTCGTACCAGTCGCCGCCCACCTGGGTCTGGATGCCCTGGCCGTGCGAGGCGAGCGGGGCGGCGGGGTAGTAGCGGACCGCGATCTCCAGGCCGTCGAGCTGCGGCAGCTCGCGGGGCAGCAGGTACTTCTGGAAGGACTCGGCGGTGTGGCGCTCTTCCTCGAACAGCAGCGCGTTGTCGACGGCGATGGCGACCCGGGTGGCGATGGCGCCGACGAAGTCGCGGTCGAAGGCGTCGTAGTGCGGCGAGCGCCGGTCGGTGAGGTTGGACATGCCGAGGTACATCAGGCCGAGCGTCTCGCCCCGCGCGCACAGCGGCGCGACGATGGCGGAGGTCATGCCGATCTCGCTGCAGAGCCTGGTGGCCTCCTCGCTGGGCGAGGGGTAGCTCATCGTCGCGAAGTCCTCGACGATGATGGTCTCCTGCCGGCGCAGCGCGATCTCGGCGTAGTGGCCGGCGGGGTAGCGGATCTCGGACCCGATGGGGCGCCAGGTGCCCGGCGGGGGCGTCCACCCCTTGACGTGGGTGGAGACCTTGCGGACCAGCCGGTCGCCCTCGGACAGCTCGATGAAGCAGTGGTCGGCGAACTGGGGCACCAGCATCTCGGCGACGCGGTTGAGCGTCTCTTCGACGTACAGGGAGCCGGCCAGGCGCTCGCCGATGCGTTCGAGCAGGCCGAAGCGGTCTTTCTCGCGTTCGTTGCTGCGCATCGCCTCGCGGGCGGTGATGACGATGCCGGTGACCGAGCCGGAGGGGTGCCGCAGGGGGACGGCCTGCGCACGGACGTAGATGATGGTGCCGTCGCCGCGCACCACGTCGAAGGTGCCCTCCCACACGCCGCCCTTGAGGACGTGCTTGGCCAGCTCGACGGCCAGGGGGTGGTCCTTCTCCATGATGCCCAGGGACAGGACGGTCGGGTCGGCGGCGCCTGGCCTGTCGGGGCTGCCGAACAGGCGTTCGGCGAACGGGTTCCAGTAGAGCACGTTGCTGAACCGGTCGGTGACGACCACGGCCATCTCGGCGTGGTCGAGGACCGACTCGGGCGTCAGATGGTCGGCCGCGTCCTGCGAGAGGTCCCCCCATCGCTTCATCGGGCGGCCGCCCCTCGGAGAGGGGCATGGGCGAAGGCGACCACGTGCGCTCCTGCAACAGCCTCGGCGGTCAGGCGACGACCGGCCGGAGGCTCGGGGAAGGCGGGGCTGAGGGACAAGGGAAAGGGAGACCCCCCACTGAGATGCAAGCGATCACGCTCTGACCGGTCAGCGCCGGGAGACGAAGACGTGCGCGGCGACATCGCGCGGGAACTCCGCGGGCGTGTTGTGCGCTTCATCGTCACCTGTCACCCGTACACCGTCGTCGCTCGCCGCGAGCGTCACCTCGCGTCCGGGTTGTATCCCAACTTGCTTGAGTTTAAGCATCACAGCAGGATCACTTTGCACTTGTTCGCTAATTCGCCGCACGACTACGGGTATGCCTCTGGGCCCGGCGAGATCGGCCATGGCCGAGATCACCTCATCGGCGGACGAGTCGGACTCTTTGACGCCCAGTTCGTCCAGACCTGGGATGGGGTTGCCGTGGGGGCAGACCACCGGGTTGTCGAGCAGGGTGACCAGGCGGGACTCCACCGACTCGGACATGACGTGCTCCCAGCGGCAGGCCTCGACGTGCACCTCTTCCCAGGGAAGGCCGATGACCTGGGTGAGCAGGCACTCGGCCAGGCGGTGCTTGCGCATCACCCGCGTGGCGAGCGTGCGCCCGAGGTCGGTCATGGTCAGGTGACGGTCGCCCTCGACGCGGACCAGGCCGTCACGCTCCATGCGGGCCACCGTCTGGCTGACGGTGGGGCCGCTCTGCTGCAGCCGCTCGGCGATGCGGGCGCGCAGAGGGGTGATCCCCTCCTCCTCCAACTCGAAGATCGTACGGAGGTACATCTCGGTGGTGTCGATCAGGCCGTGTGCGGTCAAGGCTCCTCCCCTCCCAAGTATCGATGCTACGTCGGGCTCCCGTGGGCCACGGCCGTGTCCGCACAGGCCGATGGCGCTGTCTCCCGGGAACGGATCGGCGTCCGGACAGAGCTTACGCAGACCTACCGACACAACGGTGCGAGACGGGGAACGACGACCGCGGCGGCGGCAACATGTGACTCCTTCTCTAGGATCGCATCCTTCGCCAAGCGCGTCGCCTGAACCCACGGAACCTGATCTCGCAGGACAGGTCCGCGCCGGCTCCCTCGACGGCCGCGCGCCCCCGGCGGCGCCGCCCGTCCCGGCCGGCCGCGCCGGGATCAGCGCCGCGCGAGCCCGTCGCGCACCGCGTCGTAGTTGCGGAACGCCGGGATCGAGAGCCCGGCGACCAGCACGATCGCGGCGCACAGCAGCCCGCCGCCCGCCCAGGCCGGCACGAGCCCGAAGGCGCCGGCCGTCGCGCCGGCCCGCAGGTCACCAAGGCGGGGACCGCCGGCGACCACGACCATGAACACGCCCTGCATGCGCCCGCGCATCTCGTCGGGGGCGTAGGTCTGCAAGATCGTCTGCCGCCAGACCGAGGAGACCAGGTCGATGGCTCCGCCGACGGCGAGCAGCGCCACGATCAGCCACAGCGGCTGCGCCAACGCCGCCGCCGCGACGGTGAGCCCCCACAGCGCGATCACGATTGTCAGCGCCACGCCCTGGCGGCGCACCCTGCCGACCCAGCCGGACACCAGTCCGGCCGCGACGGCGCCGATCGCCAGGCTCGCCGACAGCCAGCCGAACGCGACCGGCGACCCGCCGAAGCGCTCGGCCGTCAATTCCGGGTACAGGGCGCGGGGCAGGGCGAAGGCCATGGCGATGATGTCCACGACGAAGGACATCATCACGATCGGCCGGGTGGCGATGTACCGCAGGCCGTCCACGACCGACCGCAGGCCCGGCCGGGACACCTCGCCGACAGGGGCCAGGCGGGGCAGCCGGACGGCGGCGTAGAACCCGGCGCCGAACAGCAGGGCGTCGATGAGGTAGGCCGCGGCGTATCCGGACCTGGCCAGGACGATGCCGGCGAGCAGCGGGCCGAGCACCGTCCCGACGCTGCTGACCAGGAAGTTCAGGGTGTTGGCCGCGGCGACGCGCTCGGCGGCCACCAGCCTCGGGATGATCGCGCTGCGCGTCGGCGAGGTGACGGCGAAGCCGGTGGACTGGACGGCGACGATGGCGAGCATCAGGTACACGTTGTTCAGCCCCGCCCAGGCGTGCAACAGCAGGGCGGCCGTCGCCAGCCAGGCGACCACCGAGCCCATGAGCAACAGCTTGCGGCGGTCGACGGCGTCGGCGACGGCGCCGCCCCACAGGCCGAAGACGACCAGCGGGATGAGGTTGGCCGGCCCGAGCAGGCCCACCCACAGGGAGGAGTGGGTGATGTCGTACACCTGGGCGCTGACGGCCACCGAGGTGAGCTGGAAGCCGATGAACGAGACACCCTGCCCGAGCAGCAGCCGCCGGTACGGGGCGACGCCCAGCGGGCGGGTGTCGACGGCGACACGCTTCAGCGCCGACTGAAGGACGAGCGCCATTTCCACCTCACCAACCCGGACATTTGAGAAATCTCCGGACACATTACCCAGGTTGTGGGGGTGAGCGGTTCAGAGGGAGGGGGTGCCGACCGGAGGTCAGGGGGCCAGCCGCTCCACCAGCCACACCCCGCCCGCGCGGCGGTAGCGCAACCGGTCGTGCATGCGGTCGACCTGCCCCTGCCAGAACTCGACCTCCGCCGGGACCACGCGGAACCCGCCCCAGAACTCGGGCATCGGCGGCTCCTCCGGCCAGCGCTCGGCGAGCTGGCGGTAGCGGTCGTCCAGCTCCTCCCGCGACCGCACGACCGCCGACTGCCGGGAGGCCCAGGCGCCTATGCGAGAGCCGTACGGGCGAGAATGGAAGTAGGCGGCGGAATCCTCCCGCGGCAGGCGCACCACGGTGCCCTCCACGCGCACCTGGCGGCGCATGGGGTGCCAGGGGAACACCAGGCAGGCCCGGGGGTTCTCCGCCAGGTCGCGGCCCTTGCGCGACTCGTAGTTGGTGTAGAAGACGAAGCCTTCCTGGTCGTATCCCTTGAGCAGGACGGTCCTCGCGGCCGGGCGGCCCCCGGCGGAGGAGGTGGCGAGCACCATGGCGTTCGGCTCGGGGAACCCCGCGTCCACGGCGTCGGCGAACCATGACGCGAACTGCGTCACAGGGTCGGCGGCGAGATCGGCCTCGCTGAGCGGCAGGCCCTCGTACGTACGGCGCAGCGCCGCGAACGGCGGCGGCGGGCTCGATGCGGCATCCACAGACCGGTATTCTTCCGCGTCCGGCGCCACAGCCGAAGTCGCACCCCCCACCAGGGCGGATCGCGTTTCGGTGGGCCCTGCGGCAGAGCACCCACGCCGAGGGGGTTGAATATGACCCGCCGGTATCTCGACATCAAGGCTTTGACTTCAAGAAAGGGAGGCGGCCGAGAATGTCCGACTTCAAACCCGGGCTCGAAGGCGTAGTAGCGTTCGAGACCGAGATCGCGGAACCGGACAAAGAAGGGGGCGCCCTGCGTTACCGGGGCGTCGACATCGAAGAGCTGGTCGGCCGCGTCTCCTACGGCAATGTGTGGGGCCTGCTCGTCGACAACAAGTTCAAGCCCGGCCTTCCTCCGGCCGAGCCGTACCCCATCCCTGTCCACTCCGGTGACATCCGCGTCGACGTCCAGAGCGCCCTGGCCATGCTGGCCCCCGCCTACGGCTTCCGCCAGCTCCTCGACATCGACGAAGACCAGGCCCGCGACGATCTCGCACGCGCCTCGGTCACCGCGCTGTCGTTCGTCGCCCAGTCGGCCCGCGGCCTGGGCCTGCCGATGGTCCCGCAGTCGCGCGTCGACGAGGCCGACACCATCGTCGAGCGCTTCATGATCCGCTGGCGCGGTGAGCCCGACCCCAAGCACGTCAAGGCCATCGACGCCTACTGGACCTCCGCCGCCGAGCACGGCATGAACGCCTCCACCTTCACCGCCCGCGTGATCGCCTCCACCGGCGCGGACGTCGCCGCCGCCCTGTCGGGCGCGGTGGGCGCGATGTCGGGCCCGCTGCACGGTGGCGCCCCCGCCCGCGTGCTGCACATGATCGAGGAGGTCGAGCGCATCGGCGACGCCGAGACCTACGTCAAGCGCGCGCTGGACTCCGGCGAGCGTCTGATGGGCTTCGGCCACCGCGTGTACCGCGCCGAGGACCCCCGCGCCCGCGTGCTGCGCCGCACCGCGCAGGAGCTCAACGCCCCCCGCTACGAGGTCGCCTGCGCACTGGAGAAGGCCGCCCTGGCCGAGCTGCACGCCCGCAAGCCCGACCGCGTCCTGGCCACCAACGTGGAGTTCTGGGCCGCGATCATGCTGGACTTCGCCGAGGTGCCCCCGCACATGTTCACCTCCATGTTCACCTGCGCCCGCACCGCCGGGTGGGCGGCGCACATCCTGGAGCAGAAGCGCACGGGCAGGCTGGTCCGCCCAAGCGCCAAGTACGTCGGCCCCCCGCAGCGCTCGATCGACGACGTTCCCGGAGCCGACGAGGTCGCCGGCAAGAACTGACCCCGCCGTCCGCACGGGAACCGGTCACGCCCTCCGGCGAAGCCGGCCACCGACGCCGCGCCCGCACAGGGCCCGCAGCCGCAGGTTGCGGGCCTTTCGCGTGCCCGCCGCCCCGGCGGCCCGCCCGCCGAGTCTCAGGCGACACGCCCACCGGGTCTCAGGATCCGGACCGGCGACGTGAGCACCGGGGCGGCTCACTACCCTGGTTAGGTGGCTGACATCGAGATTCCCGCTGAACTGAAGCCCGCTGACGGCCGTTTCGGCTGCGGGCCTTCCAAGGTACGCCCCGAGCAGCTGGCCGCCCTGGCCTCCGCCGGCGCGAGCGTCATGGGCACCTCCCATCGCCAGAAGCCGGTCAAGAACCTCGTCCGCCGGGTGCGCGAGGGCCTCACCGACCTGTTCTCGCTGCCCGAGGGGTATGAGGTGGTGCTCGGCAACGGAGGCACCACGGCGTTCTGGGACATCGCGGCCTTCGGGCTCATCAGGGAGAAGTCCCAGCACCTCCACTTCGGCGAGTTCTCGTCGAAGTTCGCGGCCGTCGCCGCCAAGGCGCCCTGGCTCGCCGAGCCGACCGTGATCAAGTCCGAGGTGGGCAGCCACCCGCGGGCCACGCCCGAGGCCGGCGTGGACGTCTACGCGCTCACCCACAACGAGACCTCCACCGGCGTGGCCATGCCGATCAAGCGCGTGGCCGACGACGAGTCGCTCGTGCTCGTCGACGCCACCTCCGGGGCCGGCGGCCTGCCCGTCGAGGCCGGGGAGTTCGACGTCTACTACTTCGCGCCGCAGAAGAGCTTCGCCTCCGACGGCGGCCTGTGGATCGCCCTGTTCTCCCCCCGCGCCCTGGCCCGGGTGGAGGAGATCGCCGCGACCGACCGGTTCGTGCCCGAGTTCTTCAGCCTGCCGACCGCGATCGACAACTCGGTCAAGGACCAGACCTACAACACCCCGGCCGTGGCCACGCTGTTCCTGCTCGCCGACCAGATCGAGTGGATGAACCGCAACGGCGGCCTGGCCTGGACCACCGCGCGCACCGCCGACTCGGCCGGGCGGCTGTACACCTGGGCCGAGAAGACCTCCTACACCACGCCGTTCGTCGCCGACCCCGCCCAGCGGTCCAGCGTCGTCGGCACCATCGACTTCGCGCCCGAAGTGGACGCCGCCGAGGTCGCCAAGGTGCTGCGGGCCAACGGCATCGTCGACACCGAGCCCTACCGCAAGCTCGGCCGCAACCAGTTGCGCGTCGCGATGTTCCCGGCCATCGACCCGGCCGACATCGAGGCGCTGACGGCCTGCGTGGACCACGTGGTCGAGCGGCTCCAGGGCTGACAGGCGCCCACTCACCGCCCGTCAGGACGAGGGCGGGGGCACCCAGCCGGGCCCGGTGATGGGGGGCGGCGCGCCGGTGCGGCGCGCCAGCTCCTCCAGCAGGCGCAGGGCGTCGTCCAGTTCGACGCTCTGCGCGAAGCACGACAGCACCGGGGCACGGTCGTCGGTCTCGGCCAGGGCGGCCAGCATGACCGCCGTGACGTGCTCGTCGCGGCTGCGCCGGGCGGAGTAGCGAAAGGCCTTGCGCTCGGCGGTGCGGCTCAGCAGGCCCTTCCTGACGAGCCGTTCGGCGACGGTCTGCACGGTGGTGTACGCGAGCGGCCGTTCGGCGTCCGCGTTGAGCTTTCCCTGCACCTCGCGGACGAGCAGGGGGTGGGCCGCGTCCCAGAGCACCTCCATGATGGCGCGCTCCAGTGAGCCCAGGCTATTCACGCCGACATTGTGGCCCACGGGCACCCGCCATGTCAGTTGCCATCGTTCATCCCGCGTTTTCTCCGCGGTGGCGACCGGCGCCGTTCCGCCGTCGGTCTTCGGTGTTCACGCGAGCGCCGCCGCGCGCCTCCTGCGGCGCAGCGTCCAGGCCGCGATCACCCCGCCGACCAGCCCGAACAGGTGGGCCTGCCAGGAGATGCCGGGCTGGCCCGGCAGCACGCCCCAGATGAGCGAGTAGTACAGCGCGGCGACGCCGATGCCGAGCGCGATGTCCAGCAGGTGCCGGTCGAACAGGCCCCGCGTCACGACGTACCCGAAGTAGCCGAACACCAGCCCGCTCGCCCCCAGCGTCACCCCGGGCGGGCTGACCAGCCACACCCCCAGGCCGCTGACCACGATGATGATGACGCTGGCGAGGACGAAACGCCCGAGGCCGCGCAGCGCGGCGAGGAAGCCGAGGATGGCCAGCGGCACGGTGTTGGCCATCAGATGGCCGAAACCCGCGTGCAGGAACGGCGCGAACAGGATGCCGCTCAGGCCGTCCACCTGGTGCGGGCGGATGCCGTACTGGTCCAGGTTCTCCGGCAGGACGTAATCGACCACCTCGACCGCCCACTCGACGCACACCAGGAGCGCGATGACGATGGCGGCGCCGAGAGCGCCGGTGACCAGGTCGACCACACGCCGGCGTACCTTCTCGCCCGAGGTGGCGCCCGGAGCTCTCACTCTGGTCGCGTAGTCGCTCATCGTTCTCCTCGCAGCGGGACCTGGAACGCTTTTTGTCCTCCCTTTACCGTACGCGGACCGTGTTTAACCCGCGATTTCCGATGCACGCGAAAAAGGCGCATGTTCCGGGTATCGGATCATGCGCCTTCCGCGCCGCCGGCGCTGATCGCCGGCGGCGTGACGATCATTTCCCTGAGACGATCACTCGCCCGTCCAATTGGGCGCGCGCTTCTCGGCGAACGCCGCGGCGCCCTCCATGGCGTCCTTGGACCCGAAGACCGGGTTCATGATCGCCGACTGGTGGGCGAACATCTCGTCCAGCGACCAGTCGGCCGACTCGACCAGGATGCGCTTGGTCGCCAGCAGCGACAACGGGGCGTTGGCGGCGATCTTGGCGGCGAACTCCTTGGCCGCGGCGAGCGCGCCGCCGGGCGGGGTCACCCGGTTCACCAGGCCGAGCTCGGCCAGCCGCGCGGCCGGGTAGAAGTCACCGGTGAGGGCGATCTCCATGGCGATGTGGTAGGGGATGCGGCGCGGCAGGCGCATCACGCCTCCCGCGCCCGCCACCAGGCCGCGCTTGGGCTCGGGCAGGCCGAACTTCGCCTCCTCGGAGGCGATGACGATGTCGCAGGACAGCACCAGCTCGAACCCCCCGGCCAGCGCGTACCCCTCCACCGCCGCGATGATCGGCTTCTTCGGCGGCGCCTCGACCAGGCCGCCGAACCCGCGCCCCTCGACCGCCGGGAAGTCTCCGCTCAGGAACCCCTTGAGGTCCATGCCCGCGGAGAAGTTGCCGCCGGCGCCGGTCAGGACGTACACCGAGACGTCCTTGCGGTCCTCCAGTTCGTCCAGGGCGGCCACCACGCCGCGCGCGACGGCGCCGTTGATGGCGTTCCTGGCCTGCGGCCTGTTGATCGTGATGACGGCGATGCCGCCGTCGACCTCGACGAGAACCTCGTCAGACACCCTTACCTCCGGTTCGCGGATACGAGCGGGCTCACTTGGGCTGGAAGCGGATCCCGCCGTCGAAGCGGATGACCTCGCCGTTCATGTAGTCGTTCTCGACCAGCGACCGCACCAGGTGGGCGAACTCCGAGGCCCGGCCCATGCGCTTGGGGAAGGGCACCGGCGCGTACAGCTTGGCCTTGAACGCCTCGGCCTCCGGGCCCGACCCGTAGATGGGCGTGTCGATGATGCCCGGGCAGATCGTCAGCACCCGCACGCCGATCGCGGCCAGGTCGCGGGCGGCCGGCAGCGTCATGCCGATGATGCCGCCCTTGGACGCGGAGTAGGCCACCTGGCCGGTCTGGCCCTCCAGGCCGGCGACCGACGCGGTGTTGATCACCACGCCGCGCGCGCCGTCGGCGTCGGCCGGCTCGGTCCTGGCCATGGCCGCCGCGCCGATGCGCATGAGGTTGAAGGTGCCGATCAGGTTGACGTCGATCACCTTGCGGTAGCTCGCCAGGTCGTGCGGCGAGCCGTCCCGGCCCACGGTGCGCGACGCCCAGCCGATGCCGGCGCTGTTGACCACCGCGCGCAGGGGCTTGCCGGTCGCCACGGCGGCGTCCACGGCCGCCTGGACCGAGGCCTCGTCGGAGACATCGGTCTGCACGAAGACGCCGCCGAGCTCGTCGGCGATCGCCTTGCCGCGCTCGGTGTTCAGGTCGGCCAGCACGACGGTCGCGCCCGCCGCCGCGAGCTCGCGCGCCGTGGCCTCGCCGAGGCCGCTGGCGGCGCCTGAGATGATTGCTGCTGCTCCGTTCAGGTCCATATCCCGGACCTTAACGTGGCAACCGAATGAAGTTCTACTGGGGGTGGCTCAAATCTCGGCCGAGATGGCGGCGTCGACGTCAGGATAAACCTTGATGCGCCGGTCGAGACCGGTCGTGCGCAGGATGCGCGCCACCGGCGCCTGCGGGGCCGCGAGCGACACCCCGCCGCCCTCGCCGGTCGCCAGGCGCCACGCCTCGATGAGCACCGACAGGCCGCTTGAGTCCATGAAGGACAGCGAGGCGAGATCGAGCACCAGGCGGCTGCTGTCCTGCTTGATCGCATCACGCACCTCGTCGCGCAGGAAGGGCGCGGTGAACAGATCGAGCTCGCCCTCGACAGCGACGACGACGGCGTCTCCGAACGCGCGCCGCGCCAGCCGCAACTTCATGTGGAACCTCCTTGCGGGGCCCACTTTAGTCCTGACGGCGCGGCGACGGGCTCAGTACGCCACAGCATCGCCGCTTGAAAGCGGATCAGAGCGGCTGAGGAGCCACCGCGAAGCCGAACGGGAGCTCCAGGCGATGGGCGGCGAGCAGGTCGGGGTCGGCGAGGATCTCACGGGTCGGCGCGTCGGCCGCGATGACCCCGTCCGACAGGATCAGCGAGCGCTCGCACAGTTCGAGGGCGTAGGGCAGGTCGTGGGTGACCATCAGCACGGTGACGTCCAGGGAGCGCAGGATCTCGGCCAGCTCGCGCCGCGAGGCCGGGTCGAGGTTGGACGACGGCTCGTCCAGCACGAGGATCTCCGGCTGCATGGCCAGCACCGTGGCGACCGCGACCCTGCGGCGCTGCCCGAACGACAGGTGGTGCGGCGGCCGGTCGGCGATGTCGGGCAGCCCGACCTGCGCGAGCGCCTCGTTCACCCGCAGCTCCAGCTCGAAGCCGCGCACGCCCATGTTGGCCGGGCCGAACGCGACGTCCTCGCGGACCGTGGGCATGAACAGCTGGTCGTCGGGGTCCTGGAAGACCAGGCCGACGCGGCGGCGGATCTCTCCCAGGTTGTCCTTGCGCACGGGCAGACCGGCCACCTCGACCTCGCCGTGCCCGGCGGTCAGGATGCCGTTGAGGTGCATGACCAGGGTCGTCTTGCCCGCGCCGTTCGGGCCGAGCAGCGCGACCCGCTCGCCGCGCCCGATGGTGAGGTCGACGCCGTAGAGCGCCTGGGTGCCGTCGGGGTAGGCGTAGGCCAGTTCGCTGACGCGCAGGGAAGGTGGCGGATTGCTCACGTGAGACTCCAGGACAGTACGGCCGTCGCCAGAGCGGCCATGGGAAGCAGGGAGGCGGTCGCCCAGCTGCGCGCCGAGGCGCGCAGGTTGTCGATGACGGGCATGGACCCCGTGTAGCCCCTGCTCAGCATCGCCAGGTGCACGCGCTCGCCGCGCTCGTAGGAGCGGATGAACAGCGCGCCGGCCGACTTGGCGATGACCGGCAGGTGGCGCACGTCGCGGGCCACGAAGCCCCGCGCCTCGCGGGCGACGCGCATGCGGCGCATCTCGTCCAGGATCACGTCCATGTAGCGCAGCATGAACATGGCGATCTGCACGAGGGTCTGCGGCAGGCGCAGCCGCTGCGCGCCGAGCAGCATCGTGCGGGGCTCGGTGGTCGCGGCCAGCAGGATGCTGGCCACGACGCCGAGGGTGGCCTTGGCCAGGATGTTCCAGGCCGACCACAGGCCCGCGGAGCTGAGCGACAGGCCGAGCACCTCCACGCGCTCACCCAGGCCGATGATCGGCAGTGCCACCGCGAAGATCACGAACGGCACCTCGATGACCATGCGGCGCAGCAGGAACCTCGCCGGCACCCTGGCCACCGCGGCGACCGCGGCGAGCAGCAGGGCGTAGACCCCGAAGGCCCAGAACGCCTCCCGCGGCGTGGCGACCACCACCACGGCGAACGCCGCGACCGCGGGGAGCTTGCACTGGGGCGGCAGGCGGTGGATCACCGTGTCGCCCGGCCGGTAGAGCTGGTGGGTGTGCCCGGCGCCCATCAGGCGCTCACTTTGTCACCGTCGAGCCGGCCCTCGGCCTCGCCCTGGCGGTTGCGGCGCCGCACCACGTAGAAGATCGCACCGCCGGCCAGCACCGTGATGCCGACGCCGGCGACGCCGGCGACGCCCACCGACAGCCGCTCGTCCTGCACGCCCTTGACGCTGTAGTCCGACAGCGGCCCGCCGCCGAGGGAGTGGCCGCGCTCGTTGACGTTCAGCCCCTTGTCGCCGGCGACCTTCTCCAGCCCGTCGGGGCTGCTGGAGGCGTAGAAGGAGACCACGCCGGCCAGCAGGACGGTGACCAGGGCGCCGCCGATGAGCAGCGGCCGCAGGCTGCGGGACGGCGCGGGCGCGGGCCCGCCGGCGACCTCGGTGCTGGCGCCGTCGGCGGTGCGCAGCACCAGCTTGGCCTTCAACCCCTTCGCGCCGTAGACCAGGTCGGGGCGCACGGCCAGCACGCTGCTCACGGTGAGCGCGGTGATCAGGCCCTCGCCGAGACCGATGAGGACGTGCACGCCGCCCATCGCGATCGCGACCGAGGACACGTCGATCGGCGCGGTGCCGCCGATCCAGAACAGCAGGGTGAAGCCCATCGCCGCGACCGGCACCGAGACGGCGGCGCCGATGAAGGCCGCGACCGGGATGGCCGCGCGGCTGCGGGGGGCGCTGCGGACGATCAGGCGGAACACCGCCCAGCCGACGACGGAGGTGACGATGGCCATCAGGGTGATGTTGACGCCGAGCGCGGTGAGGCCGCCGTCCGCGAAGAAGAACCCCTGGACGAGCAGCACCACCGCCACGCACAACACGGCCGTGTACGGCCCTACGAGCACCGCGGCCAGTGTGCCGCCGAGAAGGTGGCCGCTGGTGCCGGCCGCCACGGGGAAGTTGAGCATCTGGACGGCGAAGATGAACGCCGCGACGAGGCCCGCCATCGGGGCGGTGCGGTCGTCGAGTTCGCGGCGCGCGCCGCGCAGGCAGACGGCCAGGCCGGCGGCGGCGAAGGCCCCCGCGCCGATGGAGACCGCCGCGTTGAAGAAACCGTCTGGTACGTGCACCAGAGCCTCCGAGGTGGGATCGAGTCGTGCCAACTCTAAGCCATTACCTCGTAGCTGCAAGAGACTGGCAAGAACGACCTAAATGCTGGGGCGTCGCCCTCTCACTGGTAGGGGTGGGCGCCACCCCTTATGTGGCCCCAGAGGTACATATCCGTGGCCGCCCCCAAGTGAAGCCCCCTACTCGGTGCGGGCTCGGCCGAGGTTCGGCCGGCCGGAAACCACCTCGCCGTCGCGGGCTCCGCCGCGGTCGGCGGCCGGGGTCAGCGGGCGAGTCAGCGGCCGATGCGGATGGTGCGGCGCACGACCGCTCGCGGGCCGCGGGCCGAGACGGTGACCACGAGCCTGCGGCGGATCTTGGACGCCCGCGCGGTGGCCGTCCAGCGCCTGCGCCCCCGCCACCAGGCCATCCCCGGCCCGAGCCCGGCGACCTCGATCTCGCCGACCTGCACGGGGTAGCGCAGCGGCGGCCCGCCGAGGTCGAGCTCCAGCTCGGCCTCCCAGACGCCCGTGGCGTCGAGCGAGGAGGTGGCGGTGAACCCCGCCGCGCCGGCGGCGGTCACCGGGACCCGCCGCTCGCTGCCGGAGGAGCGTTCGCGCCAGACCACCTGGCGGGCGCGGCCGGCGACCGCGCACCCCTCCCCGACGGTCACCGTGCCCTCGATGGTCAGCGACCCCTTGCCACCCCACGCGGCGCGGGTCAGCCGCGCCGCCCCGGGGACCGCCGCCACATGGCCGCCGATGTCGATGGTGAGGTTGCCGTGCGGGCGGGTGAAGTAGGGCACCGCTATCGCGCCGGTCAGCCGGACGGCGGGACAGGCGACCCCGGAGTCGCGGTCGGCGCCGAACCGCGCCACCCGGCGCACTCCCTCGCACGCCAGCACGACGTACATGTCCCACACTCCGGGGGGCAGGTGCGAGACCTCGACCCCGGCGGCGAAGACGTCCGCCACCGAGGTCACCGGCACCCGCCGCTCGGCTCCCGTGGAGCGTTCCCTGAGCAGCAGACCGACCGCCACGCCGTTCCAGGAGTCCGACAACGACGCGCGGCCCGAGATCTCCAGGCGGTGCCCCCTCCATTCGAGGGCGGTCAGGCGGCGGCGCAGCACGGCGGTCTCGACCCGGGCGAGCCGTTCGAGCCGCGCGGCGTCCCCCAGGGAGGCGGCGCGAAGCCGGTCGATGGGGCGCAGCCGTTCGAGCACGCCGTCGGTCAGCCACGCCGCGCACATGTCGGACACCTCCCCGGCGATGGCACGGCGCCGCGCGGCGTCCGCGTCCAGGAACGGCGCGCCGAGCTGGGCCAGGATGTCGAAACGGAAGTGCCGGCGCATGAGGTGGTCGCGCAGCGGCCCTTCGGGGATGTGGCGCGTCATCAGCTCGATGGGCGTGCGGATCATGCGCAGCCAGGCGAGCGGGTCTCGGCTGCCGGGCTCCTGCATGATGCTGGTGCCGTCCGGGCGGGCCGTCAGGTGGTAGCAGTCGTGGTCGGCGACCACGGAGATCGTGCGCGCGTGGCAGTAGGCGTGCACGGAGAAGACGATGTCCTCCCCCACGCGCAGCGACTCGTCGAACCGGATCCGGTGGCGGGTCAGCAGCTCGCGCCGGAAGAGCTTGAAGCAGGTGAGGGTGTTGTAGACGGTGCTCTCGCCGAGCGGCGCGTGGTCGCGGTTCTCCCGGAACATGGAGGTGGGCACCGTGCGGCCGTGCCCCACCATCTTGCCGAGCACGATGTCGGAGCCGTTGCGCTCGGCCATGGCCACCATGCGCTGGAGCGCCTCGGGACCGAGGTGGTCGTCGGCGTCGCAGAAGAAGACGTAGCGCCCGCTGGAGTGCGCGATCGCGCGGTTACGCGGCCGGGCCGCGCCGCCGGACGGCTGCTGGTGCCAGACCCGTATCTCGGGGAACTTCTCGGCATAGTCGGCGAGCAGCTCGCGGCTGCCGTCGGTGGAGCCGTCGTCCACGACGACGATCTCCTTGCTCACGGCCTGGGTGAGCAACGACGTGAGGCACCGGTCGAGGTAGGGGCGGCAGTTGTGGACGGGCACCACGATGCTCACGTCGACACGCCGACTACTTTCCGTCTCCATTGCGATTCATTATGTAACCGATGACCCGCGCCTGGCGGCGCAATCACCGCGTTGGCATCACCCGTTTTACCTGCTCATTTGGCCGCGCGGGCTTATTACCCGTTTGTCGGGGTAGCCCGGCCCCGACGGAGGTGACGAGATGGCATATCCGGCGCACGAAACGGGATTGCACATCAGTGAACGACTCGACGGACAATGCGTCATCGTTCAGATCGACGGGGAACTCGACATGAGTGCCGTGCCGCGCCTGCGCGCGGAGCTCGACCACGCCATAGAGGGGGTGCGCCCTCCTTGCCTCGTGCTCGACCTGACGCGCACGAGCTTCTGCGACTCCCTGGGGTTGGGGCTGCTGGTCAACACCTACAACCGGGTTCGCGAGATGGGCGGGAGACTGGCGCTGGCGGTGACGCCCGGCATGATGGTCTCGAGGTTGCTGACCATCACCCATCTGGACCACCACTTCGACACCTACCAGAGCACGGCGGACGCCGTGGCGACGGTGCAGGCGGCATGACGCGCCGCCTACGGGCGACGACCGGGTGATGGACGCGCGGCCCGCACGGGCCGCGTCGGACGGATGCGAGGGTGGGCGCGAGCTGTTACGCTCGTGCACTTGACATGTCTTCATCAAGATGCCATACACCCTGCCCGTAAGGAGTATACCACACCTATGGAGCGTCGCGCATCCTCCAGCGCCCGGACCGAAGCCCTGCGCGCCGAACAGTCCTACGTCTCCATGCTGTACGAGCGCCTCGACGCCGTACGCGAGCGCGCCGAGACGGCGCTGCGCCACGAACACGGGCGCGGCGGGCCCGGCGGCACCCACCAGGCGCGGCTCGAACGCGACGTGTCCGCCCACGAGCACGCCCGGCGGCTGGCCCAGCTGTCCGGCGTGGAGCGCGGCCTGTGCTTCGGCCGCGTCGACGACGTCGAGGGCGACACCTACTACATCGGTCGCGTGGGGCTGCGGGACGCCCGCGACGAACTGGTCCTGATCGACTGGCGCGCCCCCGCGGCCCGCCCGTTCTACACCGCCACCCCGAGCGACCCGGGGCCCCTGGTGCGCCGCCGGCACCTGCACACCCGCGGCCGCACCGTCGTCGGCCTGGACGACGAGGTGTTCGACCTCGCGCGGATAAGCGAGCCCGACCGCCGCACCCTGGTCGGCGAGGCCGCTCTGATGGCGGCGCTGCGGCGCGGGCGCACCGGCCGCATGGGCGACGTCGTCGCCACCATCCAGGCCGAGCAGGACCAGGTGATCCGCTCCGGCCTGGCCGGCGCGCTCGTCGTCCAGGGCGGCCCCGGCACGGGCAAGACCGTGGCCGCCCTGCACCGCGCGGCCTATCTGCTGTACGCGCACCGGCGGACGCTGGAGCGGCGCGGGGTGCTGGTGGTCGGGCCCAATGCCATGTTCCTGCGCTACATCGGCCAGGTGCTGCCCTCGCTCGGCGAGACCGACGTCGTGCTGACCACCGTCGGCGAGCTGTACCCCGGCGTGCGCGCCACGGCGGCCGACGAGCCGCGGACGGCGCTGGTCAAGGGCGACACCCGCATGGTCGAGGTGGTCCGGGCCGCCGTGCGCGACCGCCAGCGCGTCCCCGACGGCGACCTCTCCGTCCGGGTCCCCACCAAGACGTCGGTGCGCGGCGGGGTCGAGGTCGTCGTCGAGCGCATGGAGCTGAGCGTCGGCCACGCCGCCTGCGAGCGCGCCCGCGACCGCGCGCGGGCCGTGCGCGGCCCGCACAACGTGGCGCGCAAGCTGTTCGTCGACTCGGTCCTGAGCGCGCTCGCCCTGGACGAGGCGCGGCGCCTTGACCGGCCGCTGGAGGAGGGGGACCTGCACTACGCCCGCCAGGCCCTGTGGCAGACGCGGGAGGTGCGCGAGGCGCTGGACCTGCTGTGGCCGTATCTCACGCCGCAGCGGCTGCTGTCGGAGCTGTTCGCCGACGACGCGGCGCTGCGCTCGGCCGCCGCGTCCCTTTCGCCCGCCGAGCGCGAGGCGCTCGCCCGGCCGGCGGGCTCACCCTGGACGGTCGAGGACGTCCCGCTGCTGGACGAGGCGGCCGACCTGCTCGGCGAGGACGACGCCGAGGCCAGGGCGGCCGAGCGCGCCGCGGCGCGCGAACGCGATGAGGCCGAGCTGTACGCGCGCGAGGTGCTGCACATCAGCGGGGTCGCCGAGATGGAGATCATGGACGCCGGCGCCCTGGCCGACCGGCACGACGACGGCGGCGACGCGCTCACCACCGCGCAGCGGGCCGAGCGCGACCGGCTCTGGGCCTACGGCCACGTCATCGTGGACGAGGCGCAGGAGCTGTCGGCGATGGCCTGGCGCACGATCATGCGGCGGGTGCCGGCGCGGTCGCTGACCATCGTGGGCGACGTCGCCCAGACCGGCGCGGCAGCGGGCGCCCGGTCATGGGGCGCGATGCTCGACCCGCACCTCAAGGACCGCTGGCGCGAGGCGCGGCTGCTGGTCAACTACCGCACCCCGGCGGAGATCATGGAGGTCGCCGTGGACGTGCTCAGGTCGGTGGCCCCGGACCAGGAGCCGCCGATCTCCGTCCGCGACGGCGGGGCGCCGCCGCGCGCCCTGCGGGTGCCCCGCGCGGAGCTGCGCCGCCTCCTCCCGGAGCTGGTGCGGTCGGAGCTGGCCGAGATCGGCGAGGGACGGCTGGCCGTCCTCACCGCCGACGCCCGGCACGGCGAGATCGCCGCGACGCTCCCCGAGGCGGCGTCCGCGCTGACGGCGGACGCCCTGGACTCGCCGTCGGTCGTGCTGACCGTCACCCAGGCCAAGGGGCTGGAGTTCGACGCGGTGGTGATCGTCGAGCCCGGCGAGATCCTGGCCCAGTCCCCGAAGGGCGGCCAAGATCTCTACGTCGCGATCACCCGGGCCACCCGGCGGCTGACCGTCGTCCATCAGGACGGCCTGCCGCCCGTCCTGTCCCGGCTGGGCGCCGGGTGACCGCCCGGTGAGAAGCGAGCGACGGCGGCCGGCCGGGCACTGACGGGTGGCGAGGACGGCGAGGGGTGGGGCGGCTGAGAGCGGCGAGGGGTGGGGCGGCTGAGGGCGGCCGGTCAGAAGCCCGGGAAGACGCGGCGCAGGTCGTCCAGGGTTATCTTCTCGGAGTCCAGGCTCACTTCGGCGGGCGTGTGCTCGGGGGCGTGACGGCCGGCGACCAGGCGCAGCCACCACTCCGCCGGGGCGGAAAGCACGCCGTCCGGCGCGCCGGGGACGTCGGTCAGGGACACCGCGTCGTCGATGCCGAGGCCGAAGGACCGCTCCGGGGAGGTCAACCGCACCGCGATGGCCGCCTGGCCGTCCAGCTCGCCGGCGCTGCCTGTGAAGCCGAGCAGCACGCCGGCCTCGTCGAGCAGCAGCGCGACCGCCCACGGCTCCAGCGTCGCCGCCTGGTCGAAGGCGACCTTGACGTCCCAGGTGTGGTAGGCGAACTCGGTGAGCCGCATGCCGGTCAGGCCGGCCACGTCCCTCGGCGGGGCGGGGAACCAGAGCGGGATGCGCAGTTCGTCCTTGGTCTGCCGGTCCAGCCCCTCCAGCCGGCTCACCAGCGCCTCGTTCGCGCCCACGACGTGCTCCGCGCGCTCGGCGCGCGACCACCCGTCCCACCGGGCCCAGATGCTCTTGATGAAATCCCCGTCCGGGGCTCCGGCGCCGCTCAGGGCCCCGTCGATGGTCGCGAGGAAGATCTCGGCGCCGCTGCCGAGGTGGCTGAGCACCTGCGAGACGTCCCACTCCGAGGCGCCGGACCGGCGGGCGAGGTCGTCGGCGGTGAAGCCGCGCACCAGCCCGGCCAGGTCGTCGAGGCCGGAGCGCAACGCCTTGATCATCTCATCCGCTCGATCGGTCATTCGTCTCTCCTGTCACATCTTCGGGGCAGTCCGAACGGACGAACACCGGCACCCGCGAGAATCTTCCTCGCTTGGAAAATGAGGTTCGCCGGCCGACGGCGGGCCGCTACCCTCGCGAAATGAACGTGACATTCCCCCGGAAGCTGCGCAGGGGCGACACCGTGCGGGTGGTGGCGCCCGCCTCGTCGCGTGCGATGGTGCTGGAGAACGACCACAGCGCCATCACCGAGCGCCGGTTCGCCGAACTCGGCCTGACGCTTACCTACGGGCGGCATGTGGACGAGCGGGACGCTTTCGACTCCTCCTCTGTCGCCTCGCGGGTCACCGACCTGCACGAGGCCTTCGCCGACCCTTCGGTCGCGGCGATTCTGACGGTGATCGGCGGCTACAGCTCCAACCAGCTTCTGCCCTTCCTGGACTGGGAGCTGATCGGCGCCAACCCGAAGATCCTGTGCGGCTACTCCGACATCACGGCCCTGCAGAACGCCGTCCTCGCCCGCACCGGCCTGGTCACCTATTCGGGGCCGCACTGGGCGACGTTCGGCATGCGCGACCACTTCGAGCAGATCTTGGGGTGGTTCACCGCGGCGGTGTTCGACAGCGCGCCGGTCACGCTCACCCCCTCGGAGCAGTGGAACGACGATCTGTGGTGGCTGGACCAGGACAAGCGCGAGCCGGCGCCCAACGAGGGCTGGTGGCCGATCCACCCGGGCACCGCCGAGGGGCGCGTCGTGGGCGGCAACCTGTGCACCCTCAACCTGCTGCAGGGCACCCCGTACATGCCCCCGCTCGACGACGCGCTGCTGATCCTCGAAGACGACTACGAGTCGCACCCGGCGACCTTCGCGCGCGATCTGACCTCGCTGCTCCAGGTACCCGGCGCGGAGTCGGTGCGCGGAGTGGCGATCGGACGCTTCCAGAGGTCGAGCGGCATGACGCGTTCCCTGCTGGAACAGCTCATCGCCGCCCAGCCTTCCCTCGCCGGCATCCCGGTCCTGGGCAACATCGACGTCGGCCACACCTATCCGTTCGCGACCTTCCCCATCGGCGGCCGCGCCCGCCTCGACGCCACTCCCGGCGCCCCCGCCCTCACCCTGCTCGACCATTGACGCGGCGCCATCGCCCCGGGGCAGGCGTTTCGCCTGGGACCCGGGGGCGGCGTCATCGGCTAGCCGAGGCGGGAGACCTGGTAGTGGGCGAGGGACCAGCCCTCTTCCGTCCGCCTCACCAGGACGCTGAGGTTGACGGCGATGGGTGGGCGGTCGGTGAAGGAGAAGTCGACGGCCAGGTAGCCGAGGACCAGGCCGTCGGCGAGCGCCCGGGTCTCGAGGACGCGGTACTCGGCGGTCAGCCCGAGCGGCTGGGAGGCGTAGTAGGCCGCCACGCCGGGCCTGCCGACGCTGTAGGGATGCAGCCCCTGGAAGATCGCGTCCTCGGTGAACAGGGCCGCGACCTGCTCGGGCTCGTGGCCGTCGACCGCGGCCTTCCACCGGTCCAGGACCCCCCGGAGGATCGCTTCGTTATCTGTGTTGCCGTTCATCGGCGTTCTCCTGTTGACGAGATCAAGACCCACATCGACGGGCACCGGTGAGCCGCGGTGAACGACCGGCCGGCTCCTCGACGTGTCGTGTCACCGTAGGCGACGTATCACCGTAGGCGGCGCCCGCCTACCGCCGGTGCGGGTCGTCCTCGGGCAGCCAGGCGTCCGGGCCGTGAACGCCGAAGTCGCCGGCGTCGCCGCCGTCGCCCAGGGCCTCGACGACGGCGAGGACCGCGGCGCGGACCTCGCTCCGGCGCCACACCAGCGACCAGGTCCAGTAGGGCTGTGGCGTGACGACCGGGCGTCGCACCAGGTCCGGCGGCAGTGACGCGGTCTGGCCCTTGGGCGAGTTGACGACCGGACGGCCGCTGCGGCGCACGTGGTCGAAGAACGCCGGGCCGGTGATGCCGCCGTCGGAGACGCGCACCGGGCGGGCGCCGGTCCTTTCGGCCAGTTCTGCGGCGTAGGCGTTCCAGGACGACCAGGAGGCGTCGTCGCCCAGCAGGACGGCGGTGTCCGAGGCGGGCACCTCGCTGGTGTCGTCGCCGGCGGCGACGGCGTGCAGACGGTCGGCGCCGATGAGCCGGCAGTTCAGGCCGTGCCGCTCCAGGTCACCGGCGCGCAGCCAGCACACCGCGAGATCGAGGCCGCCGTCCGCCACCCGGGAGGCCTGGGTGTGCGAGGGGCCGACCCAGGCGTCGACGTGGACGCGGGCCACCGCGGCGGTGCGGGCGGTCAGGTCCGGCGGAAGCCAGTTGACGTAGCCGAGCAGGACCGGCTCCGACCCGCACGGCCGGCGGGCGCGGTGCCTGACGTCGTCGGCGCGCTCCAGCAGGTCGCGGATGTGCGGGAGCAGGGCCGCCCCGGACGGGGTGAGCGACACCGAGCGGCGGTCGCGGTCGAACAGGCGCACGCCCAGGTCGCGTTCCAGCGCCTTGATCTGCTGGGACAGGGACGGACCCGCGATCAGCAGGCGCTCCGCGGCCCGGCCGAAGTTCAGTTCCTCGGCCACCGCCACGAAGTACCGCAGCTGGCGCAGTTCCACCCTTGTCATGCTACGTCGGTGATAGGCCTCGCCTACCAGCAGGGAGGAAGCCGGTCGTGGCGATCACCCCGGCGAATGGCCGACGATGGAGCACGTCGCCCAACGTCCGCGTGAGTGGAGCGAACCCGTGCGTCACCGCGCGGGACCCCCCCACGACCGGGGCGCGCCGCCATCGCACGATGACGGCTCACGTTCGTACCCGCCACCGCCGGACGGGCGGTCCAAGGCGGCGAACGCTCGCCTTCGTACCCGGCGCCACCGGACGGCGGGCCAGGGCGGCGAACGGCAGGCTCAGCCCGCAGACCTCGATCGACCGCGCAAGGACCTCCTCATGACCGAACGACCCCTGCTCGCCTCCCCCGCCGGAGGAGAAGGCGCGCTCCGGTCGCCCTGGCTCCACGTCGCCCAGGCCGCCGTGGCGCTCGCCGCGGGCATGGGGGTCGGCCGGTTCGTCTACACCCCGATCCTTCCGCTGATGCACGATCAGACCGGGATGTCCGCGGCGACCGGCGCGAACCTGGCCACGGCCAACTACGTCGGATACCTCATCGGCGCGCTCGCCGGCATCCTGTCCCCGGCGCTGGTCCGCTCGTCCACCCTGCTGCGCGCCGCGCTGGTGGTGCTCACCTGCAGCCTGGCCGCGATGCCCGTCACCGAGAGCCCGGCCGTGTGGATCGCGCTGCGCCTGCTGGCCGGGGTGGCCAGTGCCCTGGTCTTCGTCATCACGGCCGCCTCTCTCCTGAGCCACCTGCGCGAGCACCCCGCGCACCTGGCCGGCTGGGCGTTCGGCGGGATCGGCGGCGGCATCGCGCTGTCCGGCCTGATCGTCCTGGTGCTGCGCCCGTTCGCCGACTGGCGGACGGCCTGGTTCGCCGCGGCCGTACTCGCCGAGGTCCTCACCATGGCCTCGTGGAACCTTCGCCCCGAAGCCGCGCCGACGGCGCGCGCGGAACCCGCCGGGGCCGCGGGCGACGGGCCGAGGACGCGCCCGCACCGCTGGTTCACCGCGCTGTTCGCCTCCTACACCCTGGAAGGCGTCGGCTACATCGTCGCCGGCACCTTCCTGGTGGCGGCGATCGAGCAGAACTCCCCCGGCGGGCTGGGCAGCGGCGCCTGGGTCCTGGTCGGGGTGGCCGCCGTGCCGTCCTCCGCGCTGTGGGCCCGGCTCGGACGCCGCTGGTCCCGCCCCGGCCTGCTGCTCGCCGCGCTCGTCATCCAGGCGGTCGGCATCGCCCTGCCGGCCCTGGTCCACGGCGTGGCGGCGGCACTGGTCTCCGCGGTCCTGTTCGGCGCGACGTTCGTCGGCGTCAGCACCCTCGCCCTCGCCGCGGGCGCCCACCTGCGCTTCCCCCGCTCGGTCGCGCTGCTGACCGCCGGATACTCCGTCGGCCAGATCCTCGGTCCGCTGGTCGTCACCCCGCTGCTCCACCACGGCTACCAGCGGGCGCTGATCCTGGCCGCCGTCGTCGTCCTCACGGCCGCCGTGGCCGCCGCCGTCCTCCGCGTCGGCTTCCCCCGCCAACGCCCCTCGGCGGCGCCGGCGACCTCCGCCTCACCGGCGTCGGCATAGCCCGCGACCGCAGGGCCGGATCCACCGGCCAACACGCACACCCGCCGGGAGCAAGAGCCGCCGGGCCCGCGCACAACGACGGCGGCCCTCGCCGGAGCCCATGGCTCCGGCGAGGGCCGTGCTGGACGGCGCCGACGGCCGCGTGACCGCGTCGACGGCGCTCACCCACCGCCGGCGCGTCAGGCCCCGCCCTTGCCGGCCTGCGCCTTGGCGATGACGGACACGCAGATGGCCGCCAGGGCGACCTCCACGAGAAGCACGAGGAGGATCTTGTCGTCGAAGTGGAACAGATAGGCGATGCCGCCGCCGACCAGGGCCGCGACAACGCCCGCGAGGATGGTCGCCGGCCAGCCGATGTTCTGGCGTCCGGGCAGGACCAGACGGCCGAGGCCGCCGACGATGGTGCCGGTGACCACGGCGGCGATCAGAAGGGTGAGCATTTCAGTCTCCTTGTACGAGCATTTCGATCTGCGGATGTGGGAGGAGCGACGAGCATGGCCGGCCGCCGGCCTGGAACGGATGTCCGGTTCACGGCGGAGGCCCCACGGGTGAAGATCTCTTCACGCCGAGGGCCGGCCTGGACGCGGTCCGGGGCCGGTGATCTCCGCGGCGGAGCTTCCCCGGTGATGGATCCAGGCGCGGTGAGCGGGGACCCGTTCGCCGCTACGGCGAGAGCGCGCCACCGGTCCCACCGCCCCCGGTCCGGCAGCCGCGCTCTTCACGGAGATTCCTAACAGCGCCGTGTCGACGGATCGTCGACAGATCGTCGATGGCGCGTCAACGGCGCCAGTCACCGACAGAGACCAGGGGGCCTTCCGCCGCACCCGGCGCCCTCGCAGGGCTGGAGCACGCCGAACGGGCGGGGATGAGTGATCCGCGAAGGGGCACGACCCGCTCGTCCAGACATTGCTTCTGGACGATACGGTTCGGTCCGGCCGCTGACGTGGCAAAGTGATGACGCTTCGGTGCGGTCGGCGCGGCCGGCCCGGGGAAAGGTGGACCGTGTGATCGGCCCCACACTCGCCCGGCCGGACTCACCCGTGGTGTCCCGCGTCATGCCGACGTCCTGCCATCGGTACGCATGAGGAGGATCCCGTGGGATCCCGAGCTGAAATCGGGTGCCCGGTCCGGCCCGCGCCTTGGGATCACGCAGTGGAGGAGTCCGCTGGTGGCCGGAAGGCGGGTTCGGAGACACACCAGGGCCTCCGCTTCGAGATCCTCGGGCCGGTAAGGGTTAGGCGGGACGGCGTCGAGCTTCCGCTCGGTTCGCGGCAGCAGCGGCTCACGCTGCTGCTTCTCCTGCTGAACGAGGGCAGGCCTCTCCACGCGGACGCGATCACGGACGTCCTCTGGGGGGATGCGGCTCCACGGGCGGCCGGCGGCACTATTCGGACCTATATCTACCGGCTGCGGCATCTGTTCGCCCGCCACGGCGAGGCAGAGCTGATCAGTTCCACCTCCGGCGGATACGCCTTGCGGCTCGATCCTCGGCAGGTCGACGCCGGACGGTTCATCATCGGCGTGGACGCCGCGGAATCGGCGCGATCGCGGGGTGATCTCCCGGCGGCGGCCCATCACCTCCGCGGCGCACTGGCGCTGTGGAGAGACGTCCCGATGGCGGACGTGCACAGCGACCTGGTCGACAGGCAGCGCGTCCGGCTGGAGCAGCGGCGCGTCGCGGCCCTGGAGGAACTGTTCGGCGTACAGATCGAACTCGGCCGGCATCGCGAGGTGCTGGAGGAACTGGCCGCCGCGGTGACGGCCGAGCCCATGCGGGAACGGCTTCGGGAATTCCTGATGATGGCCCTGTACCGATCAGGGCGACAGGCCGAGGCCCTGCTCGCCTACGAGGAGTTCCGGCGGTCGCTGGGCGAGGAGCTCGGAGCCGACCCCGGCCCTGATCTGCGGAGCCTGCACCGTCGCATCCTGCGGGCCGACCCGGCCCTGCAATGGGGACACGGTGATCCCCCGCCACTCGGTGCGACCCGCCCGAAGCCCGAGCAGCTGCCGGCGTCTCTGCCGGTCTTCGTCGGACGCCGGCGGGAACTGGACGCGCTGGAAGCCGTGCCCGCTCCCGTGGTCGCGATCAGGGGCATGGCCGGCATCGGCAAGACCGCCCTCGCACTGCGATGGGCGCACGCTATCGCGGACCGTTTCCCGGATGGCCAGCTCTATATGGATCTGGCCGGATTCGATCCCACGGGTGTGAGCGTGGAACCCGGCCAGGCCCTCCGTTCCTTCCTGCATGCTCTGGGCGTGCCGGCGCACCACATCCCCGAGGGCCTGCAGGCGCAGACCGGACTGTTCCGCAGCCTTCTCGCCGGGCGCCGCATGGTGATCGTCCTGGACGACGTTCGCGACGCCGAGCATGTGCGGCCCCTGCTCCCCGGACACCCGGAATGCCTGGCGATCATCACCAGCCGCAACGAGCTGTCCGGGCTGATCGCCTCGGAGGGCGCGCATCCCATCTCCGTCGGGCCGATGGGCTCTGGCGACGCCGAAGCGCTCCTCGCCGCGCGTGTCGGCGTCGCCAGGGTCGCCGCCGAACCGGCGGCCGTCCAGGAGATCACGACCGAGTGCGCCGGACTGCCGCTGGCCCTCGCGGCGGTGGCGGCCCGGGTCGCCGGGCGGCCCGGTTTCTCCCTCGCCGCCATCGCCGCCGAGATCCGTTCGGCACATGGCACTCTCGACTACTTCACCGGCACCGATGACGACGCCACCGATCTGCGCGTCGCGTTCTCCCGCTCCTTCGAGCCGCTGAGCCCGGAGGCCAGGCGGTTGTTCCACCTCCTCGCGGTGCACCCCGGCGACGAGGTCGACGTCGCCGGGGTGGCCGCGATCACCGGACTGCCGAGGTACGCCGCCCAGGCCCGGCTCACCGAGCTGACCTCCGCCCACCTCCTCATCGAGCACACCCCGCAGCGCTACACCCTGCATCACCTGCTGCGCTCGTACATCCGGGAGAGAAGTGACCAGCGGAGGCCCTGCACCCTTCCCGGTGACGTCTGCGTCACCTCCCCGTGATCACGCCGGGGGAAGACCTGCCGGTGGCCGGCCGGTCAGGGCAGTAGCTCGACGTACCCGTCGCTTCCGTGCACGCGGATCCGCTGCCCGTCGGTGATCAGCCGAGTGGCGTCCAGCACGCTGACGACGGCCGGCAGGCCGTACTCCCGTGCGATCACCGCTCCGTGGGTCATCTGTCCTCCGACCTCCGTGACCAGGCCGGCGATGGCGACGAAGAGAGGCGTCCAGCTCGGGTCGGTGTGGGAGGTGACGAGGATGTCGCCCGGTTCGAGATCGGCCTCGGCCATGTCCAGGATGACGCGGGCGCGCCCTTCGACGGTCCCAGCGGAGACCGGCAGGCCGATCAGGGCGCCGGCCGGCACGTCGTCGCGCCGGTACGCCCCGGTGATGGCCTCGCCGTCCGAGGTCAGCACCCGGGGCGGTGTGAGCGCCTGGTGGGCGCGGAACTCGTCCTTGCGCCGCCGGATCAGCTCGTCGTCCACCTGGTTCGAACGCACCGCGTCGTGGAACTCCTGGAAGGTGAGGAAGAAGATGTCCTCCTTCTCAGGGAGCACCCCGGCCCGCACGAGGCGCTCGGCCTCTTCCAGCAGGGCCTGCTTGTAGACGAAGTAGCGGCTGATGATGCCGTACTTCGGATATTCCCGGTAGCCGATGAAGGTGCGAACGCGCTCGATCATCCGCTCGGTCTCCTCGGCCTTGCGCTCCCCGTCCGGCAGGGCCCGCAGGCGTTCGAGCACCTCCCGCGTCTTGTTCCGGGCAGCCTGCCGTCCCTCCTCGAAGCGGCGCCCGGCGGCGCCCGGCTCGAAGTTCCTGACGTGGTCGAGGATCAGGGGCACGAGCGTCGAAGGGCGTTCACGCCAGCGCGGCCTGGTGATGTCGATCTCGCCGACGCAGCGCATGCCGTACCGGTCGAGGTATGCCTCGATGGCGTCGCGCGCCTCGGTCCCGCCCGAGAACTTCGGCAGCTCGTCCAGGAACCCGTCGTCCTGGACGCCCCGCAGGAACGCCACCACCTCCGGATGCGGGCGGATCACGTCCGCGACGTCGAGCAGCGCCAGTCCCATCTCCGAGGTGACGTTGCCGGGGGCGGACAGCGTGAGGGTGTCGGCCGCGTTCCTCTCGTCCAGCCACTCCTCCAGCCGGTCGTTGAGCCACCAGGTGGCCTCCATGCCCGCCATGATCACCTGCATGTTCAGCGGATCACCGACCATCCGCTTGTGCTCCGGGAAGGCCTTCAGCAGCAGGTAGTCGAACAGCGCCGGTCCGGTCTTCGCCCGGACGTCGCGCCGCAGGGCGTCGATGGACGCCTGGCTGCGCTCGACCAGTTCGGTGACGATGGCCGGATCGGTCGCGATCGGGGCGGGCGCGCCGCCGGCCGGCGGCCCGCCGGGAGCGCCGTCCGGGGGCGTCAGGACGAAGTCGTGGCGATCGAAGAGGGTCTCCAGCGCGTCCTTGGTCAGCGGATCCGACCTGCCGGCCATTCTCAGGAAGGCGGCACGGCCCGCGGGCGAGGCCAGCTGCCGGGTGGCGTCGACGAAAAGCCTCCCACCTGCCTCGTACATCGGCGTCATGGCCGTCAGTCGCCACATGGACGACCCCAGGGGCTTCATGGCGTCGGTCATCATCTGCTGATGGCCGACGGAGAGGTAGACGCGGTTCTCCCCGTCGCGGGCCGCCGGGACGGGGAACAGCGTGGTGATCGGCCGGCTCTGCACGATCTGGAAGTCGTCGTCGACCAGGCACCATTCGATGTCCTGCGGGCGAGCGAAATGCGCTTCGATCCGTCGTCCGAGTCGCACGAGCCGCACGACCTGCGCGTCCGTCAGCGCTGGCTGATCCTGCCGCCGCGGGTCGATCGCCACCTCCTGCGTCCCGCCGGCCGGCAGGGCGTGAAGGGCACGCTGTTTGGCGGCGACCGCCCTGGCGACGACCTCGCCGTCGCGCACCTTGTACACGTCCGGGTTCACCAGGCCGGAGACCAGGGCCTCGCCGAGGCCGAACCCGGCGTCCACGGTGGCGACCTTCCGGTCGCCGGTGACGGGGTCGGCGGTGAACAGGATCCCGGCCGCGTCCGGGAAGACCATCCGCTGCACGACCACGGCCATGTGGACCTTGCGGTGGTCGAAGCCGTTCCGCAGGCGGTAGGTCACGGCCCGCTCGGTGAACAGCGACGCCCAGCACCGGCTGACGTGCTCCAGGATCGCCGCCGGCCCCATGACGTTCAGATACGTGTCCTGCTGGCCCGCGAAGGAGGCCGTCGGCATGTCCTCCGCCGTCGCGCTGGATCGCACGGCGTAGGCGGCTTGCTCGCCGGGCCCGGCGAGCGCGCCGGCGATCACCGCCGCCAGATCGCCCGGGACGACGGTCCCTTCGATGGTCCGGCGGATCTCCGCGCTGAGCGTGCGGATCGCCTCCCGGTCGTCCGACTTCAGGCGCGACAGCCGATCGAGCCGATCATCCATGGACGGCGCTTCGGCCATGATCTGCCGGAAGGCCGCCGTCGTCACGCAGAACCCGGCCGGCACGCGGATGCCTTCAATCCGCGACAGCGCGCCCAGGTGCGCGGCCTTGCCGCCGACGACCGCGACCTGCGTCTCGTCGACCTCTCGAAGGTCCACCACGTACTGCTCGATCATCGCGACACCTCCGAGGCGACCGTGCTCCACCGCACGGCGATCGCCGGCCGACTCACCGGCTCCCGAGCGTCGCGCCCCCCGTACATCGACGACACACCCACGTTTTCCCCCATATCTCTCGTCGGTGCTGTGTCCGGCCGTCGATTCTGCGGCAAGACCCGGGTCTTGCCGCAAGCCCCCCGGTGCGCTATACGTTGGAAATGGAAGGAAGTGCCATCGTCGCGTAGGCGAGATCACGCACCCTGTCACCCTTCGATGTCGTGCGGTAGATCGTCGCACCCCCACTGGCGGGCCGGAAGATCGCCATGCGTGGCGGCTATCCCGGAACGACGGCGAACGGATCGCCTGACGCGCGCTTCCCCCGCCGCCGTTCGCTCCGGCCGAAATGGACCGCGAGCGCCAGCAACGTCGACAATCCGCTGAGCACATAACTGCCCGTCAGCGACATCAACCACATTCCAGCGTGGGATGGATAGACGAGAAGTGTCGCCAGGGCGACATATCCCGGCAGCAGGAATATCGACCACAGGAACCCCACGCCCACCTTCTCCAGCGGAGCGTTCACACGCTGAGCGCGCTGTGCCCACACCATCAGGAGCGGTATGCACCAGACCCAATGGTGCGGCCAGGAAACGGGCGAGACCAGCAGCCCCACGATCCCGGTGACGGTGATTCCGGCGAGCTCGCCCGCCTTCTTCCAGGTCCGTGCGGCGACCAGAAGTCCGCCCGTGCCGACGACCGCGCACAGGGCGAGCCAGACGGGCATGATGGGCCACGAGCCGGGCACGAGCGCGAGCACGCCGCGAAGCGACTGGTTGAAGAAGTCCACGCCCTGCCCGGCGACCACCCGGTGTGTGTCGAAGAACGCGCCACCCCAGTAGTCACGCGAATCGGCCGGCAGCAGCAGGAATCCGAGGATCACCGTGCCGAGGAAACCGAGGCAGGCCATCAGGGCGGCCCGGTAACGACGCGTGAGGAGGAGATAGGGGATGAATATCAGCGGAGTGAGTTTGATGCCGGCGGCGATGCCCGTTCCTATGCCACGCCACTTCTCTTTGCCGTGCGTCAGATCTGCCACGATCACCAGTAGCAGGATGATGCCTATCTGCCCGTTCCACAGCGTCAGCGCCACCGGATACAAGGGGAGCGCCGCGATCACGACCAGCAATGCGTGAGTCGCCCGGCGGCCACGGCGCTTCACCGTAGTAAGGCCGACCAGGATCCATATCACCGCCTCAAGGGCGAGTATGGAGATCAGCACCCAGATGCCGGAGGCGGTCTCCATCTCGACCAGGGCGAGCGGCGTGAACAGCATCGCCGCGAACGGCGAATAGGTGAACTGCAGCGACCTTCCACCGACGATCAGGTCATAGACAGAGGTGCCCCGCAGTACCGCCGCCCCGCCTTCCCGGTAGACCTCCAGATCGATCCAGCCCTTCGCGTAGACCGCGTTGAACGCGAAGGCCGTCAGCGCGCCGCACAACGCGATCAGTACTCCGCATGCCATGGGAAAACAGGCGCCATCTTTCTTGCCCACACGAATGCGCGGCCCTGCGGACACCGAAGAAGGCATGGCGACTCCCGGCTTGGCTGCGGTGAACGCTAGTCACGCCGGCTTGTCCAAAGCTTGTCACGCCCTGCCTGTGCCGGCCGTTCCGCCGGGCGGCGGCGAGCCCGCTGGAACGGGTGCTATTGACTGAGGGTGGAGACGCCGGTCAGTGTCGTGATGTCGCAAGTCTGCACACATCCGAAGCACGGGAGGCAGTCATGGCGCTACGGTTCATCGGCATCGACACGGACAGCGAGCACGGCGGCTGCCCTTCCATCTGGGTGGACGAGGCGGACGGCAGCGTGGTGATCCAGGGCATCGTGGTCGATGATCCTGTGGACGTGGCCCAAGTGGTCGCCAGGAGTCCTCTCGCACCGGACGAGATGATCATTAGGCTTCCCGCGCGGATGCGTGACTACTTGCTGGAGGCGTGCCGTGATGGCGACCGCGACATGGGATGACCTGTTCGCTCAGTGCCGGCGCTCCGCGCTGCACCTGGAGATGCGCGACGGCTATGGCACCGCGAGCCCCGGCTTCCGGGCATGGCGGGACGGCGTTCCCTTCGACCGCACCGCCTTCGACGCTCCGTGGGTGAACCTGGTCCGCAGGACCGTCGCCCGGGGTGTGGTCATCCGTCGTGCGCGGCTGGTCTCCGAGCCGGTCAGCGACTACATCCGGTACGAGCACTCCGCGACGCCGTTCGCGAACCTCGCGGGCGGCGAGCAGGTCCGCTGGCTGTCACGACGACGAGCTTCCGACCTCGCGCTCCCGGGGAACGACTTCTGGCTCTTCGACGAGCGCGTGGTCCTCTTCCACTTCCACTCCGGGTCCGGTGAGCCCGCCGGCCACGAGCTGTGCGACGATCCCTCTGTGGTCAAGCTCTGCCTGACGGCCTTCGAGCGCGTGTGGGAACGTGGCATCGACCACGCCGAGTACAAGCCGCTCTGACCATCTGCCGCACGTGTCCGCCTCCCCCTCCTCCAGCGCCGAGCAGGCCCGCCGCGCCATCGGAAACCGCCTCCGCGACCTCCTGCGGGACGCAGGGCTGACCGCCCGCGCCCTGGCCCAGACCGCGGGCTGGGACGAATCCAAGTGCTCGCGCCTCATCCGCGGGCGCACCCTTCCCTCGGACGAGGACATCCGCACCTGGTGCCGGATCTGCGACGCCGAGGGCGAGGCCGCAGACCTGATCGCCGCCACTCGTGACGCCGACAGCATGTACGTGGAGTGGCGGCGGCTACAGCGCAGCGGCATGAAGCGGCTACAGGAGACGCGGGTGTCGCTGTACGAACAGACCCGCCTGTTCCGGTTCTACTGCTCCAGCTTCATGCCCTGGCCCCTCCAGACGCCCGGCTACATGCGCGCGGTGCTGACATCGTTCGCCGAGTTCCACGAGGCTCCGCGGGACATCGACGAGGCCGTGGAGGCGCGCGCGGCACGTACCCGGCTCCTCTACGAGGGGGATCACCGGTTCGCGATGGTCGTGGAGGAGTCGGTCCTGTACGACCGTGTCGCGGACGATGACGTGATGGCCGGCCAGCTCGGGCAGCTGCTCGAAGGCATGTCGCTGCCGTCGGTGTCCCTGGGAATCATTCCATTCGCGGCTCGCCGGAAGTTGTGGACCATGGAGACCTTCTCGATCTACGACGACCAGCGGGTGTTCGTGGAGATGCTGTCGGCGGCCGTGACGGTGACCCAACCTCGCGAGATCGCGCTCTACGTCAAAGGGTTCACGGAACTGGCCGCGCACGCGGTCTACGGCGGCAAGGCCCGTGCTCTGATCACCAAGGCGCTCGGAGCTCTCAGCTGATCGTGCAAGTCCGTGCAAGTTGGTTGAGCCGATCGATCACCCGCTCCTAGTGTCCCAGCGTGCCCCCCGCGTGACTCCGTGAGTTTCGACGCGGACTTCCGCGAACGAAGGCGAGCGCATGGTGACTGGACACCTGTTGGGCGTTGTCGATCTCGTCTGCGTCCCCGAATCGGTCGCTCTGGCTCGTGAGTACGTACGGCGAAAGCTCGGCGCCGGCCATCCCGCGCTCGACGAGGTGACACTCCTGGTCTCCGAGGTCGTGACCAACTCCGTCGTCCATTCCGACTCCAGAGACGGGGGGACGGTGACGCTGGCGCTGGCCGACTGCCAGGACTTCGTCCACGTCGACGTGGTGGACGCCGGCGGGGAGAGCACCCCGCAGGTCTGCCACGACCCGTATGCCGAGGGCGGGCGAGGCCTGATGCTCGTCGATCTGATGTCGAAGACCTGGTCGGTCTACGAGGACGAGGCGGGGCGGACCGTATGGTTCGAAGTGGCCTACGAGCGCCCGCCTTCGCCCGACGTCAGAGATGAGCGCGCACACCCCGGCAGCCTGTGAGATGACCTGACCTACTCACCCTTCGATCGCCGTTCTCACGTCCAACCGGTCGCCGCCGGCGCTGCCGACATTGGTTAGCCAGCCCATAAAACGGTTCAATCTCGCACAAAGCTGAATTATTAGTCGAAGAACGCGAAATCCCCATCTTCAGGGCTACATTGAAGATCAAGATCGGCCTTGATGTTCGGAGATGCTTTCGTGGCGCATGCCGCCAATAGGCGAATTTCTATAGGGTGGACGCCATGGATGTGCAGATCGCCGTCACGGGCGAGGAAAGCGTCGACGCTCTGCGTCGTTGGCTGGACGACGATCCCGACTTGTTGGGAAACGTCCAGAATCAGGGAACCCCGCCCGGTCCAGGGCGATTGGGGACACTTGAGGTGCTCGTCGCCGCCGTCGGCCAGGGGGGAATCGCGACCGCACTGGCGAGCGCACTGGTGGCGTGGCTGCGGCGGCGGGTGGGAGACGTCGAGATCACCGTCCGCCGGCCGGACGGCGGGGAGATCACGCTCACCGCCAGGAACGTCCGAAGGCTCGACTCGGGACAACTCACGGAACTGACCCGCCGGCTCGAAGGCGCCATGGGCGAAGACGAAGGAACTCGCCGACCTCAGGACCAGGAGTTACCAGGGCCCTCGGAGCGCGGGTGACCCTCAAAACGCAATCGGCCGGCCGAGCGCTGGAACGCCCGGGAAGCCGGGCGCTCGTGGCCGGCACCGCCCGCCATGTCCGGGGTTCCGCCCTGCCGGACGTCGAGGCGGCCGCCACGACGGCGCGGGACCTGGGGCTCGCCCTGGTGGAGTGCTGTGGGCTCGCCCCCGGCCGCCTGGAAACGCTCGTGGATCCGGCGAACCCGGCGGAGCTGGGAAGCACGCTGGCCAGGGCGGCCTCGCAGGCGCGCGGCACGTTTCTGTTCTCCTTCGTGGGACACGGGCTCCTCGACGCGCACGGTGAGCTCTACCTCGCCACCTCCGCCACCGACGGGCCGAGCACGGGACTCACGTACAAGGCGCTGCCGTACTCCGCGGTGCGTGAGGCGCTCATCGCCAGCCCGGCGGAAACGATCATCGTCGTCCTGGACTGCTGCTTCGCCGGACGGGCGAACGGCGCGGCGGCTAGCGCCATCAGTGACGCCTTCGGACGGATGCGGGTGCGGCGCAGCCACCTGCTGGCGGCCGCCGCCCGGGACGAGCAGGCCCTGGCTCCCATGGGCGCGCGGCACACCGCGTACACCGGATGTCTGCTGACCGTCCTGCGCGAGGGCGACGAACTCGGACCACGCATGCTGAGCCTGGACGACATCAGCCGCTATCTCGACCGGGAACTGCCCAGGCGGGGATTTCCGCAGCACTTTCCCCAGCATTTCGGACGGGCGGGGGAAATCGCCCTCACCCAGAACCGGGCCTACACCTTTCCCGGCCCCGAGACCAGAATCCCTCCGGCGGAGGGGCCCTGTCCCTACCGGGGACTGGAGCCGTTCGAGTTCACCGCCGACGACGCCCGTCTCTTCTTCGGCAGAGAGGAACTGATCGGGGAACTCGTGCGGACCGTCGGCGTCCGGCGAACGGGTCCCCTGTTCGTGATCGGCCCGTCGGGTTCGGGAAAGTCCTCGGTACTGCGCGCGGGACTGTTGCCGGCACTGGCCGGCGCCGAGGACGGATGGCTGCCCCTCATCCTCACCCCCGGCGACAGCCCTCTGACCGCGCTGGTCCGGGCGATGTCCCCTGAGGAAGCCGGCGACGACGCGGCCGACGAACTCTTCGACGCCCCGCACGCAGTGAACCGCCTCATCGAAAGGACCTTGCAGGACCAGGGCCGGCCCACCGACCGCCTGATCCTGGTCGTCGACCAGTTCGAGGAGGTGTTCACCCGCTGCCAGGACCCCGCCGAGCGAAACGCCTTCATCCACGCCCTGTGCACGGCCGACCCTGCCCGCGCACTGGTCGTACCGGCCGTCAGAGCCGACTTCTACGGTTACTGCCTGGCGTATCCGGGCCTGCTCACCGCCCTGGGCGCGGGGCACGTGCCGGTCGGGCCCATGACCGAGCCGCAGGTGCGCCGGGCGATCGAGGGCCCCGCCGAGACGGCCGGGCTGTCACTGGAGCCGGGACTCGTGGACCTCCTGCTCCACGATCTACGGCCCGGCGAGGATGATGTGCTCAGCGCGCTTCCCCTGCTCTCCCACGCGCTCCTGGCCACCTGGCGGAACAGGGAGGGCAAGACCCTCACCATGTCCGGCTACCGCGCCGCGGGAGGGATCTGGCGGTCGGTCACCACGAGCGCGGAGAAGGTGCACGACGGCCTGGACGACGAGGGGCGCGAGGCCATCCGGAGGATCCTCCTCGCCGGTGTCCAGATCGGCGAGGAGACGGAGGACACACGACGCGAGATCGACCTGCCGGGGCTTCTCGCGAGGGCCGGCGTCACCCCCGCCCCTGTCATCGCGGCGCGGGACGCGCTGGTCAAAGCCCGTCTGATCAGCGTGACGGAGAAGGGCGCGGAGATATCCCACGAGGCGCTCCTGCGCGCCTGGCCACGGCTGCGTGAGTGGATCGCCGAGGACCGCGACGAGCTACGTCTGCGTCAACGGCTGGCGACGGCGGCGACGGCCTGGCACGAGCAGAATCGTGATCCCTACCTGCTGTTGCGCGGCGCGTCACTGGAGTCCGCGGAGTCGTGGGCGGCCGGGCACGACCACGAACTCGGCGCACTGGAACAGGACTTCCTCCGCCAGAGCCGACGTACCCGGAGAAGGGGGAGGATCAGGACGCGCCTCGCCGCCGCGCTGGGTGTCCTGATCCTGATGGTGGCCGTGGCGGGTGGTGTCACGATCCGGGAGAGCAGGGCCGCCGCCGAGCAACAGCATCGCGTGGCGGTGTCCGGCCAGATCGCCCCCCAGGTGGCGTCCGAGTACGCGACCGGTAATCCCCTCGGCTCGCACAAACTGGCGGTGGAGGCCTACCGCCTGGCCCCGGACAGCGTCCAGGCGATCAGCGCGCTGCTCGGCACCCAGAACCAGCACTTCGACGACACGCTCGATCCGAGGAACGTCACGCCGCTTCTCTGGAAGGCGGTCTACAGCCCTGACGGGAAGACGATCGCCACAGGAGGCAAGAACGGAGAGGTGGAGTTGTGGGATGCCACGACCCATCGGCAGATCACCACGATCCCCAACCCCGCCGAACCGGGCACGACCATGAACATCACGACCGTCGCCTTCAGTCCCGACGGCACGACCTTGGCCGCCACGATGAGGGGGATGATCCGCCTGTGGGAGGTGACCGACCGTGGTCATCCGAAGGCTCTGCCGGCGCTGGAGACAGGTGACGACGAACAAGTCACCTTCGGTGCTTTCAGTCGCGATGGCAGGCTGCTGACCGGCATCAGCGCCGGGGGCGAGCTGCGCCTCTGGGATGTCGTCCGCCGCCGCCTGGTCGTCGCGCCGTTCGAGGTCGGCCAGGGAAGCCACGCGGGCTTCACTCCGGACACACGGACTCTGGTCATCGCCTCCTCCGACGGCACCGTGCGACTCTGGGACGTACGTCACCGCCGGTTCACCCGTTCGCTGACCCGCCACGCCGCGAAACTGAACACCAGGCTGGCGATCAGCCGGGACGGCCGCACCCTGGCCGTGTCGGCCGAGGACGGCGGAGTGCTGCTCTGGGACCTCCCCCGGCGCAGGCAGATGAAGACCATCGCGGGTGACGACGCCGGCAGGAGTGTCTCCAGCCTGGCGTTCAGCCCGGACGGCAGTCTCCTCGCCGCAGGTGGCTACGACTCTCATGTGCGGATATGGGACCACGCGGCGGGCGACAGGCCGCTCGCCGATCTGACCGGTCACATCGCCCAGGTGAACAGCGTCGAATTCAGCCCTGACGGCGCGACACTGGCCAGCGCCGGCTCCGACGGCGTCGTCCAGTTGTGGAGCACGCGCGGCAACTTCCTCAACGGCCGCTTCAGCCCAGGTATCACGGTGGCCTTCTCGCCCGCCCGGAACCTACTGGCGGTGGCCGAGATGTCCGACGTCGTCCTGTACTCGATGCCCGCGCGCCGGCGCGTGGCGACATTCCCCGGTCTGGGCCATACCCCCATGGCCGTCGCGTTCAGCCGGGACGGGACGCTGCTGGCCGTCGCGTCCGGCGACCGGTCCGACCGGTACGGCACCGTGCGCCTGTGGGACGTCCCCCGTCAGAAGTTGCTCAGGACCATCACCACCCACCACCACGGCGTGATGAACGCGATCGCCTTCAGCCCGGACGGCCGCACGCTGGCCACCTCCGCCATCTACGACCCCACGGTCCGCCTGTGGAACCCGGCCGACGGCTCACTTCGCGCGACGCTCGAGGGCAACGGCGGCGACCCCGCCTTCACCCGGGCGACGGCCCTGACACAGGGCGTCCAGTCGCTGGCCTACAGCCCGGACGGGCGGACCCTGGCCGTCGGAAGCTTCGAAGGCATCGTCCGTCTCTGGGACACGCGCCGGAACTCACTGGTCGGCGACCGGCTCTCGCAACCCGGGAGCGTGCCGGCGCTCGCCTTCAGCCCCGACGGCCGCACGCTCGCCACGGGCGGAGGCGGTGACACCCTCATCCGCCTCTACGATCTCGCCACCAGGAAGGTGTCCGCCACTCTGCACGCGCACACCGCCCAGATCAACGACCTGGTCTACGCCCCGGACGGCGCGACCCTCATCAGCGCGAGCGATGACATGACCGTGCGCATCTGGAAGATACGCGACAAGACCCTGCTGGCCAGCCTGCCCGCCGACCACAAGATCGTCGCTGTGGCCTACGACGCGCGGAACCGGACCGTGGTCGCCACCGGGATCGGCCCGCCACTGGCGTGGAGCATCGACCCTCGACGGGTCGCCGAGCAGATATGCGGGCGGCTCAGCAAACCTGACATCACTCCCGACGGCTGGAAGAACCTCATCCCCCAACTGCCCTACGAGCGCTCCTGCGACAGCATGGGCAACCGGGCAAAAGGCTCCTCGTGATGATCGCAAGGGGTCTTTGACGTGGGAGCCGACGAGGGATGCCAGGGCCACAGACGCGAGGCCGGAAAGGGACGCAGGCGGTTCAACCCCGGCCTCCCTGAGCCGATCCGGCGAGAGGACCGAGAACCAAGCCGTTCCCGCCGTCGTCCAACTCTTCATGATCAGCGTGACGCTCTCCTTGCTGCTGGCCCTGTCCCCGGCGACCGTGACCGAGATTCCGAAGAACTTCCTGCTCACCGAACGCGACGCGCGCAGGGTCCAGGACCCCCATGAGGCGGACGAACAGGGCTACGAGATCAGCGACAAGCTCACCAAGCCGTTGGAGCTGAACCCGTGCCGGCACCGGCACGCCGTCGACCGCGGCCGGGTGGCCGCCCGCACGATCACGCACTGGACCAGCGGCCCTAGCAGCTCCTCCGAACAACTCGTCATCTACAACAGCCCCCGGAGCGCCCATTCCGCGCTCACCCGTCTGCGCGCCGAGGTCAAGCGGTGCGCACGTAAGGGCGACCCGTCGGCGCCCCAACTCAAGATCCAATGGCGGATGAGCAAGGCCAAGGCGGGAGACGAGGCCATGGGCATGGGTTACCAGACCTGGCAGGACGGCAGCGTGAACGTGACGATGACCGGCATCACCGCGCGCCGGGGCCGGGCACTGATGATCTACACGACCGACGAGGGAATCTACGCCCCCGGCCGACTGACCAAGAACGCCAGGAAGATGGCCGCCAAGGTGTGTAGGTTGCCCGGCGTCTGCCAGCCCAGCCCCGCCGCATAGCCGCTGCTAGCGAACCTGTCGACAAAGGCCCCTTGTGAAGATCGCAAGGGGCCTTTGACGTGGGAGCCGACGAGGGGAATCGAACCCCTGACCTACGGTTCACAAGCCGGAAGAAGATCGTCTACTCCTGTCCCTCAGCGTCTCTTCCTGCCTGCTCAGCGGGCTGATTGGCTTGATCGTCTTCTGTCGACGTCTACGGCCGTCTCGGGACGCAGTTAGCATCCGCGTTAGCAAGATCATCACCCGGCGCACCGGAGGCGGCTTATCGCCCCCACGGGGATGCGCGATGAAGGCGATGGCCAACATGCTTCCCCCTCTGGCGTTCTTGCTCGGACTGCGATTCCATAACGCCCCTCATAGGGATGGCGGCGGTGATTGAACCAACACGACGGCCGTGGCGCCCATCACCGTGGACCGTCGAACGCTGCGGCCCCCCGAGCTGTGCGAACAAGCCATGTGGATCTCCTCATGGTTGTAGGAGCTGGCCGACGGTTGCGGAACTTCCATCAGCGTGGGGTCCATTGACCGTCATTGATCGAACCCCCATGGGGGTTCGATCAATGACGAGCGCCTACCGCTCGCGAGCGAGGCGGTTCGATGCGTTCACTGCGGTGGTCTGCCGGCCCGTACCGATGGGAGCGGAGACAAGGTGCTCGGTGGTGGTCGCTTGCCGACGTTCGGAGTTGACATCTCGCCGCTACCCCTGGCCGCAGGGCGGAGCGGCCAGGGGTAGCGGTCGACGCCGCGGCAGCAGGCGAGAACCGGGTCGTCCGGTCAGGTCTGGTTGAATTGCCATTGCTGGTTGGCCCCGCCGTTGGCGGCCCACTGCACGACCTGTGCCCCGTCGCTCGTCGCCGCACCGGAGACGTCCGCCACCAGTCCGCTGTCGTGGCTGACGATGGTGTAGTAGCCGTTGCCGGTGGATCGCAGATACCACATCTGGTTGGTGCCGCCGTTGGCCGTCCACTGCTGCAGTTGCAGCCCGGCCGTGCTGCTGCCGGCGTTGACGTCGAGCATCTTTCCACTCGGGACGTACTTGAGGGTGTAGGAGCCGTCGGAGGTTGTGGCGATGGTCCAGGTGGCGGTGCCGCTCTGCTGGACCACCTTGGCACCGTCGGCGGTGGAGTTGCCCGCGACAGCGAGCGGCTTGCCGCTGTTGCGGTTGACGATGCGGTAGGTGCCCGGTGCGGGTCCGCTTCCGCCGCTTCCGCCGAGGTTGAAGTACTCCACCGCGTCGGTGAAGACGGGGCTACCGGACTTCGTGGTCGACAGCTGCAGGTACACGCGGTTGCCGGTGGCCGGGGTCGTGAAGGACACCGGCTGGGTGACCCGCGAGCCGAGCGGGACGGTCAGGGTCGTGCTTCCGGACGCGACGACCGCGCCGTCCGGCGCGTCGAGCCGCGCCGTCCAGTTGAATCCCACCGAAGTGTCGGCGAAGTCGTCGTTGAAGACGGTGATGTTGCGGGTGACCGTGGCGTTCCGGGCGTAGGTGGGCACGGCCTGCGGCAGAGGGAAGGTGCCGTTGGAGTCCGATGCGCCCGAGGCCGACCAGAACGGCAGGTCGACCGCCGCCACCGGGTTGAACGCCGCCTGCACGCGCTGGATCTGCGGGTTGCTCCAGGGGTCGGAGAGGTTGTCCGCGCCGTAGAGCGGATGACCGCCCTCCTCCGGGGTGAAGTCCGTGGAACGCACGCCGGGCACGAAACCGGCCCACGCGGACAGCAGCGTGTACGGACGCAGATCGGCGGCGCCCTTGCCGCGCTTGGCCAGGGTCGCCGTGGCGAACCACTCGAAGCCCTGCTTGGTGTTGCATGCCGGCCAGATGAACTCGCCCTCGCCCTCGGGCCGCCCATTCACGGTGATCAGGCCCTCCCCGTACCTGCCGAAGCCGTCGACGTAGTGCGAGATCACCGCGAAGTTGGCGTACGTCATCCCGGGATACATGTTGAGATTCGCGCCGACGCCCAGCTCGGCAATGATCGGCCGGGTGCCGTCGGCGCCGTTCATCGCCGCGTACAGGTCCTTCTCGAACTGTTCGGAATCCTGGCCGCTCTGGTTCGGCTCGTTGTTCTGACTCCAGCGGATGACCGCGGGGTGGTTGCGGTCGCGCAGGACCAGCGCACGGGCGTGGTTGACCATGTTGTCGTGCCCGGTGATCCAATCCTGCCCGGACTGGGAGCCGCGGATCGCGACCTCGTCGATGAGCATCAGGCCCATCTCGTCGGCGACATCCAACATGTACGGGCTGGCCGGCTCCTGGTGGACGCGCACCACGTTGTAGTTGAGCCGCTGGTAGTTGTCCACGGCCTGCGGCCAGCCGCCGTTGCCCGACGAAGGCGGAAGGAATCCGGGCAGGGTGTCGTAGGCGTCGCCCTTGCCGCCGTTGTTGATCCGGTCGTAGTCGGCACCCTGGAGGTTGTCGCCGCGGAAGTTCGCGCGCACGCCGTTGAGGTAGTAGTACTCGCCGTTCTGGGTGGCCTCCCGGAACCCGAACCGGTACGTGGCGTCGCTGGTGTGCCCGTCGTCGGTGGCGGCATGCACCGTCAGCCGGTGCAGCTGCGCCCGGTACCCCGACCGGTACGGCACGTTGGGCCACCAGTACGAGGTGCTGTCGAGGTTCCACGCGACCGCCCCGACGGTCACGGTCCCGGTCGAGTGGGCCGCCACGGTGACCGTACGGCTGGGCAGTTCCGGGTAGCTGAAAGCCGTTCCGTTGTTGGACGACAGTGACCCGGTCAACGTCACCGACCGGGAACTGTCCGAGGTGTTACGCACCGACACGTCGTAGCTCAACGTCTTGTTCGCCACCGACGTACGCACGAATGTGTCGCTGACGTACACCGCCGGGTACACCCGCAGGAACGCCGAACGGTAGATCCCCTGGGGGACCGCCTCGGACCACTCGGCGGCGTCGGGCACCAGGTACCGGCCGTTGGATGCCTTCAACGCGCCGCGGCCCTTCACGTCGACGCTGATCGTATGAGTGGTCCCCGGGGCGGCGTAGGCGCTGATGTCGAACTTCGACGGGGTGAAGGCCGTGGTCTGCGTCGCGACCACGCGGCCGTCCACCGACAAGGTCGCCTGGTGGTTCACGGCGCCGAACTCGATCCACGCCGACTGCGGCTGTCCCGAGTCCGGCACCGTCACCGTCCGCGAGTACACCGCCTGGGACACATCGGTGAACCCCTGCTTGTACCAGCCGCCTCCGGGCACCTTGATCGAGGTCGCCGACCGGCCCGCCGGCGTGAAACTCCACGTCCCGGCGAGATCGACCGAAGCGACCGCGGCATTGCCCGCGGTGAAACCGTCGATGTCCCCAGCGGCGGCGACAACCGTCGCGGTGGACTCCGTCGCGGTGGACTCCGTCGCGGCGGACTCCGACGGCGCGGACCGCTGTGCCGCCACAGCCGGCTGAACCCCGATCGTCGCGACCAGCAAGGCCGCCACCACAGCCGGCCACCTGCTCGCCGTACGTCGAAAACGGGAGGAGGGGTCGCTCCGCTTCATCGGCAATCCTTTCGGGTGAATCCTGTTTGTGAGGCACATCCCGGGTCCGGCCGCCCCTCCACGGGCGCCACCGCCCGGACGTTCAAGCCGTCGCCGTTCGTCGGCGAAAGCCGACGGCCTGAGGGGGGGCATCCTGTCTCCTCGTAAGGGATCGTCGTATCGATTCGACAGCATGGCCGACATCACACATAAGACCCAGGCTCCCACCCGTCAATGCTCAGGGTTCCCAGAGACTGGATCACTTCGGCCGTCTGGCTCCCATCACGCCCGATGAGATCACGCGGTCCTAGACGTCATGTAAGTTTCAGGCCGCGTTGGACGCCTCGAACACGGGTCCAAGATCGAGAATCGGCATGCTCAGGACCATCCAGACCTGTGTCGAACTTTCACAGTTAAACGGATCGATTCGATGCCGTCGGGCGCCTGGTAGAGGAACAGGCCCCCCTACGGCCCTACGCCAGCAATGACGAACGGACCGATGCCCTCGGAGACTTCCTGCACCGCTACAACAGCGGCGACAGCGGTTGCGTCTTCACCGCCGAACTCGGGCGACCGTTGCGTCCACAACACGTCGGCGACCAGTTTTCCTGCTCGCCTGCCAGGCAGGGCTCCCGCCTACGGCATGCGGAGTTCGACCGCACCGCCGGGCTATGCCGGTGAGGGACCGTCGAAGACTAGATGTGGTCGCCGCTCGGCTCGGCCACGCCGACCCCGCGATCACCCTCCGCGTGTACGCACACGTGATCAATGAGCAGATGGCGGCGGCGGCAGACGTCTTCGCGACGGCGATCAAGGATGCTGCCGCGTAGCTCGTGTTAGCAAAGGTGTTAGCAAAAGGCCCCTCGCGATCTTCGCGGGGGGCCTCTGACGTGGGAGCCGACGAGGGGAATCGAACCCCTGACCTACGGTTTACAAGACCGTTGCTCTGCCGATTGAGCTACGTCGGCGGGGGTGGCGCGTTACGAGTTTAGTCGTATGGCGCGGGCACCGTCACCGATGTTGGTGTGGCGAGAGCGTACGAGGGGGCGGGAGGTCAGCGGCGGCGGCGGTGGCGGTTGATCTCGTAGAGGGCGATGCCCGCGGCCACGCCCGCGTTGAGTGACTCGGCGGCGGCGTTCATGGGGATGCGGGCCACGACGTCGCAGGACTCGCGGACCAGCCGGGACAGGCCCTTGCCCTCCGAGCCGACCACGACGACCAGGGGCTCGGTGGCGAGTTCGACGTCGCCGATGTCGGCGGAGGCCTCGCCGTCCAGGCCGACCACGAACAGGCCCTGGTCGCGATACTCGCGCAGGGTGCTGGTGAGGTTGGCGGCCCGGGCGACCGGCAGGTGGGCAAGGGTGCCCGCGGAGGTCTTCCACGCGCCCGCGGTCACGCCCGCCGAACGGCGCGAGGGCACCAGGATGCCGTGGGCGCCGAAGGCCGTGGCGGAGCGGGCGATGGCTCCGAGGTTGCGCGGGTCGGTGACCCCGTCGAGGGCAATGATCAGCGGGACCTCGGCGGCTTCGTGGGCCCGCTCGACCAGGTCTTCGGGGTGGGCGTACTCGTAGGGCGGAAGCTGGAGGACGAGACCCTGGTGGATCGTGCCCTCGGTCAGCCTGTCGAGCTTGTCGCGGCCGGCCTCGAGCAGGGCGATGCCGCGGTTGGAAACGATCTTGATCGCCTCGCGGATGCGGTCGTCGTTGTCGACGCGCTGGGCGACGTAGAGCGCCGTGGCGGGCACCTCGGCGCGGAGCGCCTCGAGCACCGGGTTGCGCCCGCCGATGAACTCGGGGCCGTCCTCCCGCTTGCCGCCGCGGGCCGGACGCGCCGGCCGGTCGGCGGAGCTGGGCGGGGCGCCGGCCGCGGCCACGGCGGCCCTGGCGGCCCGCTGCTTGTCCTTGTACCAGTGCCTCTCGTGCGCAGGCGGAGTCGCGCCCTTGCCCTGCAGGGTCTTGCGGCCCTGCCCACCGGTGCCACGCGTGGCACCCTGCCTCTTGCCGGGCCTGCCCGACCCTTTACCGCCACCTGCCATGCTGTCAGCCTACCGGCGCGATCAGCGGGCCAGTTCCCAACGAGGGCCCTGGGGGGTGTCCTCGACCATGACGCCCGCGGCGGCGAGCTGGTCGCGGATGGCGTCGGCGGCGGCGTAGTCCTTGCGGGCGCGGGCGGCCTGGCGCTGCTCCAGAGCCACCTTGACCAGGTCGTCCACCGTGTCGCGCAGGCCGCTGTCGGCGCCGGACACGCGCCACTGCGCGCTTCGCGGGTCGAGGCCGAGGACGTCGAGCATGTTCTGCGTCTCGGCGAGGAGCCGGGCGACCTGCTCCTTGTTGCCGTTGGCGAGCGCCACGTTGCCCTCGCGGACGATCTCGTGGACCACGGCGAGCGCCTGCGGCACGCCGAGATCGTCGTCCATGGCGTCCACGAACGCCTGCGGGAGCGGGGCCGCCGCGTCGACGTCGTGAATGACCTCCGCGGCGCGGGTGACGAAGCCCTCGATGCGCTGGTATCCGGTGGCGGCCTCGGCCAGGGCCTCCTCGGAGTAGTCGATGGCGGAGCGGTAGTGCGCCGCGACCAGGTAGTAGCGCAGTTCGACGGCGCGCACCTTGGTGAGCATGGCCGGGACCAGCAGGGAGTTGCCGAGGGACTTGCTCATCTTCTCGGCGCCGATCTTGAGCATGCCGTTGTGCAGCCAGTAGCGGGCGAACCCGTCGCCGGCCGCTTGCGACTGCGCGACCTCGTTCTCGTGGTGCGGGAAGATCAGGTCGACGCCGCCGCCGTGGATGTCGAAGGTCTCGCCGAGGTACTTGGTGGCCATGGCCGAGCACTCGAGGTGCCAGCCGGGGCGGCCGGCGCCCCACGGGGTCTGCCAGGTGGGCTCGCCGGGCTTGGCGCCCTTCCACAGCGCGAAGTCGCGGCCGTCGCGCTTGGCGGAGTCGGTGTCGGTGTCCCCGGCGGCCCGCATGTTCTCGGGACGCTGGTTGGAGAGGCGGCCGTAACGCTCGGCGTAGGACATGACGTCGAAGTAGACGTCGCCGCCGGCGGCGTAGGCGTGGCCCTTGTCGATCAGCTGCTGGATCAGCTCGATCATCTCGGGGATGTGGCCCATGGCCCGGGGCTCGACGGTGGGCGGGATGCAGCCGAGGGCGTCGTAGGCCCACGTGAACGCGCGCTGGTTGCGCTCGGCGATCACGAACCAGGGGACGCCCTCTTCGGCGGCGACACGTATGATCTTGTCGTCGAGGTCGGTGACGTTGCGGCAGAACGAGACCTCGTACCCCGACCGGGTCAGCCACCGGCGGATGACGTCGAAGTTGACGCCCGACCGGATGTGCCCGATATGCGGCGGAGCCTGCACAGTGGCCCCGCACAGGTAAATCGAGACCCGGCCAGGCTGGACGGGGACGAAGTCGCGGACCGCACGGGTGCTGGTGTCGTATAGGCGCAGACTCACGAACGCAAGGCTAATGCCTCGCAGGCCGTGACAGGACGGGTTGCCCGACCTCACACACGCGCAAAAGCAATGTGAATCCGCCGGCCTTTCCTGCCAGGCACACGCTTGACCGGATTCTTCCATTTCATGACTGCTTGTCCCTGAAGATTTGTCCAATGGCCTCCCCGCTTATACCTAAAGCTCCCGTCTCGCCCCCTCCGGTACATCCACGAGGCATGGTCGCCGGGGACCCTCCGGCCGTTCACACCTGCGTCTCGAGGAAGCGTCCCGGTGGCCGTACTCGCGGCCCGTGGCGGTTCGCGCCCGATGGCACGGGTCGCGCCGGCGCCCGGGGCACATCGTGGGCCTGTGGTCGTGTCCTGGTTCGGGGGACGCCGCGCGGCGTTCCCGGTACGGCAACGCCGATTCTGTAGGCTCGAAGCGCCATGGAAGTCACACCCCCCTTGGCGGCAGGTCAGTCCGCCCGCCGGCCCGGTCCTCCGCCCGCCTCCGCCCGCCCGTCCCGAATGGCACTGGTGCTGCGCCGCATCGCGACCGCCGTCGCCGGCCTGGCCCTGGTGGCGCTCGCCGGCGTCGCCTGCGTGCTGTCCTTCGACGCGATCCGCGCCATCGCCCTGTCCGGCGGGGCGCGCGCCGACCTCGCCTACCTGTACCCGGCGGGCTTCGACGCGCTGCTGGTGATCGCCCTGATCGCCGTGCTGCTGCTGGGGTCCGCCCGGCTGCTGATGCGCCTGCAGGCCTGGCTGATCCTGGCCGTCCTCATCGTGGCCGCGGGCGCGGCGAACGTCTTGGCGGCCACGCACACGACCGTGGAAGGCCGGCAGCTCGCGGTGGGCGTCGCCGTGGCGCCATGGGTGATGCTGCTGGTCGGGCTGTGGCTGTTCCTGCTCCCCGCCGGGCACCTCCAGGCCGGGGCCGCCGATGACGAGCCGTCCGAGGGGCCCACCGGCCAGGGCGCGGGGCACGACATCCTTCCGTTCGGACGGGAGGAGCGCGACCCGGGCCTCGCCCCTCCGCTGGAGACGGCCGTCCACACGATCGGCCATGATCGCGAGATCGTCCCGCACCTCGCCTCGCCGGACGACCTCGAACCGGACGTGGTGCCGGTGGTGCCGCCCACCCCCGCTCCCGAGACGCCTACCGTGGACGAACTGCCGCCGTTGCGGAGCGACGACGGCTTCCGCGCGCCTCGCAGGGAACCCACCCCCCGGCCCGCCCCGTCCAGAGCCGGCGCCCCCGGCACGGCCACGACCGATCCCGCCGGTAGCGGCGACACCGCGTACGAGGCGGAGGAGGCGGACGGAGCGCAGGCCGACGGGCCGAACGCTGGCGCGGCGACCGCCGGCGCACACACCCCGCCGCAGACCGCACCGCAGGCCGCTCCCGCCACGCCTGCGGCCGCGCCGGAAGCGCGGGCCGCGGCACGGCCGGCCTCAGGGGTCACGCAGCCGGTTCAGGATGCCGGAGAGCCGGTACAAGGTGCGGGGCAGCCGGTGCAAAGTGCCGAGCGGCCGGTGCAAAGTGCCGGGGAGCCGGTGTCGGAGGGTGCCGGGGAGCCGGTGTCGGAGGGTGCCGGGGAGCCGGCGTCGGAGGGTGCCGGGCGCCGGGTGCCCGAGGCCGCTCCACCGCTGTCCGAGGCCGCTCCGCCGCTGCCGGAGGCCGCGCATGAGGCGTCGGCGCCGGAACCCGAGCAGCGACTGGTGCCCAAGCCGCGCGAGCAGGCCGCGGGCCCGCGAGCCGAGAGGGACCCGGGCCGGCCGCTTCGCTGGGGCGACCTGGTCCGTCCCAGCGCCGGTGACGTGCTGGTCCATCCGCTGCCCAAACCGGCGCGCGCGCTCGGTGACACCCAGCCTTATCCGAATGTCACCCATCCCGCGTCCGGACCGTCCTCGCCGGACACGGCCGCGGACACGGAGCCGGAAGAGGAGTCCGCCGACACCCAGCCGTACCCGCACCTCCGCGAGGAGGCCAGCCCGCTGTCCGACCGGGCGCCCCACGATGTGGCGCCGCAGGAACAGGCGTCGCCCCAGGACGCTCCTCCGCACGACCTCCCCTCCCACGACACCCCACCGCAGGACGTCGCGGCGCAGGACGTCGCGGGGTGGGAGTCCGGGGAGGCGTGGGAGGGCGACGCGGCGCCCGACCCCGCCCACGATGGCGCCGACAGCGCGGACGAGGACGAGGCGCTCCAGAGCGGGCGTCCGCCGTACACGCCTCAGACCGCGGCCCCGCCCTCCGGCCGGATGCGCAGCACCCCCCTGCCGCCCGAAGAGTGACCGGCCCGACCTGAACCGGCCGCTCGATCGGCCGAGTCCGGCACTTCGACCCCGGAGGCCGGACGCCGGCCTCTGCCGTGCGCTTCCGATCTCTGCGCGCCCCGTCACCTGTGCCCGCCGAGTGCCCGGCTCCTGGTCACCTGGCCCGTCTCGGTCCGGGTTCGGCGTCTCTCGATGGATGCGGGCGCCGGCCTGATATGGCGCTTCGGCCTCGCCTCACACGCCCCCGTCAACTTAGGGGCCCTGGCGAGTGCACGCGTCGGTCGTATGGTCGCGGCCTGGAGTTGTGGGCCCAGGGCACGTCGGTCTCGTCCTCGGGCCGCCCCGGCGTCCGCGCGATCTGCCAGGGTCCGGGCTGGATCGTCCCGGTGGTCGGGACTGGACCGCCCGGGAAGTCCGGGCGGGACCGCCCGGGAAGGCCAAGCGGGACCCGTCCGGGAAGGCCAAGCGGGACCGCCCGGGAAGGCCAAGCGGGACCCGTCCGAGAGGGCCAGGCGGGACCGCCCGGGGGAGACGGCTGGGCCGTCCGGGGTGGTGGTACGACGAAGATCCGCCTGGTCCGGGTGGACCAGGCGGATCTCGAAGGTGTCGAAGGCGCGACACCGTGTTCTTGGACCGTCGTGTCTCAGGGCCCTAGGGCCGAGAGGCCAGTTCCCTCGGGGAAAAGGCGGCGAAGATCAGGCGAAGGTCACCGGGTGGCGCGCTCCGCCAGAGATCAAACCCTTTCCCGGCCCTTGATGGCGGCGACGGCGCCGACACCCACCACGGCGAGGACGACCTGGAGGACCAGTTCGATCCAGTCGATGCCGTCGGTGGTCGCGACACCGATTACCTGGGCGATGGCCGTACCGATCAGCGCGGCGACGATGCCGACGATGATGGTCAGAAGCCACCCGATGGGCTGCCGGCCCGGCAGCACGAGCCGGCCGAGCGCGCCGATGATCGCACCGATGACGATGGCGCCGAGGATGGTCTGAATGGACATATTGAGCCTCCGATTGAGGGTCGCACCTTCACGCTGACAAGATGGCTACCCCCACATCGCGTACTAATCCTAGAAAGTAAGAAAACCCTGATCAGACCGCCATATAGACGCCATGCAGTCCTCTCGGCACCGCCATGGAGGGGTTCGGACGGGCTCCACACCCGTCCCAGAAGCACGCGGAGGCAACGGGAGACTCGTCACGGCACAGGCGCGCGCGAAAGCCCACCCGCCATCCGCGGAACAGAGGAGGGGTCAGGGGGCGAAGACGAGGGCGGTGGCCATGGCGGCGATGCCTTCACCTCGGCCGGTCAGGCCCAGGCCGTCGGTCGTGGTGGCGGTGACGCTGACCAGGGCCGACGCGGCCTCGCCGAGGACCTTCTCGGCCTCGGCGCGGCGCGGCGCCAGCTTGGGACGGTTGCCGATGATCTGCACGGCGATGTTGCCGATCTCGAACCCGGCGGCCCGCAGGTGACGCGCAGTCTCCTCGAGCAGGGTGAGGCCGGACGCGCCCGCCCAGCGTGGGTCGGAGGTGCCGAACAGCCCGCCGATGTCACCGAGCCCGGCCGCGGACAGCAGCGCGTCGCAGCAGGCGTGTGCGGCGGCGTCGCCGTCGGAGTGACCCGCGAGCCCGGTCTCGCCCGGCCAGTGGAGGCCGGCCAGACGAAGCTCGCGGCCGGATGCGAAAGGGTGGACGTCGACTCCGACGCCCACCCTTGGCCGTGTCGTGTTCAGGAGTTGAGAACCTCGTCGAGAAGCGCCTCGGCCTTGTCCTCGTTGGTCTTCTCGGCGAGAGCCAGTTCGCTGACCAGTATCTGCCTGGCCTTCGCGAGCATGCGCTTCTCACCGGCGGACAGACCGCGCTCCTTGTCGCGCCGCCACAGGTCGCGCACGACCTCGGCAACCTTGTTGACGTCGCCGGACGCCAGCTTCTCAAGGTTCGCCTTGTACCGGCGGGACCAGTTGGTGGGCTCTTCGGTGTGGGGCATGCGCAGGACGTCGAAGACGCGCTCAAGGCCTTCTTGGCCCACGACGTCACGCACACCGACGAGCTCGGCGTTGTCCGCCGGCACCTGTACGGTAAGGTCGCCCTTGTCGACCTTCAGCACCAGATAGGTTCTGTCCTCGCCCTTAATCGTGCGGGTCGTGATGGCTTCGATCCGAGCAGCCCCGTGGTGGGGGTAGACGACAGTGTCGCCGACCTGGAAAGTCATGTGACAAGTACCCCTTCCGCTGTACTCCAGGATACCACGCGTCAGTCCCCTCCCGGAACAGTGAAATCATCATAACTGCAGGTCAAAGCCTCGATTTGGGACTTGACAACCGCTCCACAGTGTGAATTCCGGGTCCGAAAAGGCCCCATGACCTGCGACGCTTGCCGCCTCCGCGCCGTCACCGGCCCCCCTGAGCGACGGCTCCTGCGCACGGATAAGGTTGCGACTGGCCATACCCATGTGTACCAAGGAGACCCCAGACTGTGACCAGCACCAGCCGTCGCAGGGTGATCATGATCACCGCGCTGCTCGCAGCCGCTCCGGCGCTGGCCGCGTGTGGCGCGGGCACCGACGCCAACACGAGCAATGCCTACGCGCCGACCGAGGCGAACGTGCTCATCGACAGCAACGGCTCCGCCAAGACCTACGGCAGGAACGGCATCAAGATCGCCCAGGCGTTCCTCCTCGGCCCCGAGTCCGGCGCCCAGATCGCGGCGGGCGGCTCGCTTCCGCTCTACCTGTCGATGGCGAACTACGGCACGGCGGCCGACCGGCTCGAAGGCGTCGCCGTGGCGCCCCAGGTGGCCTCGTCCGTCAAGGCGCCCGGCCCGATCTCGGTGCCCCCCGGTCAGCTCGTCAACAGCGGCAAGCCCGCCCAGGTCATCCTGGAGGGCACCCAGAAGCCTCTGTACGGCGGCGAGACGATCCAGCTGACCCTGAAGTTCGCCAACGCCGGCGACATCCCGATGAACGTCCCGGTGGTCACGCGCAGCCGCGAGTACGCCGGCCTGCCGGCCGCGCCGAGCGCCGCGCCGTCGGCCTCGGCCACGCCGGCCCCCGCGACCTCCGAGAGCGCCACGCCGACGCCGGACCCGTCCGCCAACAGCTGAAGCGCGTAGCACGCGACAAGGCCCGGTGGCGCGACCTCGCGCCACCGGGCCTTCGCGTGTCCGTCAGCCCTCGGCGGGGTCGAACTTGTACCCCAGGCCGCGGACGGTGAGAATGCACCGCGGGTCGGACGGGTCGGCCTCGACCTTCGCCCGCAGACGCTTGACGTGGACGTCCAGCGTCTTGGTGTCGCCCACGTAGTCGGCCCCCCACACCCGGTCGATGAGCTGGCCGCGGGTGAGCACCCGGCCGGCGTTGCGCAGCAGGACCTCCAGCAGCTCGAACTCCTTCAGCGGGAGCTGCACCTGACGGCCCCGTACCGCGACGATGTGGCGGTCGACGTCCATGCGCACCGGACCGGCGGCCAGCACGGCCTGCTCGATCTCCTCGGCGTCGCCCTGCCTGCGCAGGACGGCGCGGATGCGCGCGACCAGCTCGCGCGAGGAGAACGGCTTGGTGACGTAGTCGTCGGCGCCGAGCTCCAGCCCCACGACCTTGTCGATCTCGCTGTCCTTGGCGGTGAGCATGATCACCGGCACCTTGGAGCGCTGGCGCAGCGAGCGGCACACCTCGGTGCCCGGCAGGCCAGGGAGCATGAGGTCGAGCAGCACCAGGTCGGCGCCGTTGCGGTCGAAGGCGTCCAGCGCCTCCGGGCCGGTGGCGGCCACCGCCACCTCGAACCCTTCCTTGCGCAACATGTAGGACAGGGCGTCGGAGAACGACTCCTCGTCCTCGACGACGAGCACGCGGGTCACTTCGCGGCCTCCAGAGAGTTCGTTGTGCTTGGTACGGCTATCGCCGTGCCGCCGAAGGCCGGCAGACGAAGCGTGAAGGTGGAGCCCGAGCCTTCCTTGCTCCACACGTTCACCTCACCGCCGTGCGCGACGGCGACGTGTTTGACGATCGCGAGGCCCAGCCCCGTGCCGCCGGTCGCCCGTGAGCGGGCGGCGTCGACGCGGAAGAACCTCTCGAAGATGCGTTCTTGGGAGCTTTCGGGGATGCCGATGCCCTGGTCGCTGACGCTGACCTCGACGGTGTCGCCGGCCGGGCGGGCGCTGACGACGACGCGGGTGCTCTCAGGGCTGTAGGCGACGGCGTTGTCGATCAGGTTGCGCAGCGCGGTCACCAGCAGCTCGTCGTCGCCCCAGACGCGCAGGCCCTCGGTGCCGCCCGCGACCAGGGCGATCTCCTTGGCGGCGGCCTTGGTGTTGCAGCGGTCGATGGCCTCGTGGACGACCTCGTCGACGGGCACGCAGCCGGGGGTGGGGATCGGCTCGCCGCCCTGGATGCGGGAGAGGGTGATGAGGTCCTGGACGAGGTAGGTGAGCCTGGCGGCCTCGTGCTGCATGCGCCCGGCGAAGCGGTCGACCGCGACGGGGTCGTCGGAGGCGTCCTGGATGGTCTCGGCGAGCAGGCTGAGCGCGCCGACGGGGGTCTTGAGCTCGTGGCTGACGTTGGCGACGAAGTCGCGGCGCACGGCCTCGACGCGCCGCCGCTCGGTCTGGTCCTCGGCGAGCACCAGCACCTGGCCGTGGGTGCCGAGCGGGGCGACCCGCACGGCGAAGGTGGTGACCTCCATGCCGAACTTGTGGCGGGCCACCTCGAACTCGCTCTCGCGGATCTCGCCGTCCCTGCGCACCTGGCGGGCCAGGGCGAGCAGCTCGGCTGCCATCAGGTGATCGCCCTTGACCAGGCCGAAGGCCCGCGCGGCCGAGCTGGCGCGCAGCACGCGGTCGTCCCGGCCGAGCACGACGGCGGAGGAGGGCAGCACGGCGAGAACCGATGCCACTCCCTGCGGCAGGACGGTGTCGGGGTTGTCGACGGGATCAGGGAGATTCTTGTCCCGGGACCGCACCGCCATCATCGCGATCGCCCCGACGACAAAACCCGCCAGAGCGGCCAGGCTTGCCACGATCTCACTCACGCCTTCGATGGTAGGCGGCCTCCGCCGCTGGCCAGGCCCCTCATACCGCCTGTTTCCTGGAGAGTTCATCTCTTGGACGAAGTTCGTTCATGAACGCGCGCGTAGCGTGAACCGCATGCGCGACGCCTTCCACGAAGAACTCAACGCTCTCACCGACCGCCTGGTGCAGATGACGCATCTGGTCCGGTCGGCCATCTCCCGGGCCACGACGGCCCTGCTGGACGCCGACCTGCAGCTCGCCGAGAGCGTGATCTCCCAGGACGCCGAGGTCAACCGCCTCTACAAGGAGGTCGAGACCTCGATCTTCGAGCTCATGGCCACCCAGCAGCCGGTGGCCGTGGACCTGCGCACCGCCATCACGGCGCTGCGGATGGGCGGCGACCTCGAGCGCATGGGCGACCTGGCCGAGCACGTGGCGAAGATCGCGCGGATGCGCCACCCCGAGTCGGCGATCCCGGCCGAGGTGCGCGACACGATCCTGGAGATGGGGCAGATCGCCGAGCGCCTGGTCACCAAGACCGGCAGCTGCATCGCCACCCAGGACGTCGAGCTGGCCAAGGAGCTGGACGACGACGATGACGCGATGGACCGGCTGCACCGCAGGCTGTTCCGCGTGCTGCTGTCCAAGGACTGGGCGCACGGCATCGAGCCGGCGATCGACATCACCCTCACCGGCCGCTACTACGAGCGGTACGCCGACCACGCCGTGCGCGTCGCCCGCGACGTCGTCTACCTGGTGACCGGCGACCGGCCGGACAGCTCCTCGGCCTCCTGAGCACGCGGGCGCGCGGGCCCCGCGCGCCTCAGCGTGTCCGGCGCCGTGTCCGACGACCCGCGCCGCAGGCCGGCCTGATCGGCGCCGCGCCATGAGAACTTGAACGCATGCGGGAACAGGGCGCATGCGAAAGCCCCGGGCCCTTGGCGGGTCCGGGGCTTCACCGTGATCGGGGACGGACGGCCGCGCCCGTCCGGGGTGCTCGCTACTTGGCCTTGCCCTGGTTGGCCACGGCCTCGATGGCCGCCTTGGCCGCCTCGGGGTCGAGGTACTCCCCTCCGGGCTTGACCGGCCGGAAGTCCTCGTCCAGCTCATAGCGCAGCGGGATGCCGGTGGGGATGTTCAGACCGGCGATCTCCTCGTCTCCGATGCCGTCGAGGTGCTTGACCAGGGCGCGCAGGGAGTTGCCGTGGGCGACGACGAGGGTGGTGCGTCCCGCCGCGAGGTCGGGGACGATGTTGTCGTACCAGTAGGGCAGCATGCGGTCGACGACGTCCTTCAGGCACTCGGTGCGCGGCAGCAGCTCCGAGGGCAGCGTGCCGTACCGGGCGTCGCCGGCCTGGGAGAACTCGTCGTCGTCGGCGATCGGCGGCGGCGGCACGTCGTAGGAGCGGCGCCAGAGCATGAACTGCTCGTCGCCGAACTCCTCGCGGGTCTGCGCCTTGTTCTTGCCCTGGAGCGCGCCGTAGTGGCGCTCGTTGAGCCGCCACGAGCGCGTCACCGGCAGCCAGAGCAGGTCGGCCGCGCCGAGCGCCAGGTTGGCGGTGTGGATGGCGCGGGTCAGCACCGAGGTGTGCACCACGTCGGGCCGCACCTGCGCCTCGACCAGCAGCCTGCCGCCGCGCCGCGCCTCTTCCTCGCCCACCGGCGAGAGGGACACGTCGACCCAGCCTGTGAACAGGCCCTTCGCGTTCCACTCGCTCTCGCCATGCCGCAATAGCACCAAAGTAGCCATGCGCCCAAGCTTAGGCCGTGCCCGCTTTACCCGGCGCCGCGCCGCCCCCTGGGCGGGGCCCCCTTCACCTGGGCTCGGCCGCCCCCGCGGCGGCCCCGGGACGCGCCACCCGGGCTTCTCACCGGCCCGGGGTTTCTCGGCATGCTGCCGAGGCTCCTGTCAGCCCCCGGGGTTCTCACCGGCTTCGGGGTTCTCCCGCCGGCCGCGCTCGACGATGCCCTCGAAAGCGCGCAGGTTGGCGAGGGACTCCCCGCGCTTGACCCGCCAGTCCCACTCGCGGCGGATGGAGGAGGCGAACCCCAGCTCCAGCGCGCGGTCGAACCACTCGTCGGCGTAGGTGAGGACGCAGCCCAGCAGGCGGTCGATCTCCTGGTCCGACACCGCCGCGAGCGGCAGCCGCCCGACGAGGTGGACGTCCCCGACCTGGTCCAGGGCGAAGTGCACCCCGTACATGGAGCCGTTCTTGCCCAGCAGCCAGCGGTAGAACTCCAGGTGGTTCTCGTCGGGGCGCCTGCAGAAGAACGCCTCGACGTGCAGCGCCTGGTCGGAGACGGTGAGCCAGGTCATGGTCGCCAGCTTGTGCTGGCCGGGCAGGCGCACCAGGAACGCCCCCGGCTGCGGCCGCTCGTAGGACACCTCGGCCGCCTTGAGCGCGGACTCGACGGCCGCCTCGTGATCTGTCACCGTGCACACTCCCGCGTTCGTCGTGCCGGGCGCCGGTCTCGCCGGTCGCGTACTGTCGCAAGGACAGTACTGCCCCGTCCGCGCTCAGAGGTGCACGCCGACGGGCGTGCGCCGCAACCGGGCCATCGCGCCCGAGTACACCTCCAGCAGGCGCGTGGCGGTGGCCGACCAGCCGAAGGCCGCCGCGTGCTCGGTGGCCCCGGCGGCGAGCGTGTCGCGCCACAGCGGGCGTTCGACGAACGCGCGCAGCGCCTTGGCCCAGGCGTGCGTCTCGTGCCCGTCGACCAGCAGCCCGGACACGCCGTCGCGGACGGCCGTGCGCAGGCCGCCCACCGCGGCGGCGGCCACGGGGGTGCCGCACGCCTGCGACTCCAGCGCGACCAGGCCGAACGACTCGTTGTGCGAGGGGACGACGGTGACGTCGGCGGCGCGGTACCAGTCGGCCAGCTCGGGTTGCGCCGCGGGCGGCGCGAGCCGCAGGACGTCGGAGATGCCCAGTTCGGCGGCCAGGTCGGTCAGGTAGGAGGGGCGGGCCAGGCCGTTGCCGCTCGGCCCGCCGACGCACGCGACGACCAGGCGCGCGCGCAGGGACGGGTCGTCGGCGATCATCCGGGCGGCGGCCCTGAGCAGCACATCGGGGGCCTTGAGGGGCTGGATGCGGCCGACGAAGAGCATGACGTGGGCGTCCTGCGGAAGCCCGAGCCGGTGCCGCGCCGCGCCCTTGGAGGCGGGCCGGAACACCTGGAGGTTGACCCCGGGGTTCACCACCGCGACGCGCTCCTTCGGCGCGTGGTACAGGTCGATCAGCTCGCGGGCCTCGGCGGCGGTGTTGGCGACCAGGCGGTCGGCGACCTCCACGACCTGCTCCTCGCCGAGCACGCGGGCCACCGGCTCGGGCTTGTCGCCGTTGGCCAGCAGCAGGTTCTTGACCTTGGCCATGGTGTGCATGGTGTGCACGAGCGGCACGCCCCAGCGTTCCTTGGCCAGCCAGCCGACCTGGCCGGACAGCCAGTAGTGGGAGTGGATGACGTCGTAGTGCCCCGGCTCGAACATCGCCTCGGTGCGCAGCACGCCGGACAGGAAGCCGCAGAGCTGGCCGGGAAGGTCGCCTTTGTCCAGTTCCTCGTACGGCCCGGCGGTCACGTGCCGCACCGTCACGCCCGGCACGAGCTCGACGGCGGGAGGCAGGTCGCGGGCCGTCTGGCGCGTGAAGATCTCGACCTCGATCCCGAGGGCCGCGAGCCGTTTGGCGGCCTCGACGATGTAGACGTTCATGCCCCCCGCGTCGCCCGTGCCCGGCTGGTCAAGCGGGGACGTGTGCATGCTGATCGTCGCGACCCGGTTGATCCGGCGTGCGACCGGCACTCGCGGCACCGATACCACCTCCAGGAGGTTACTAACTGTCGGAAAGTTCGCGAGATTCCCGGCGGCCTCGGTCCCGCGCGCGGCCTGCCGGGCTCGCGCTGGCAAGATGACGGACGGGCGGCGCGCGAACACCGCCGGACCGAGCGCGAGCCCGTCCGGGGCGCCGGGTATGGAGAAACCGAATCCGACCATGAGGACCGCATATGACGAGAACGGCTGTGGTGACGGGGGCGAGCAGCGGCATCGGGGAGGCGACCGCCCGCCGGCTGGCGGCGGAGGGCTACGACGTCGTGGCCGCCGCGCGGCGCCGTGACCGGCTGGACAAGCTGGCCGCCGAGGTGCCGGCCGTCCGCCCGGTGACTCTGGACGTGACCTCCGAGGAGTCGGTGGCCGAGCTGGCCGCCTCGCTGGACCGCTGCGACGTGCTGGTCAACAACGCCGGCGGAGCCGTCGGCCTGGAGCCGGTGGCGCAGGGGCTGGTGGACGACTGGCGCCAGATGTACGAGGTCAACGTGCTGGGCTCGCTGCGCGTGACCAAGGCCCTGCTGCCGAAACTCGTCGAGTCGGGGGACGGCGTGCTGGTGATGCTGACCTCCACGGCCGGCTTCACCTCCTATGAGGGCGGCGGCGGGTACACCGCGGCCAAGCACGGCCAGACCGCCATGACCGAGACGCTGAGGCTCGAGCTGTGCGGCGAGCCGGTGCGCGTCGTCGAGATCGCTCCCGGCATGGTGCAGACCGAGGAGTTCGCGCTCACCCGGTTCCGCGGCGACGCCGAGCGGGCCCAGCAGGTCTACCAGGGAGTGCCGAACCCGTTGACGGCCGACGACGTGGCCGACGCGATCGCCTGGTGCGTCACCAGGCCCGCTCACGTGAACGTCGACCGGCTGGTCATCCGTCCGCGCGCGCAGGCAGCGCAGCACAAGGTGCACCGGGTCTCCTGAAAGTGACGATCCGCTGAGCATGGTGACATCCGCGTGCTTGCCTGCCATGCATGGACATGTCCGGATGCGGGGGCGTGCCTTCCCATGGACGCGATCCAACGCCCTCGCGTTCCCCATTGTGCCTGTCTTGAGCGTCACGTCCTACTTGCCTGCCTTGCCCACAATGTCGGTTACATCCCGCGGCTGTTCCCCCGTCGCGGCTCCCATGGTTTCCGGGCCCGGCATCGCTCCGGTATCGTCCGCCTTCTCCACACCTCCACCCCCAGGCCACGGCATGCCGCCCCGTCCTGAGCGCCACCCGTCCGCCTTCCCGCGCCCGGTGGGCGCCTTGTGAACGCCGGGCGTCCGCGAGGCGGCGGGACGGCGCCGAGCAGGCCGGTCGGCGAGATCACCCGGGGCACCACGGGACACAACCGCCTGCGCCGCGCCGACCGCTGGACCTGTGCCGTCTACGGCCGTCTGCTGGTCTCCGCGGACCGCCCGCTGGTGGTCGACCTCGGGTACGGGGCCTCGCACGTCACCACCTCCGAGCTGTTCACCCGCCTGCGGCGCGTCCGCCCCGACGTGCAGGTGGTGGGCATCGAGATCGACCCGGCCCGCGTCGCCGCGGCCAGACCGTTCGAGCGGCCGGGGCTGAGCTTCGTCCGGGGCGGGTTCGAGCTCCCCGTCGAGCGGCGGCCGCTGATCGTCCGGGCGTTCAACGTGCTCAGGCAGTACGACGAGGCGCAGGCCTGGCAGGCGTGGGACCTGCTGCGCTCACGCCTGGCCGCCGATGGCGTGATCATCGAGGGCACCTGCTCGGAGATCGGCCACCGGGCCGCGTGGGTGGCGCTGGACGCGCGGGGGCCGCGCACGGTGACGCTCTCGGCCCGGCTCGCGGGCTTCGAGCGCCCCTCCGACCTGGCCGAGCGGCTGCCGAAGACGCTCATCCACCGCAACGTGCCCGGGGAGCGCGTCCACGCCTTCCTGCGCGACTTCGACCACGCGTGGGCCCTCGCGGCGCCGTACGGGGCCTACGGCGCCCGCCCTCGGTGGACGGCCGCGGTGGAACGGCTGGCCGAGACCTGGCCCGTGGCGACCACACCGCCGCTCGGCGGCAGGCGGCGCCGGCGACTGGGCGAGGTCACCCTCCCCTGGACGGCGCTGGCCCCGGACGCCCGCCCCTCGGCCTGACCCCGAGCCCGCGCGTCCTCACCGAGCCCACGCACGAGCGCGCCCGCTCGAGGGCGCCGCCGCGTGCTACGCGCGCAGGCCGGCGAGCGCCGTCTCGAACGCCGCGTACGCCGGGGCGCCGAACAGCACGAACCGCGCCTCCACCACCGAGGTCGACGCCCGCAGCACCGTGGACAGGGCGATGCGGGCGGCGTCGTCCATCGGCCAGCCGTAGATGCCCGCCGACACGGCGGGGAAGGCGACGGTCTCGGCCTCCAGCTCGTCGGCGACGCGCAGGGACTCGGCGTAGCAGGAGGCGAGCAGGTGGGAGCGGTCCTGCGACCTGGCGTACACCGGCCCCACCGTGTGGATCACCCACCGGGCCGGCAGCCTGCCCGCCGTGGTGGCCACCGCCTGCCCCGTCGGCAGGCCCTTCTCGTACCGGGACGCGCGCAGCGCGCGGCACTCGCGCAGGATGTCGGGGCCGCCGCGCCGGTGGATGGCGCCGTCCACCCCTCCCCCGCCGAGCAGCGAGGAGTTCGCGGCGTTGACGATCGCGTCCACGCTCTGCTCGGTGATGTCACCCTGGACGAGGGTCAGCTCCATGCGCCCGCCTTTCGTGATCGGGCCGAAGTCCTGGAGCCGGGATGCCTCGAAAGGGCTCCTCACCGGCGACGGACGGACCGACGGGCAATCATTGTCTCCTCTACGGTTTAGGTTAAACCCTAATGTCGATAGGGGAGGGTTGATGTTCAGCCTCGGGGAGCAGGGCCCGGACCACGAGCTCGGCGAGCGGTACGAGGGCACGCCCGCGCGACGCGCGCTGACCGGCGTCGCCCGCCTCGCCGCCGCCGCGGTGGCCGCGGGGGTGCTGGTCGCGGGCCTGGCGCTGCCCGTGGTGGGCGGCGGGGGCGCGGCCGTGGTGCAGGCGTCGGACGAGCTGAACCTCAAGCCGGCCGACCTGATGGAGCCGCCGCTGGCGGAGAAGACCACCGTCCTGGACGCCAAGGGCAAGCCCATCGCCCAGTTCTGGGACGTCTACCGCGAGGTCGTGTCGCTCGACGCGGTGGCCGAGGTGATGAAGACGGCGATCGTCTCCATCGAGGACTACCGCTTCTACCAGCACGGCGCCATCGACCTGGAGGGCACGGCCCGCGCCCTGGCCCGCAACCTGCAGTCGGGCGGGGTGAGCCAGGGCGGCTCGAGCATCACCCAGCAGTACGTCAAGCAGGTGCTGCTCAACGCGGCCGTCACCGACAAGGAGAAGAAGAAGGCGCTGGAGGCCAGCTACGCGCGCAAGCTGAACGAACTGCGGTTCGCCATGGCCGTCGAGCAGAAGTACACCAAGGACGAGATCCTCGAGAAGTACCTGAACATCGCCTACTTCGGGGCGGGCGCCAACGGGGTGGAGGCCGCGGCCAAGCGGTTCTTCGGCGTGCACGCCTCCCACCTCAACCTGTGGCAGGCGGCGACGCTGGCCGGCGCGGTGCAACTGCCCACCGCCACCGACCCCGAGGGCGGCAAGAAGAACCGGCAGAGGCTGCTCGAGCGGCGCAACACCGTGCTCGACCGCATGGCCCAGCTCGGCAAGATCACCCCGGCGCAGGCCGCCGAGGCCAAGTCCAAGAAGCTCGGCTACAAGGGCACCCCGCTGCCCGGCAACTGCACGGCCAGCCCCTACCCGTACTTCTGCGTGTACCTGCGCGAGGAGTTCCTGCGCAACCCGGCCTTCGGCAAGACCGAGGAGGACCGCGCCCGGCTGCTCTACCGCGGCGGCCTGACGATCAAGTCCACTCTCGACCCGCGCATGCAGGCCGCGGCCGAGAAGGCCATCGAGAAGCACGTCTACGCCACCGACGGCCCGGTCGCCTCCGAGGCGCTGCTCCAGCCGGGCACCGGAGCGATCAAGGCGATGGCGGCCAGCCGGCCGTACGGCACCTCGGCCCGCAAGGGCGAGATGTCGTACAACATCGTGGCGGACACGGCGCACGGCGGCATCGGGGGCCTCCAGGCGGGCTCGACCTTCAAGACCTTCACGCTGATCACGGCGCTGAAGCAGGGCATGAAGATCAACGACGGCTTCACCGTCGGCAGCGGCTTCCGCGCGTCGGGGTACGGCGACTTCAAGAACTGCGCCGGCGGCCGCATCGGCGACCCGACGCACACCATCACCAACGACGAGGGCGGCGGCGGCTTCAAGACGCTGCAGACCGGCACCTGGAACTCCGTCAACACCTTCTTCCTGGAGCTGGAGCGCCGGGTCGGCCTGTGCCCCACCGTCCAGACCGCCAAGTCGCTGGGCATCAAGCGCGCCGACGGGGCCCCGCTGAAGGAGTTCGAGACCTTCACCCTCGGCATCAACGAGATGGACCCGGTGACCGTCGCCAACGCCTACGCCGCGATCGCCGCCCACGGGAAGTACTGCGCTCCCATGGTGATCACGCAGGTCACCGACCAGGCCGGCAAGGTCACCGACCACTCCCCCCGGTGCCGCCAGGCGCTGGAGCCCGCGATCGCCGACGCCACGGCGCACATCCTGTCCGGGGTGCTGACCAAGGGGACGATGCGGGCCGTGGGCGGCATCGGCCGCGACGCCGCCGGCAAGACCGGCACCAACGACGATCAGGCGAGCGCCTGGTTCGCCGGCTTCACCCCCGACCTCGCCGCCGCGGTCAGCCTCGGCGACCCGCGGGGCGCGATCGCGCACAAGCTGAACGGGGTCACCATCGGCGGGCGGTACTTCGGCGCGGTGTTCGGGGCGACCATCCCCGGCCCGATCTGGAAGGACACCTTCCTGGCCGCGCTGAAGGGCGTGGACCCGACGCCGTTCGCGCCGCTCGACACCGCCCGGTTCGGCGGCTGCGGCGCCGAGTGCCTGCCCGACCGGCCCACCCCGGACGACGACACCCCGCCGGGCGACGCCGTGGTCGTCACCCCTGGCGTGACCGAAAGCCGCTGACCCCGGCGGGTAGGCCAGGCTCACCGTCCGGCCCTCTACGCGACGTAGTACTACTCGGGGTAGGCTTGTCCGCGTGAAGGGTCTCGGCGAGCTTGAACGCAGCATCATGGACATTCTGTGGGCGGAGGACGTCCCGTTGACCGCCAGGGAGGTCGGCCGTCTGATCGCCGACCGCGACCTCGCCCCGACGACCGTGATGACGGTGCTCGACCGGCTGACCCGCAAGGGCTTCCTCAACCGCACCCGCGACGGGCGCGCCTGGCGGTACGCTCCGGCGGCCGGCCGCGACGCGTACGTGGCGGAGCTTATGCTGGAAGCCCTCGACATGACCGGTGACCGCTCGGCGGCGCTCACGCGCTTCGCCCAGACGGTCTCGGGCTCCGAGGCCGACATCCTCCGCAGAGCACTCACGGAGCTGGAAGAGGAAGAGTGATCGCAGCCGCCGTCCTTGCCGCGCTCGCCACGGCGTGCGCGCTCGGGGCATGGCGGCTCACGTTCGCCCGGTGGCCGTGGCGGGCCCCCCGGTCGGCCATCCTGCTCTGGCAGTCGCTCGGCGTGACATGGGGTCTGGCCAGCGTCGGCGCGTTGCTGGCCTACGCGCTGGAGCCTTACGGCGCGGGGGTGCTGTACGGGCTGCACACCTTCGCCGACTCGGCGATCTCCCTCGGCATGGGCCACGGCCTGCTCCGTCCCGCGGACCTGCCGCGCCTGGCCGCGCTCGCCGCGGGCCTGAGCCTGCTGGCCGTGCTGGTCGTGGTGCTGCTCGCCGCCGGCGCCACGACGCTGCGCGCCCGCCGGCGCCACCGCGTGCTGCTCGCCCTCATCGCCCACGACGACCCGGGAGTGCCGGGCGTGCGCATCGTCGACCACCCGGGCGCCGCCGCGTACTGCCTGCCGGGCCTGCGGTCGGAGGTCGTCGTCAGCGCGGGCACGCTGTCGCTGCTCAGCCAGGACGAGCTCACCGCCGTGCTGGCCCACGAGGCGGCCCACGTCCGCGAGCGGCACGACCTGGTCCTGCTGCCGTTCACCGCGCTCAGCTGGGCCCTGCCGTGGCTCGGCGTGGTGCGCAACGCGCACTCCTCGGTCGCCCTGCTGGTCGAGATGGCCGCCGACGACCGCGCCCGCCGCTACTGCTCGCCGCGCCGCCTGGCGACGGCGCTGCTGCGTTTCGGCACGGCCGGGGCGGTGCCTGCCCCCGACGGCGCCCTCGGCGCGGGCAGCGACCACGTGATGGCCCGGGTGAACCGGCTGGTCAAGCCGGGCGCCACGCTTCCCCGGCGGGTCCGCTACAGCCTGGTGACGTTCTCGGTGCTGCTGTCGGCCTCCGCTCCGCTGCTCTGGATGTATCCCGGCTGACCCCCGACGCGCTTGCTGGCGTTCGCCATAGTGTTTGCATTTGCAAGCAGCACGACGCATACTGGAGGCATGGAACTACCGAAGGTCGGCTCGATCGGTGAGTACATCCGCGATCAGCGGACGCAGGCGAAGATCTCGCTGCGCCAGCTCGCCACGCAGGCCGGGGTGTCCAACCCCTACCTGAGCCAGATCGAACGCGGGCTGCGCAAGCCGAGCGCGGAGATCCTGAACCAGATCGCCAAGGGCCTGCGCATCTCTTCGCAGGCGCTGTACGTCCAGGCCGGTCTCATCGAGGAACGCGAGCCGGACAGCGATGTGCTGGCCGCCATCCGCGTCGACCGCACTCTCACCGAGCGGCAACGCCAGGTGCTGACCGATATCTACGAGTCGTTCCGCAAGGAGAACCGAGCCGAGGCTCCGCCCGAAGCCGAGCAGTCCGCCGAGACCGCCCGCTCCGAGCCGGAACCCCGAGAGGTCGACGCGGTTCCCGTGGAGGAGGCCGCGACCTCCTCGCCGAACGGCCGCATCCAACCAGAATCCAAGGAAGGTTGACCCATGCCTCTCAACGACGAGGTCAAGAAGCTCGCCGAGTCCAAGCCGTTCTACGCCGTCGCCGGCGCGGGCGACTTCGCGGTCGAGAAGCTCCGTGAGCTGCCCGAGCAGCTCCACCGCCTGCAGTCGCGCCGGTCCGAGGTCGGCGCCGTCGCGCGCGACCTGCCCACCATGGCCAAGAAGTACGCCAGCGACGTGCAGGTCAAGGCCGAGGCCGTCGCCAAGGACTTCCCCGAGAAGGCCAAGGAGTACGCCGACACCATCAGCGCCAAGGCCGTGCTGCTCTACGACCAGTTCGCCGACCGCGGCCGCAAGGTCGTCAGCCGGGTGACCGGCGAGGCCGCCCTGGAGCTGGAGGAGGTCTCCACCTCCGCCGAGCCGGCGATCGCCTCCCGTCCGGCCGGCCCTCGCAGGACCACCCGCACCACCGGCTCCGGCACCAAGGCCTGAGCCACCCGCTTCCGCGCCCGTCCCGGAACTCCGGGGCGGGCTTGGTGCGTTCACGGGACGGGACGGCGTCCGCCAGGCCCCCGGCCGGGCTAGGCTGAAGCCGGCCGTTCATATGACCCCCTGGGAGAGGCGATGTTCGAGATTCACAGTTTCCTGGATCTCATTTTCTGGGTGCTCGCCATCGCGGCCTTCGGCATGTGCGGGTGGGCCCTCTTCCACGCCATCCGCACTCCCGCCCGCGCGTTCGCCATCGCCGGCAAGCTGAGCAAGAAGCTCTGGCTGCTGTTCCTTAGCCTGGCGACCCTGTTCACCTTCGCCGCCGTGGTCGGGTACGCCGGACTGACGGCCATCAGCTTCTTCACGATCATCTCGGTCATCGCCTCCGGGGTGTACCTGGCCGACGTCAAGCCGGCCGTGGGCGAGATCGGCCGGGGCGGCCGCGGCGGCAACAACGGCCCGTACGGCCCCTGGTGACCGCGCCGGCCGGCCACCGAGGTTGTCCGGGTTTGTTGGCCGTTGATCAGGCGTGGGCGTTCCCATAACGGCTGTCGGCGCCGACCGCTAGGCTGACGCCCCATGGTGGATCTCCTTCGTCGATGCGCGCTCGCGGCCGCGCTGGGCCTCCTCGTGACCGCCCCGGCCGCCCACGCCGAGGCCGCGGACGGCGTGAGCAAGGCCGACGTCACCGTGGAGCTGCGGCCCGGCGGCGTCCTGCACGTCAAGGAGCAGATCACCTACACCGGCCAGGTCCGGCGCACGCTGCTCACCCACACCCGCTACGACGACGCCAACGACCGCGTCTACCGCGTCACCGGCTTCAAGGGCGAGGGCGCCCTCGCCGGCGACACCATCACCCTCGGCGGCAAGGGCACGGCCACCATCGAGTACGACGTGGCCGGCGCCGTCACCCCGGTCGGCGGCGGCGAGGAACTGCGCTGGTACGCCGTCAACGGCTGGTCGGCCCCCGTCCAGCAGGCCCTGGTCCGGCTGAGCGGCCCCGCCCCCCTGCAGTCCCTCTCATGCTTCGCCGGCGACCTCACCGCGGCCACCGGCTGCACCGCCGCCTCCATGGACGAGAGCGGCACGCGCGCCGAGTTCGAGCAGCAGGGGCTCGGCCCCGGCCAGGCGCTCACCGTGGTGGCCGGCTTCCCCGCGGGCGCCAGCGGGGGCACGCCGATCCTCGAGCGGCGCTTCGAACTGTCCAACGCCTTCACCCTCAACCCGGTCACCGGCGGCGCGCTCGGCGGGCTGCTGGTGCTGCTGCTCGGCGGCGTCGCGCTGCTCTACTGGACCCGCGGCCGGGACGCCCGCGTCATCGACCACGAGGCCGGCGCCCCGGTCACCACGCTGCGCGACGGCCACTTCTCCCCGCCCGACGGCGTCCGTCCCGGGCAGGTCGGCACGCTGATCGACGAGCAGGCCGACGTGATCGACGTGACGGCCACCATCGTCGACCTCGCCGTCCGCGGCTACGTCCACATCGAGGAGCAGCCGCGCGGCGCCTACGACGCGCCCGACTGGCGGCTGGTCAAGGTCGCGGGCGCGCCCATGGACGACCTGCTCGACTACGAGCGGGCACTGCACATGGCGATCTTCGACGGCCGCGACGCGGTGCTGCTGTCGGAGCTGCACGGCTCGTTCACGGCCGGGCTCGGCAAGGTGCGCGACGCGCTCTACCGCGACGTCGTCGCCCAGGGCTGGTTCGCCCGGCGGCCCGACTCCGTGCGCACCCGCTGGACCACCGTCGGGGTGGTGGTCACGGTGCTCGGCGTGCTGGCCACGGTGCTGCTGGCCTGGTTCACCACCTACGGCCTGATCGGCCTGGCCCTGATCATCGCCGGGGCGGCGCTGTCGGTGGGCGGGCAGTACATGCCGGCCAAGACCGCGCGCGGCTCCTCCGCCCTCGCCCACACCCTGGGCTTTCGCGACTACCTCGCCTCCGGTGAGATCGGCGAGGTGCCCCCGGCCCAGCGCATCGAGCTTTTCTCGCGCTACCTGCCCTACGCCGTGGTCTTCGACAACGTCGACCGCTGGGCGCGCGTGGTGGGCTCGCTGAACGGCAACGGCACGCGGGCCGACCACCTGTACTGGTACCACGGCCCGGCCGAGTGGGACCTGTCGAAGTTCGCCGACTCCATGCGCACGTTCACGCTGACCACCTCCGGCGCCATCTCCACCTCCCGCCAGTTCCGCCGCGCCATCTGACCTCCTCCCGGTGCGCGCCGCCCGGCGTGCGCCGCCGCGGGCGAGGCCGTGCGGGCGGTCACACCGGGCCGCGGACGCGAACCTCGCCGACGGGGCGCCCGCCGCCGAACTGCGGCGGAGTGGCCAGCGTGGTGAGCTCCGCGGCCTCCAGACCGAGCCCCAGCGCGCGCAGCGTGGCGACCGTCACCGGGACCCGGGCGCGCGCGTTGCCGTCCTCGATCTTGACGGTGGCCGCGTGGCCGTCGTCGAAGGCGAACGCGTCGAACCCCTCGGCGCCCGACTTGACCATGAGTCCGGGGACGGCCCGCATCAGCGTGGCCTCCGGGCGGGTGGTGCCCGAGGTCCATTCGGGGTGGGCGCGCATCGCGTCGGCGACGCGCCGCTCGTGGCCGCCCGGCTCGGCCAGCGCGAGGGCGCGGAACGCCCGGGCGATGCCGGCCATGGAGGAGAAGAACAGCGGCGCGCCGCAGCCGTCCACGCCGGTGGCGGCGACCCGCTCGCCGGTCAGCTCCTCGGCGGTGGCGCGGATGGCCCGCTGCAGCGGGTGGGCGGGGTGGAGGTAGTCGGAGGTGCGCCAGCCGTTGACCACGCAGGTGGCCAGCATGGCCGCGTGCTTGCCCGAGCAGTTCATGGTGAGCCTGGCCGGGCCGCCGCCCGCGCGCAGCACGCGGTGCGCGGTCGCGACGTCGAGCGGGAGGTCCTCAGGGCACTGCAGGGCCGACTCGTCCAAGCCCGCGACGGCCAGGATCTTCAGCACGCCCTCCAGGTGGAAGTCCTCACCGGAGTGGCTGGAGCACGCCAGCGCCAGCAGCTCACCGTCCAGCTCCAGCCCGGCGCGAAGCATGCCGACCGCCTGGATGGGCTTCATCGACGAGCGCGGCGAGGCCGCGGCGGCGACGTCCCCGTGGACGACGGCGGTCTTGCCCTCGGCGTCCACGGCGAACACCCAGGCCCGGTGGACCGACTCGACGAACCCCGAACGAACGACTTCCACGATCAACGGCGCAACGGACACGTCTTCTCCTCTCGCACATGAGTCTACGGACGGACGATCAGTGCCGTTCATCCGGCGACCATTCGGCGCCGGCACGCGGACGGCTTGCCCGGCGTACCCACGATGTGGACCTTGACGCGCGACGGCGGGACGCGGCTGACCGGCCCGCCGCACCCGGCCAAGAGCGCGAGTGACCGGCGTCCGCGCCTCGCCGAGAAGCGGGTCACCGGCCGGGCGCGCCTCGCCGGGGGCGCGGCGGGTTCGCGGGGGTCCACAGGCGGTGGAAGAATCGGGGACCATGCGCGCCGTTGTCCAGAGGGTCGGTTCCGCCTCCGTGGTCGTCGACGGGCGGACCGTCGGAGCCATCGACGAGCCCGGCCTGCTCGTGCTGGTCGGCGTGACCCACGACGACGGCCCCGCCCATGCGGCCAAGCTCGCCGCCAAGCTGTGGGGCCTGCGCATCCTGTCCGGCGAGAAGTCCTGCTCCGACATCGGCGCCCCCCTGCTGGTGGTCAGCCAGTTCACCCTCTACGGCGACGCGCGCAAGGGCCGCCGGCCGACCTGGCAGGCGGCGGCGCCCGGGCCGGTGGCCGAGCCGCTGGTCGAGGCCGTCGTGGCCGAGTTGCGCGCACTCGGCGCCCGGGTGGAGACCGGCGTGTTCGGCGCCGACATGAAGGTCGCGCTGGTCAACGACGGCCCCATCACACTCGTCATCGACATCTGACACCGCCCACCCGGGCCGGGCCGGCGGAACCCCGGTCGGCCCGAGCACGACATCCCGCCGCAGGCGACCTCCCGCCGCAGGCGACCTCCCGCCGAGGGCGGTGTCCGGCCGGGGGCGGCTTGGCCGGGGCTTCAGGGGGCCGGTGGCAATGAGGAAAGGTCTCCTGGTCAGCCTGTGGTTCGTGTGAGACGAGCTTCACGGTCATGGGTGCTTCGCGGAGCGAACTGTCCCGTGGCGATCAGGATCACGACGAGCGCGAGCGGCACGATCCACCCGCTCCAGCCGAGGACCGTCGCCTGCGTGGTGTCGACGTGCTCGCCGGCCCTGGCGAACAGGAGGTAGGTTCCGCCCGCCCCATTGAACGCGGCATGCGCGAGGGCCGCGGGCCACACCAACCCCGATCGCAGCCGCAGCCAGCCGAAGACCGCGCCGACCAGGATGCACATGCCGACCATCATGGTCACGCCGAGCCAGCCCGGCGCATCCGGGTAGTTGTACCCGAGGAGAATGAGCGGAGCGTGCCAGAGGCCCCAGATCACGCCCGAGATCAGGAGGGCTGGGAGTGTACCGAGCGGCATCAGTTTCGGCAGCAGCCACCCTCGCCACCCGAGTTCCTCCCCCAGCGCAGGGATGAGGTTGATGAACGCCGCCAAGGGGAGTGTGGCGAGCTGGATGACGATGAGCGCGCCGATCGGTATCGGGATTTCGGCCACTCCCGCGGCGCCCGCCTGCTCGTCGAGGACCTGCTGGAAGGCGGAGAAGTTCACGAAATCGGCCGGGTAGACCCCCAGCAGCGCGCCGACCGGGAGCGCCACCAGGACGAGCGCGATGGACACGATGATCCCCAGCGCCGCGTAGCCGAGCAGGCTCCGGACCGGTCGCAACGGCCACAGTCCGAGCGTCCACGTCTTGTGCTGCGGCCGCTCGACGAAGAACACGACGACGAGGGCGGCGATCGCGGGGGTCATCATCGTGGCTACGGCCACGAGGGTGAACCAGGGGGCGGCGAGTCCGTCACCGAACCAGAGCGGCAGCGCGAGGAGCCAGGCGAGCGCGAACGCCAGGGTGGTGAACACACCGATGGATCGCAGATCGCGGCCGCTCATGCGGGGTCCGCCCCGGGGCGTGGCCGTCTTCGATCCGCCTGGAGATTCGATGGTCACGACGTCCGCCTCTCGAGGATGTGCAGACCGGCGATGGTGCGGTCGTCGCGGAACGCGATGCGTGCCGTGTAGTCGCCCGCCTCCAACGCGAGCGGCGTGTTCGTGATCGTCACGTCGCCGGCCCGGGTGACCTCAGGCTCTCCGAACCCCTCGAAGGCTCCCGACAGGCCGACGATCTGCGCCCACGCGGCCGCGAGCGCGTCCTCCGACAGGCCATCGCGCATAGTCGGATCGAACTGCTCGGTGACCCGCGTCCATCGCCCGGACGCGAGGTCCTCGATCACCGAGGCGGCCAGTTCCGCGACGCCGGGCAGGGGCGTGGTGTTCATGGATTCTCCTGTTCGTGGATCGATCGGTCTGCCGTAGCGCTGAAACGCCGCCTGCCGGCTCACGCCGAGCGCATCACCGATGACCTGCCACGTGGCGCCGTTCTGGCGCGCCTGCTGCACGACGGCACGCACGACGTCATCGGCGGCCGCCTGCATGCTCACGGCGCGCCCTATCGAGTCGGCCCAGTCGTCGCTCCTCGTCAGGACACGCGAGGCGAGGAACGCCTCCATGCGCGCCTTCAAGGCCCGCACCGCCTCTGTCAACATCTCTTGCACTCGTAAACCATAGCTTTACAAATGGGCTGTGCGTCAAGAGAGATTGCTGGGACCATGCGGCTGGAGTCGAACGCTGGCGAGCGTTTTAGCAGCTCAGAGCATTGACCTTGCGATGCCCCGGTCCGCGGCGATTCCCGGATTCACTGCGGACCGGGCATCGGGTCCACGGCGCGCATGGCGTCGGCCGGGGTCGGCACTCGCGGCAACGTCGACAAGCGCGCGGCCTTGACGAACCGGCCGGTGTGATCGGTGCCGGTCACCGCGCCCGAACGCGAGCGGCACGGCGAACCGGTCCGGCATTGACCCACCACGGTGACCGAACGGAGACGTCAGCCGGGGGATCTTTCGTTACCGCAGGTCAGACGCGACTTCGTGGAAAATTTCTCTATCGCTACTGGGACCTCTTCAGCGGATGCGGCGGCGCAGAGCGGGGTCGATGGTGACGTTGCGCCCGGCGTCCGGCGGCACCACGACCTCCTGGGTGGCGGCGACCCCGCCGGCCAGCAGCGCGATGTCCACCGGCACGGTGCGCTTCACCACGGCCAGCGCGATGGGGCCTAGCTCGTGGTGGCGGACGGCGGTGCCGACGAAGCCCACCTGCCCCGGCTCGGCGGCGCCCTCCACCGCGGCCTCCGGGTCGGCCTCGCGCGGCGAGCCGACGCCGAACGTCACCGGCGCCCCGTGCGGCGGCAGGGTGTCGACGCTGCCGTCCAGGTGCAGGAAGACCAGGCGGCGCGGCGGGTGGCCGAGGTTGTGCACCCGTGCGACGGTCTCCTGCCCGCGGTAGCACCCCTTGGACAGGTGGACGGCCGAGCCGATCCAGCCGACCTCGTGCGGGATCGTCTTGTGGTCGGTCTCGAAGCCCTCGCGGGGAAGGTGCGCCTCGACGCGCAGCGCCTCGTAGGCCCACAGGCCCGCCGGGCGCAGGCCGAGCTCGGCCGGGAGCCCGGCCAGCCGTTCGCGCGGGACCAGCAGGTCGCCGCCGATGGCGATCGCCCCCTCGGGCGCGGACACGGCGGCGCCCTCGTCTCCCGCGCCCGGGGCCCGGACCGTGACGACCGCGTACGCGGAGGTCAGGTCGTCGACCTCGACGCGCATCATGAACCGCATCTTCAGCAGGAAGGCGATGAGCGCGGCCGAGGTGCCGGGCTCCACGTGGGCCCAGAGCGACTCGCCGTCGTCGACCAGGGTGAGATGGTGCTCCAGCCTGCCCTGCGGGTCGAGGAACAGCGTCTGCGACGGGGTGCCCGGCGGGAGTGTGTCGACCTTCTGCGAGGTGAGGCTGTTGATCCAGCCGAGCCGGTCGGGGCCGGAGATCCGCAGGACGTCGCGGTTGCCGCGGTCGACGAGGGCCCGCCCTTCGGCCAGCGCGCGTTGCTCGGCGTACGGCTCGCCGTAGTGGGCGGCCACGGCGTGGTCGGGAGACTCGGCGGCGACCGCGCCTGGCGTGTCAAGCAGAGGGCTACGCATGCCCCAAGGTTATTGCGCCGGGCAGGTCGCGGGGACCTTCAGGACCGGCAGTCGCGGCAGCGGCCGAAGACGGTCAGGTGGTGGACGTCGGTCTCGAAGCCGAGCTGGTCGTTGAGCGTGGTCACCAGGCCGTCGACCATCTCGGGACGGACCTCGGTGATCTGGCCGCACCCCCGGCAGACCAGGTGGACGTGGTCGGCCTTGCTCGCCAGGTGGTAGGTGGGCGCGCCGTGGCCGAGATGGGTGTGGGTGACCATGCCCAGCTCTTCGAGCAGTTCCAGCGTGCGGTAGACGGTGGAGATGTTGACGCCTCTCGCGGTCTCCTGCACCTGCCCGCAGATGTCCTCAGGAGTGGCGTGTCCGAGCCGGGTCACCGCCTCCAGCACCAACTGCCGTTGCGGAGTCACCCGGTATCCGCGCGCGCGCAACTCCTCGTGCCATGTCCCGGTCATGGAATGAGTCTACGAGCAGCGGAGGGAAGCAACGCCGGTGTAACCGGTTGCGGCCCGCCGTAAATAATCGCTTGCCCCCGCGCCGGAGGCTCGCATAGCGTACGAAGCACGCAGAAGGGAGGTGGTCCAAACAATGGTTAGTCATTATTGGGCTAGCGAGGTGGCTGTCCGCTAGGACATCGCCCATCGGGACCTTCGTCCAGATGATGTCGTGCCCTCCCGGGCACCGGCGACGTCCGGCGAATCCAAGCAGACACCGGAACCCCGGGCAGTCGGCGGGGGGAGTCTTCTCCTCCCATGGTCCAGCCGGCCCGTCTCCCTCGGAGGCGGAGCGCGCCCGGGGTTTTCACGTTCCTCCAGGTCCTCACCGCCGCGACGGCGTCCCCGCCCGGGCCCGCGCGGGCCCGGAGGGGTCTCAGCCGACCTTCTTCAGCTCCGCCGACAGGTGCGAGGTCAGCGGCCGGCCCACGGCGGCCATGTCGTAGGCGTACATGAGGTTGCCGTTGACCAGGCCGTAGAGGCGGCGTCCCGCGGTGTACTCCTTGGCGGTGGCCGTGCGGGCCACGACGTCGGTCTGCAGCTCGATCTTGTGGAACACGACCTCGCCGACGTAGATCTCGACGATGCCCGTGGGGTGCGAGAGCAGCACCTCCACCTGCCGCTCGGGCAGCGAGCGCCAGTGCCCCGACTCGGTGGCCAGGGGCCTGACCATGGCGCCCTCGTCGTCCAGCAGCCACGTCTTGCTCTGGTAGCTCAGGAACGGCTTGCCGTTGTGCTCGAAGACGATCTCCTGGCCGAAGCGGAAGCTCTCGATCGTCGGGTAGCCGCCCACCCCGGCCCCCTCCCACCTGCCCAGCAGGAAGGCGATCGGCTCGAGGTCCGGATGAATTGACTGGGAGTCCATGGCATCTGAGCCTAGATGCCCGCCCACGGGGCCCGTGCCAGGACATCGGAACCGGGAATCGCCTGGTGAAGCGCCCGTGTCCGCGAATAGGCTCAGAGCCATGGCACGATCAATGGTGATAAAGGTGACGGCGGGCGCGGATGCCCCCGAGAGGTGCAACCAGGCGTTCACCGTCGCGGCGGCGGCCGTGGCGAGCGGCGTGCCGGTCTCGCTGTGGCTGACCGGCGAGTCCGCCTGGTACGGCCTGCCCGGCCGGGCCAAGGAGTTCGCCCTGCCGCACGCGACACCCCTGGCCGACCTGCTCGACGTCGTGCTGGCCGGCGGGAAGGTCACCGTCTGCACGCAGTGCGCGGCGCGCCGGGACATCGGCCCGCAGGACCTCATCGAGGGCGTCCGCATCGCCGGCGCGTCGACCTTCGTCGAGGAGGCCCTCGCCGAGGACGCGCAGGCGCTCGTCTACTGACCGCCGGCGCGCTAACGGGGCAGGACGGCCCGGAGTCGCTCGTCGCGCAGGCGGTCGTACCAGGCGTCGTCGATCGGCGCCAGCGGCCCGGCCGCCCAGCTCAGGAACACATCGGCCAGCCAGGGGTTGCGCGCGAGCGCCGGGCCGTGCAGATAGGTGCCCACGATCTTGCCCGCGTGGCAGCCCTCGGTGCCGTCGCCGTTGCCCGTGCCGACCACCGTGCGCGACAGGGGACGCACGCCCGGGCCGAGGCGCGTGACGCCCATGTGGTTCTCGAAGCCGGTCAGCATGTGACCGCCGAGGCCGGTGTCCACCTCGGCCGCCAGCTCGCCCACCGCGCGGGCCGGCCCGCGGGCGCTCTCGATGTCCAGCAGCCCGATGCCCGCCACCGGCTGGCCCTCCTCGCCGCCGAACACCGACCCCATGATCTGGTAGCCGGCGCAGACCGCCAGCAGCGACGCGCCCCGGTCGACCGCCCGGGGCAGGCCGCCGTCGCGGCGCAGCCGCTCGGCGGCCAGGATCTGCGGACGGTCCTCCCCGCCGCCGATCAGGTAGATGTCCCCCGAGTCGGGCACCGGGTCGGCGGAGCGGACGTAGACGGTCTCGACGGGGATGCCCCGCTTGCGGGCCCGCTGCTCCAGGATCAGGACGTTGCCCTGGTCGCCGTAGGTGCTCAGCAGGTCGGGGTAGATCCACACGATGCGCAGGGCGCTGTCAGAGGGCACGGCCGAACTCCGCTCGGATCTGCTGGAAGGCTGTGTAGTTAGCGATCACGTCCACCCTGCCCGGCGCCTGCCGGGTGACGGCCTCGGCGAAGCTCTCGCAGAGCTGGAAGGGCACCCCGGCGACGTCCAGGCGCAGCGCCAGGTCCAGGCGGCGTTCGCCGGTCACGTAGACCGGGCGGCCGCTGAGGATGCGGTAGTCGACGTCCCACAGCCACGAGGTGTCGCGGCCGTCGGGGCCCTGGGCGTTCACCGACAGGATGATCGGCAGGGCCGGGTCGGAGACCTCGAAGGCCTCCAGCCACCCGGCGGGGTTCTTGGCGAGCAGCAGCCGCATCGCGCGGCCGTCGCGCTCGACCATGGTGTAGCGCCCGGCGACCGAGGTCACCTCGCGCAGCCGCGGCAGGGCCTGCTGGACGGGCATGCCGAACAGTTCGGCGACGGCCAGGGCGATGGCGGCGTTGGCGCGGTTGGCCCGGCCGGGCAGGCTCAGGTCGAGCACCCAGCGCTGCCGGCGCGGGTCGATCACCGCGTCGTCGTCGAGCACCCACGCCGGCTCGGGGCGGCGGAAGGTGCACTCGCGGCAGGCCCAGTCGTCGCCCTTGCGGTCGAGGGGGCCGCCGCACTCGGGGCAGCACCAGGAGTCCTCCTTCCAGGGCTGCCCGCACGACACCCAGGTGACCCGGGCGGCCGTGGAGGCGCCCCAGGTGACCAGCGGGTCGTCGCAGTTGGCGACCACGTGGACGTCCTGCCCGGCCAGGGCGCGCCGCCATTTCTGGGCCAGCAGCCAGATCTCGGCCGCGCGGTCCATCTGGTCGCGGCTGAGGTTCATCAGGCAGACGACGCTCGCGCCGGTCGTGTCGAGCACCTCGGGGAGGTACTTCTCGTCGACCTCCAGCACGGCGAACGGCGCCTGCTTGGACTGCGACAGCGCCGACACGTGGCCGGCGGGCATGTTCGCGCCGAAGGCGTTGGTGGCCACCTCGCCGAGCTCCTGGAGCTCGGAGGTGATCAGACGGGTGGTGGTGGTCTTGCCGTTGGTGGCGCTGACCAGCACGAGCTTGCGGTCGGCGGCCAGCTTGCGCAGCAGGTCAGGCTCGAGGATCAGCCCGACGCGCCCGCCGATCACCGATCCGTCGCCGCGTCCGGTGACCCGGGAGAGGGTCGCTGCCGTACGCCCGAGGGCACTCGCGAGCTGAGCCCGCAGCGGTAGCTGGGTCATGCCCGAGATCCTAGTGCCGCCCGCGCGAAGAGTCCCTCACGAGCACCCAAAGCGCCCCTCTCGAGCGGGCCGCCGGTCAGTCCATGAAGGACAGCTCGGCCCGGTTCTCGGCGCCGCCCTCGAACGGCAGGACGAAGCGCCGCGGCCAGGACAGGACCGTCTCCAGCCAGGCCGCGCCCATCGTCTGGGCGACGTGCCGCAGCCGGTCGCGGGGCTCGACGCCGATGGCCACGGTGGCGAAGTCGCGCCCGACGCCCTCGTGCTCGTCGTCGCCGAGCAGCACCCGCCAGGCCAGCGCCCGGTTGCGGTCCATCTCCATGGACAGCGGGTGGTGGCGCAGCGCCTTGGCGCGGTGGCCGAGCAGTTCGGCGCGGGCCATGGCCTCCGCCCCCGCCGCCCCGTTCACCCCGAGGTGCGGGTACGGGCGGCCGGTGGGGTCGGTGCCGAACAGGGCGTACTCCATCGCGGGCGCGGGGCTGCGCAGGTCGGGCGCCGGGCGGCCGTAGGGGAAGAGCCGGTCGACCTCGTGCACCCAGCGCACCTGCGGGATCACCCACGCCGCGCCCGGCCGCTCGCCGGCCGAGGGCTTGGTATCCTGGGAGGGGTCCAGCAGGCCGGCCGCCACCTCGGCGGCCTTGACCGTGAGCAGCGTCGGGTCGTAGAAGGTGCGCAGCGACCAGGCCCGCCGGGCCACCGCGCGCTCGACGAGCGTCGCGAGCAGGCATTCGCGGCGCCGGGGCGGCAGCTCGGCCCAGATCTCGCGAAGGACGCGCGGCACGCCCGGCAGCGACCGGTTGGTGCAGAAGGCGAGCACCACCGTGTCGGTCCAGATGCGCAGCCACGCCCATTCGGGGGCGTCGGCGAGCAGGTCGGCCTCGCGCAGCTCGAACAGGGTGCACGCCTTGCCGCTGGTGCACTCGCGCCCGCAGGCGGCCGAGCGGCGGCCGCGGATCGGCGGGATGGGGCCGAGCACGGTGCGCTCGCGGTCCTCGCCGAGCGGCACCTGGATGCGCAGCGGGCGGTCCATGCCGTCGGCGAAGACGGCGGCGATGCCGGGCTGGAGCGAGACGACCTGCCGCGACTGCTCCTCGCTGAGGTTGATCGCGGCGCCGACCAGCCGGCGGTCGTCCTCGGCGGGCAGGCGGTGCACGACCTTGAGCGCGGTGTTCTTGACCACGTCGGCGATGAGCTTGGTGGGGATCTGCTCGGCCACCACGATGCCCTCGCCGTAGGCGCGGATCTCAGCGAGCATGCCGGCGAGCAGCTCGACGGCGTGGGTGCTGGCGCGCTGGGAGCCGCGGTCGCGCAGCAGCCGGTGCGCCTCCTCGATCACGATGACGTGCTGGAGCCCCTTGGACTTCTCCTGGCGGGCGCGCATGCGCAGGTGCTCGACGATGCGGATGATCAACGTGCCCATGAGGAACGCCTTGTCCTCGTCGTTGGCGACGTCCTCGATCGCGAACACGACGTTGCGCTGCAGCAGGCCGCCGATGTCGGCCGGGTGGCCGCCCTCGAAGAACCGGCCGGCGGAGCCGACGCGCAGGCTGCGCAGCCGCAGGCTGATGAAGCCCTCGACGTCGGCCTGCACCTCCTTGCCGTACCCGATCTCCTGGATGACCTCGAGCGCCTGCGCCTGTAACTGCTCCAGCGTCGGCACGGCCGGCTGGACCGCGGCGCCGGGGATGCCGCCGCCGGTGACGACGTCCCAGCCGTTGGCCTCGTAGACCCGCTGCAAGGCCAGCGACATGATCTGCGGGAAGGGCTCCTCGGCGTCGAAGGCCGCCATGAACAGCGCGCGGACCATGTCGATGTGCGCCTGCACCGGATAGCCGGGCTCGGGGGCCAGCGGGTTGACGCTGAACGGCACGTTGTCGGGCGCCGAGGGGTTGATCACGGTCAGCGGGGACAGGCGCTCGACCCGGCCCGCCATGGCCGCGTACTCGGACTTGGCGGGCTCGATGGCCAGCCACGGGATGCCGGCCTCGGTGAGCTGCTCCAGCAGGTGGCGGACGGTCTGCGACTTGCCCGAGCCGGTGGCCCCGGTGACGAAGGCGTGCCGGTTGAGCGTGGCGAGCGGCACCCGGAACGAGCCCACCGCGCGGTCCTGGCCGTCGATGATGGCGCCCAGGTCGAGCACCGGCTCGCCGGTGTTGCGCACGTCGGCCTCGCTGGTGACGTCGAAGAACCCGGCGTCCAGCACGCGCACGCCCGGCACCTCGCGGCGGGGCAGCCCGGCCAGCGCGGCCAGCGCCCCGGCGGTGGCGGCGAACGGCGCCGCCGCGCCGTCGGCCGGGTCCTGCAGAGTGACCCCGAGCGCCTCGGCGAACCCGTACAGCGGCTCACCGGAGGTGGAGCGGCCGAACCCGGCCAGGATGGGCAGCGACAGGGCGCTGCGCAGCCGGTAGGGGTGGTGGCTCATCTCGACCGACCCGACGAGCACCGGGGCGATCTGGCGCAGCTCGTCCGGGCCCGCCGCCCCGGCCAGCACGCGGACGTTCCACAGCCCGGCCTCGCGGAAGGCGTCCAGCTCCTGCATGCGCCGCTCGGCGCGCTCGGCGTCGAACCGGCTGCGCTCGGAGGCGTCGCCGTACTGGCGCAGCACGTTGAGCTGGGTGCGCAGGTGGGCCACCTCGGCGTCGAGCAGGTCGGTGGGCTCGGCCACCACCAGCCAGGCGAAGGGGCGCGACATGAGCGTGACCAGCGTGGACTCGAACAGGGTGGGACGCAGCAGGTCGTCGGGGCCGGGCTCCCTGCGGCCGTTGAGCGGCGGCGCCTGGCGGCCGGGGCAGGGCGTCCAGGCGAGGTCGGCCAGGTCGGCGAGCCAGTCGTCGCCGATCTCGACGCCCCGCGCGCCGCCGGGGAACAGCAGCGGCTGGGGGCCGTGCGGCGGCTCCTCCACGGTGGCGCTGGACGCGCGGCGCGGCGGGCGCGGCGGGGTGAGCGGCCCGGCGTTGGTGATCAGTTCGAGCGGCGCGCCCGACCCGCGCGACAGCCAGCCGATGACGAACGGCCGGTTGCGCTGGGCGGCGGACAGCACGGCGGGCAGGACGGTGACGAAGTCCCACTCTGCCGACGAGCTACGCGAGGGGGCGGTGATCGCCTGGATGCGATACCACGGACCACTCAGCGGGAACGGCGCGCTAGGCGCTGCGGAGGACACGCTTGCCTGCATATCAAGCTCGGATCCTTATCGCCACCGGCGTTTGCCAGGGGATTACCTCTTCAATGCCTTCTCCTCCCGTCCGGGCGCGGATCACTGGCCTCTCCGCCAGTCGAGCCGCTCCGGCGGGGGGCCGAGGTTGGGCGGGAACGGGTCGGGTTCGGGCTCGCCTTCGGGTTCTGCGGGGGTGAGCATGACCCGCCGGACCTCCTCGAACTCGCCCAGAGTGGTCTTGGGGAAGGTGAGGATGGCCGGGTTGGCGTCGGCGAGCCGCACCTGGCGTCCCTCGGCCGTCGCGTGGGTGACGATCACCGAGGTGGTGGGGAGCTGCTGGAGCTGGTGCGGCTCGACCAGGAACTCGCGGCTGCGGTGCAGCACGCGCTCCTCCCCCATCGCCTTGCTGGCCCTGCGGCCCCACTCGGTGGACTCGGTGATGCCCTCCTTGAGGTCCCCCTCGGCCTTGTCCTCCTCCTCGGGCCCGGCCCGGCCGGCCCCGTCGCCGACCGTCGAGGTGTAGGAGCCGTTCAGGCCGTCCACGCTGGTGCCGATGGTCTCGGTGAGCTGCGCCAGCTCCAGACGGTGCTCGGTGCCCATGTGCTCGCTGGCCACGCGGGCGTCCTCGGCGTTGCCGAGCCGCATGAACGCGACGGCGGCGTGGCCGCGGCCCAGGCGCTCCCTGACCGTCGGGGTGAGCGCGCGGTAGGTGAGCACCAGTCCGGTCTGCGAGGTCTCGCAGGCGTCCATCAGCCGGTCGAGCACGTCCCCGCGCAGCTTGTCCGCGCCCGCGACGATGATCGTGTGGTACCAGGGCCGCTCGGAGGCCGGGGACTGGCGCAGGATGTGGGTCAGCGCCGTGGCGACGTAGGTGCCGAGCACGCGGTTGCCGAACACGCCGGCCTGGCGGTCCATGGAGACCACGCGCAGGCGCGCCGGCGGCAGCCGCACCGCCTCGGAGCCGAGCGTCTCGAGCTTGCGGAGCTGGGACTCAAGGGCCCAGGCGCGCTCGATGACCACCCGGTCGGTGACGCCGCGGCCGAACAGGGTGCCGATGCGTTCGAGCTGGGTGGCGGTGAGCAGGCCGAACCGCAGGTCGTCGCGCGGGTCGCCCACCTGGGCCAGGGCGCGCAGCGCGGCGGTGACCTGGTTGATCGTGGCGTTCTCGCCCAGCACCTCCAGCACCCGTTCGAGGATCGCGTTGTCGAAGCTCAGGTCGCGGGTGGTGCGGTGCTCCTCGCTGACGCTGACGACGTGGGCGAGCACGTCGGCGAAGGCCTCGGGCGGCAGCGTGGCGCCGAGGTCGAGCCGCGGCAGGTCGGTGGGCAGCACCCACACCAGCGGGTCGTCGCCGCCGCGCCTGGCCAGCTCGATGAGGTCCTTGGCGATGGCGCCCTCGGACAGGTCGAGCACGGTGAGGTGGCCGCCGCTGTAGAGGCGGGTGGCGCCGAGCAGGGTGATCAGCGCCGACCAGCCGGGCAGGGTGCCGCCGGCCACGTCGATGCGGTCGATCTCGTCGGGCACGGCGACGGCGTACCAGGTGAGCTGCCTGTCGTACTGCTCCTTCTTGGCGGCCCACTCGCGGTAGCGGGCGGCGTGCTCCTCCTGGGCCAGGAACAACTCGTGTTCGCGCTGCTCGCGCTGCTTGCCCGCCCGCGTCTCCTGCTCGCGGATGCGTGAGCGCAGGGCGCGCTCGCCCTGGTGGACGGCGTACCCGCAGATGGCGGCGATGCCGCCGGTGGCTACCAGCCCGATGACGACGAACGGCCAGCCCATGATCTCGGTGAGGCCGAGGGCGAGGATGAGCACCGCCAGCAGCGACATGAAGACACCGACGATCTTCACGGGGCGGTTGAGCAGGTCTTCCTGGAGGCGTTCCCTGCGGACCCAGGTGGGGTCGACGGCGGCGGGCTCGGCGGGGGCCTCGGCCGGCGAGGGGCGCCTGGGAGGCGGGCCGGGGTCGGGGAACAGCATCGCGTACTGCCAGCCGAGGTAGATCCGGTCAGCCTGCAGCTGCGCATGCTCGGGGTGCACGTCCGCCACCGGACCTCCACCTGATCAAGGGTCGTGCCTGCCGGAAAGCTCGCCGGCGCTCTCGTGGTCCGCTCTCCGACTGTGACAGCGTAAGAGGTGGGCCCCGCATTCGGGCACGGTTCTCGCCATTCGGACCAGATATCTGCCCTCTGCCCCTACACATTGGGACGAACGAGGCGGACGGGACAGAGGGAGCGATTACGATCGTGTGGCATGACGTCGTCCCCCGTTCGTCGCGGCCGCCGTCGTCGACGCCCGATCCTGGTGCCGGCCGTGGTCCTGCTCGCCGCCGCCGGCCTCGGCGCCACCGCGGCCCTCGGCGGGCTGCGCGAGGCCCCCGCCGAGCAGCCCCCGCAGCGCGGGGCGGGCGAGGAGGTCGACCAGCACCTGTTCCGCACGAAGATCGAGAACGCGGTCGTGCGGTCGGCGCCCACCGGCTCGGACGATCCCGGCGCACCGAAGGAGCGGGTCCTGGAGCTCAGCCTGCGGGTCTACAACAACGCCCGCAACAGCGTGCCGCTGGAGGCCCTCGACGAGTCGCTGCTGCTGATCGCGCCGCCCGAGGGCGACCCGTTGAAAAGCCCCCAGGGCGGCCGGGACGTCGGTAAGTGGCGGTTCGGCGACTCGATCCCCGGCGAGGGGCTGCCCGGAAGGACACTTCCCCCGAAGCGGACCTCTCTGGTGGTCATGCGGTTCCACTCGAACGTCGGCGCCGACGAGCGGCCCCCCGCCTTCCCCGGCTCGCTGACCGTCGAGCTCGGCCGCTATGAGAACCACGAGGACGCCTTCACCGGACGCCACCGGACCCAGCTGGTGACCGGCGACGATCTCAAGCCCGTGGTCGCCGCGCGGGTCACCATCCCCGTGCGCGAGGAGGCGTGATGGTCCGGCCGGCCGTCGCGCCGCTCCCGGACGGCACCGACCACCGGACCGGGCGCCGCGCCGCCGAACCGGCCCCCGCCGCGTCGCGCGCCCGGCGGGCGGGGCGGCGCCTGGCCAACGGGACGGTCGCGCTGGCCATCGCCGCCGGGGCGGTGTACGCGCACACGTACGTCATGGACAAGGACGACCTGGACGCCCCGCTGACCACGCACGCGGCCGCCGGCGCGGTGGCCGCGAACGGGCGGTTCGGCATGCGGCTGGAACGCGTCGCCGTCACCCGGACGATCAGGCTGGCCACCCCGTCGAACGATCCGGAGACCGGGGCGCAGGTGATCAAGGAGACCGGGCACGTGGGCACCGGCGACGTGTTCGTGGTCGCCACGGTCCAGGCCACCTCCGCCGGCGACCCGCTGTGGCTGAAGGAGGCCTGGCTGCACACCCGCGACGGGCTGGACTACGCCGTCAGCGACCGGGTCTACGGCATCTACCGGCGCGCCGACCATCCCATCCAGCACGGCTGGTGGTCCGAGCTCGACTACGTCTTCGAGGTGCCGAAGGAGGCGCTGCCCGGGGCGTCCATCATGGTCACCGCGCCCTCCTCCAACGGCATCAACGACGACATCTACCCCGGCCGGTACGACCAGCTCCTCCCGGAGGTCTCCCTGTCCCTCACCGCCGACGATGCCGCGACGCGGCGCCTGATCTCCGAGATGGCCGAATCGGTGCGACTGATGGCGCGGCTGTGAGCCGGCCCCGCGGGCGCGGCCCGGAGCCCGAGCCGGAGGAGGAGCCGTTCGACGCCTTCGCGCCGAACCCGCGCAACAGCCCGCCGCCGGGAGAGAGCGCGGTCACCTCGACCGGCTCGTGGGAGGCGTTCCCCACCACCTTCCCGATCCCGGTGGTCTCGCCGGACGACCCAACTCCGTCGCCGCTCCCGCGCCGCACGCCGGGGAAGGCGCCGCATCCGGGCAAGAAGCCGCGTCCAGGCGAAGCGCCGCATCCGGGCGGGAGCACCCCTAATCCGGCCGGGGCCGCGCCAGGAGCGGGACCGGGCACCGCGGACGCCACACCGGCGGCGGCGCCGGGCACGCCAGGCGTAGGGCTGAGCACGGCGAACGCAGGGCTGAGCACGCCAGGCGTAGGGCTGAGCACGGCGGGCGCCACGCCAGGAGCGGGGCCGAACGCGGCTTTCGCCACGCCAGGTGCAGGGCCGAGCACGGCCGGCGCCACACCGGCATCAAGGCCGAGCACGGCGGGCGCCGTACCCGCCTCGGCACTCGGCTACTCGGGGACCACCACCGGGCCGGTGGACACCGCGCCGGTCATCCCCGCGGCCGGCGCGCCGGAGGCCGCGCCGGAGACGGCGGCGGTCCCTCGCGGCAGCACACGTTCCGCCCGCCGGGAGCGCGGCCGGCTCGTCCGGGCGGCGCGGGGCGCCGGCCTGCTCGTCGCGGCGGCGGCGCTGGCCGCGGCCACCGTGGGCGCGCAGTGGTGGGACAAGTCGGCGTGGGTGGCCGAACGGTACAGGCCCGAGACCGCCAAGGAGGTGGGGCACGGCCAAGAGGCCACCCTGCACGGCGTGAGCTGGCAGGTCAGCGTGACCTCCGGCCCTCCGGCCTCCGGCCAGGACGCGGGCACGGCGTCCCTGGTGGCGGACGTGCTGGTGACGCCCACCTCGGCCGCGGAGATCCAGAAGTCCTTCCCGCCGGACTTCAGCATGCGCGACCGGGCCGGGCACAGGTGGCTCGCCCAGGCCGAGCAGACGCTGATCCGCGACGATCTCAAGGTCGGGCGGCCTGTGCGCATGAAGGTGGTGGCGGTCGTGCCCGAACGGCTGCGCGACACCGCCGAGTTCGTGCTGAACTACGACACCGAGGCGCTGCGCTTCGCCCGCTGACGGGTCGCCGCGATGTCGAAGGTGGCGGCGAACAGGCACAGCGTCAGCGTGGTGAAGACCAGCCCGCGGGCGAAGTGCACCGGGATCTGGTAGACCTCCCAGTCGAGCTGCCGGTGTGCCGTGCCGATCAGGTAGTACGCGCCGCGTTCGGCGTAGTCCATGGCCACGGCGAGCAGCACGTAGCACAGGCACATGAGCGTGAACAGCGGCGCGCCGCCCCGCAGTGTGAGGCGCAGCGCGTGCAGCACGGGCGGCCACCGGTCCAGCCCGGCTCGCACGGCGACCAGGCCGGCGCCGCGCCGGGTGATGCGGTGGGCGCGCCGTCCCGCGCGGGTGACGGCCTCCTCCAGCGGGGTGCCCCTGACCGCCTCCCGCCCGCTCTCCGCGTACGCGCCGTACACCAGGACGGCCAGGGTCAGCAGGATGAGGGGGGTGAGGATCGCGCCGCCGAGGTCCGGGCGGATTCCGGCGAGCCACTCCATCGTGGCGCGCCAGCCGGGCACCGCCCGCTCCAGCGCGGCCCAGTGCTCGTTCCACCAGGACACCACGACGCGCCGGCCCAGCCACTGCGACCGCTCGCCGACCAGCGCCACCACCAGGGCCGCTCCGTAGAAGGTGTAGGCCAGCTCGGAGAAGGCGACGCCGAAGGCGAGCCGCGACCCGCCCCGGCGCTCGTGCAGGGCCGCCAGGACGTAACGCACCACGATCGCCACGCAGGCGAAGATCAGTGCGATCTTGATGTCGAGCAGGAGGTTGGTGCCGGCGTCGGGCGGCACGGGCTTCGCCGGTTGGGCGCCGCCGGTCGTGCCGAAGGCGCCCGAGAGCTCCGCGGCCACGAAATCGTCGTACTGCTTGGCGTAACGCTCCATGTCCGCGTCGGCGAACTGGCGCCAGTCGGCGGCCTGCCACCCCCAGGCGAGGTAGATGGCGACGTAGGCGATGATCGCCCGGCCGAGCGCGGTGAACAGCGGCTCGTCCGCCTGCCCCTCGGCTCGCCTGGCGGCGGTCTCGGTCAGCGCCCCGCGGACGGTGTGCAGCATGCCGACGGTCACGATCATGCCGAGCATGACCATGACGACGAACAGGAACATGGTGCCGGCCAGGCGCCACTCGCGGTGGGAGCCGTGGGAGAACTCCGACCCCGCCACCAGCAGGCCGAACCGGCCCAGCTCGCCGGCGCCGAACCACAGCGTCATCGGCACCAGGCACCGCGCCCACAGCGCCAGCGCGTGCAGTGGCAGCCCGTACGGCGAGCGCCGCCACCAGCGGACGGCGTCGGACACGGGCCGTGACCCAGCCCCCAAGGTCAACGAATCGGACATCCTGGGCATGGTATCCACGGCGCCACAACCCTCGCAGGGCATCGCCACAATGCGGTGTCAGAACGGCGTGCCGGAGCCGCGTGTCGCCCGGCCCCGCCGAACGCGTGGGGTGGCGGCCCGGTCACCCTCCGGGGATTTGCGGCTTATGTGGCCCTCTACAGGTGTCTGGTGTGTATCTATGAGACTAACGAGACGGATGGGGATCACGTAGCGACTACCATCCTGTGCCATGACGTCCACCCCTCCTCGCGGCGCCCGACGCAGACGGCCGGTGCTCATCCCGGCCGTCGCCGTCCTGGCGGCCGCGACCGCGGGAGTGAGCGCCGCTCTCGGCGGGCTGGCGCAGGCGCCTGACACCTCCGTCGAGAAGCTGGGCAAGGGCGCAGAATTCGACCAGGGGAAAATGCTCACGGTCGTCCAGGACGCCGTGGTGCGCTCGGGCGGCAAGTTCGAGATGGGCGTCCCCGGCAAGCGCTACCTCCAGATCGTCCTCAAGGTCACCAACGAGACCGACCGCACCATCCAGGCGCAGGAGATGGACCACGCGCTTCCCACCGTGCGCGCCGACTCGACCACGATCAAGCCGAAGCCCGGCGACCTCGGCCCCTACATCAGGTCCATCTCCCAGGGGCACTCATACGCGCAACTGCATCCGGGCGTGCCCACGACCGTGATCATGTCGTTCGAGCTGGAGCCGGGCCGGCCCGTGCCCAAGAGGCTGAGCATCGACCTGGGCGCCTTCGAGCTGCACGAGGACTTCTTCAGCCGGCAGCGCGCGTGGTCGCAGATCTTCCAGGACACCGCGGTGACGCCGTCGCCCGCGGCGAGCGCGACGCCGGCCCCCTCGCCGTCCGGCACGGACGCCCCGCGGCTCGGCCTGGCGGAGCCGAAGACCCGCATTCCGCCCGTGGTGGCGGCCCAGGTCGATCTGCCGGTCCGAGTGGAGACCTCGTGATGGCCGTCTCGTCCGATTTCGTACCCCATCCGGCGTCGGCGTCGCCGTCCCCCGCGCAGCCGCCGCCTCCGCGACGGCCCGCCTGGCGCAGGATCGTCTCCGCCGTGGCCGGTGTCGCCCTGGCGATCGGCGCGGTGTACGCGCAGACCTTCGTGATGACCGTCAACGACAAGACCGCCCCGCTCACCGTGTCGGGCGGCATGCGCGAGGAACTGCGGACCGACCACTTCTCCGCCCGGCTGGAACGCATCGAGTTCGCCCGTTCGATCCGGGTGAAGAAGGCCTACAGCACCGACGAGGCGACGACCGACCAGATCTTCCTGGTCGTCAAGGTCGGCGCCACCTCGCCGCGCCGGCCGACCAAGCTGGTCCCCCACCTGGTCACGGCGGGCGGTCTGCGCTTCGCGGCCACCGACAAGGTGGACGAGAACGCGACGATCACCGCCAAGTGGATCCAGCCGGGATGGTGGCGCTCGGGGCTGTGCTTCTTCGAGATCCCGCCCGACGAGGTCGCCGGCGCCCGCGTGGTGGTGTCCGAGCCGGTCAACTCCCTGTACGGCGACCAGTACATCCCCGAGGTCTCCATGGACCTCGGCCTAGACGAGGCGAAGGCCCGCGAGGCGATGAGCGCCGCCAAGGACGGCTACGAGGTGAGCGGCATATGAGCCAGAATCCCAACGACACCGGCGTGTGGCGGCCGCCCGCCGCCGAGCCGTCGTGGTTCACCCCCGCCCCGCGCCTGCCCCGGCCCGACGCCCGGGTCTGGCCCCCGCCCGCGCCGGAGCAGGAGGAGCCGCGCGGGTCCTCGACGGTTCCGATGCCGGCCGTGCAGGACGGGCAGGCTCCCGGCCGCCGGACCTGGCCGCCGCCGCCCCCGGTCCCCGCCGCGTCGCCGCCTCCCGGCCCCGCCGCGTCGCCGTTCCGTGGCGAGGCCCCGGCGGAGCGCGCCGCGTCCGCCGCGTCCGCCCCGGCCGCCGCGCCCCCGATGTCCCTCTCGTCCTCTCCGTCGGCCGCGCCGCCCGCGCCCACCGCGCCGCCACCCGCCGATCGCGCCGCCTCCGCGGCCGCGCCCTCGGCCCGCCGCCGGATACCTAAGCCGGTCAAGATCGGCCTGCAGCTTCTCGGCGCCGTCGCGCTCACGGCCGCGCTCCTCGGCGTCAAGGGATACGACGAGCTGACCCGGTTCGAGCGGGACAACCCCGCGGCCCAGGTGCGCCACGTCGCCTCCGGCCAGGCGGCCGACCTGGCCGACGCCCGCTGGCGGCTGCTCAAGATCGCGCCCATGGCGCAGCAGCCGGACAACCTCGCGCCCGGCACCATCATGCTGCAGATCGACCTCGAAGGCACCGCGCTGAACCAGGACGGCACCCACTTCACCACCACGCCGCCGTACTACTACATGGGAGACGCGGCGGGCCGCACCTGGATGGCGCTGTCGTGGAAGGCTCCCGAGCGGCTGACCCCGGGCGTGCCCGGCCGCTTCACCCTGATCAGCTCGGTGCCGAAGGACGTGGCGGGCCAGGTCGAGCTGCTGCTGTGGCCTAACTCGTATGTTGGAGAGCGGGAGTGGGGGCCCGCTCTGCGCTTCGCCCGCTGACGCCGGCGACGGCCCGGCGGCGACGCTCGGCACCGGCGGCGATGTCGAACGTCGCGGCCAGCAGGCAGATCGTCAGAACGGTGACCACCAGGTCGACGACGAAGTCCACCGGCACGAGCAGCACGTTCAGGTAGAGCATCGGGTGGTCGCTGCCGAGCAGGTACACGATGCCGCGCGAGGCGTAGTCCGCCCCCACGCGCAGCCCGACGAAGCACAGGGCGAAGTACCCGAACAACGGCGCGCCGCCGCGGATCGCCAGGCGGACGGTGTTCATCAGCGGCACCCAGTCGGCCCACCGGCCGAAGAAGCGCAGCAGGGTGCGGCGGGTCAGCGAGTGCGTGCGCGCGGTGAGCATGGTGCCCGCCTGGGTGGCCACGCCCTCCAGCCGGGTGCCCCTGATCACGCCGCGGGCGTCCTCGGCGTAGGCGCCGTACATCAGGATCGCGACCGTCAGCCACGCGGCGGGCAGCACCAGCGCGTCCCACGCGTACGGCTTGACGGTGTCCAGGAGTTCACCGAGCGCGGCCAGGCCCGGAATGTGCACCTGCAACCCGTCGAAAAGGTCCCCCACCCAGGACGCGGCCACCCGGCTGCCCAGCCAGCCGCCCACCACCTCGCCCCGGGAGGCGACGACCTGCGCGCCGTAGTAGAAGAAGGACAGCTCGCAGAAGGCCACGGCGAGCGCCGCCGTGCGGGCCTGGTCGCGCTCGTACCAGAGGGTGAAGAAGTAACGGGCGAGGAAGGCCACGGCCATGATCACCAGCGTGGCGGTGAAGTTCAGGCCGATCAAGATCCGCGCGGTGTCCGGCTGCTCCCCGGTCGCCAGGTCGTAGAAGGCGCCCAGGGCCCCCTTGTCGTCGCTCTGGCGCAGGATGTCCATGGATAGGTAGTCGCGGACGTCGTCCAGTTGCCATCCCCACGCCAGGTACAGCGCGACGAACGGAATGATCACCCTGCTCAAGGTCGAGACGAACCCCTCGTCCTGATCCCCGTCGGCTCGCCTGGCCCGCATCTCCCACAGCGCGCCCCGCAGTGAGGCGAACATGCCCACGCTGACCACCAGGCCCGCCATGACCATGATGATGAACACCAGCATGGTCAGCGCGTAGCGCAGGTCCTTCATCGAGCCGTGGCCCAGCTCGGTGCCGCCGACCATCAGCCCGAACCGCACGAGCTGCCCGGCCGAGTACCACATGACCAGCGGCAGAACGCACCGCCCCGCCAGCCGCAGCGCGTGCAGCGGGAGGGACCAGACCGACGGAGTACGGATGGATTCGGACATCCGGTGCATCCTATCGACGCGGCCCCATTCGCCGCAGCGGCATCGCGCGTTTCACCGCCAGCGCCATGCCCCGGGAGGACCCGCCCGGCGACCCCACGAAGCCCGCCGCGGCGCCGACGCCCCGCACACACCCGGCGCACACCCCTGGAACGCGCGAGGGCCGGCGCCCCCTCGCGGGGAACGCCGGCCCTGGATGCGCGGAGCGCGAGTGTCAGACGGTGACCTGGAGCTGGGAGACCTCGCCGAGGCGGGCCTCCACCGCGATGTCCTTGGTGACGCCGCCGCCCGCGATGATGCGGACGGTCCAGGAGCCGGGAGCGGCGAAGAAGCGGAAGACGCCCTCGTCGGACACGACCACCTCACCGGTGAACTCGCCGGAGTGGTCCAGCAGGCGGGCGTACGCGGTGCCCGTGCCGGTGACCACACCCTGGATGACGGCCTGCGTCGACAGGTCGATGCCCGCCGGCAGCGCGATGGTCTGTTCGGGTGCGGCGCACCCCTGGACGGTGGTCATCGGGCCTCCCCTAGCTCGATCGGCACGCCCACGAGCGAGCCGTACTCGGTCCACGAACCGTCGTAGTTCTTCACGTTCGGCTGCCCGAGGATCTCGTGCAGCACGAACCAGGTGTGCGCGGAGCGCTCACCGATGCGGCAGTAGGCGATGGTGTCCTTGTCGAAGTCGACGCCGGCCTCGCCGTAGAGCGTGCGCAGCTCGTCGTCGGAGCGGAAGGTGCCGTCGTCGTTGGCCGCCTTGGACCACGGGATGTTGCGCGCGGTCGGGATGTGGCCACCTCGCTGCGCGGCCTCCTGGGGCAGGTGGGCCGGAGCCAGGAGCTTGCCGGTGAACTCGTCGGGCGAGCGCACGTCGACCAGGTTGAGCTTGCCGATCGCGGCGACGACGTCGTCGCGGAAGGCGCGCAGCGTGAGGTCCTGGTCCTGGGCGGTGTACTGCGTCGCGGGACGCGCGGGCACGTCCTTGACCAGCTCGCGGGAGTCCAGCTCCCACTTCTTGCGGCCGCCGTCGAGCAGGCGGACGTTCTGGTGACCGTAGAGCTTGAAGTACCAGTACGCGTACGCGGCGAACCAGTTGTTGTTGCCACCGTAGAGGACCACGGTGTCGTCGTTGCCGATGCCCCGAGCCGACAGAAGGGCCTGGAAGCCCTCACGGTCCACGAAGTCGCGGCGGACCGGGTCCTGCAGGTCGTTCTTCCAGTCGATCTTCACGGCGCCACGGATGTGGCCCTTGTCATAGGCGCTGGCGTCCTCGTCGACTTCGACGAGCACGACGCCAGGAGTGTCGAGGTTGGCCTCGACCCAGTCGGCGTCCACCAGTACGGCGGAGCGGCTCATTAGGGAACCTCCCGTTTATCGGGTTGCGGCGGGCATTAGACGGCGGATGATCAAGTACATTTCGCAGCCCAGACAGAAGCCGAAGGCGGCGTTGAGGAAGGCGGCGAGCAGCGCCGCGGCGGTCGCGCCGAGCGCGAGCGCCGGGACCTGCGCGGCGAACCCGGCCAGCGCGGCGAGCGCGAAGACCAGCCCGACCCCTTGCGCGAAGCGGGGCGGGGCGGCATCTTCCATCTCCGCCGGCGGACCGAGCCTCGGCCGCACCAACCGTCTGAAGATCAGCCCGTACGGCGACACCCCGGCCAGACCGAGAGCGAACAGCAGGCCCTGGACCAGCAGCAGCCACGCGTTGCCCGTGAGCAGGACCAGAGCCAGAACGACCGTCGTGACGGCCGCGGAGAACCGCGTGCTTCTGGGATCCACCTGCATGGCGAGACGCTCCTGAAGGATCGTGCCGGAGACGCTAAGATCGGGCACTGTTCAGATCGGTGCGGCGGAAGGCCGCGAGATCGCCCTCAGGCCATGCGACAGAGCGCGGTGGCGACGCGGCAGAAATCAACCGCGCGCCGCTTCGTCAGCAGCTCTGTCGTGGGTGTCATGTGCACGACAGTACTCGCCGTCTCGCCATCTGTCACGTCGCGTCCGTTTCATGAGACGCGGTGAAACCGAGGGCGGCGATCACGTCCACCTTGCGAGGTTGACCCGACGCCTTCTTGACCACCCTGCCCTCGTGATCGAGGACGAGCACCGTGGGGGTGCGCATGACGTCGAACCGGCGCACCAGGTCCAGCCGGGACTCGGCGTCGATCTCGACGTGCCGCACCCCGGGCACCATGCCGCAGACCTCCGACAGCACGCGCCGGGTGGCCCGGCAGGGCTGGCAGAAGGCGCTGGAGAACTGCACGAGCGTGGCGCGTTCGCCCAGCTCGGCGCCGAGGTCACCCGCCGCCACCACGTCCATGTCGCTCCTCACGGCGCGCACCGCGCCACCGCGCCGCCGCATCGTCACCCCGACGATGAGACCGGCGGCGAGCGTCGCGCACAGCACCAGCAGACCTGTCATCGACGGTGCCAACATCGGCCCTCGGTGCGCCATTCCCGCCCCAGCGGCCCGCCTTCCCCGCGATCGGCCGCCCGTGCCGGGATCGTGCGGCCGGCGCTGCGATCAGGGGGGACGCGGGTGGACGGCGCAGGGGGTGGAGGTGCCGCCGGTCGGGGCGCCGCGCTCCGGGGCAGGGGGCGGCACCCCACCTCAGGGGGCCGTACGGGATGGACGGCGCCCCGTCCGCAGGAGTAATGGACGCCCCCAAACCCGGTCTCAACCGGCCCGCATCCGAGCGGGAGGCTAGGGAAGCGACAGCAGGCGCCTGCCGCTGGACTCGCGGATCTCGAAGCCGCGGATGCGGTCCACGGTCAGCTCGGTGTGGCCGGTGAAGGTGGCCGGCCCGCCCTGGTAGTCGGCCTGGCCGATCGTCCAGCTCCCCGCCGGGGAGACGGTGCCGTCGGACCCGAGGGCGCTGACCCGGCAGGAGGTGCCGTCCGGCACGCCGGTGATGGACACCTCGACCGTCGTCCCCTCGCTCCCGGGGATCATCAGGATCTTCGCGTGCACCTGGTCCGTGCCGCCCTCCATGGGGACGCCGACGCGCGCGCTCTCCGTGTTCGGGGCGGCGGGGGTGGCCGGGGCGTCCTTGAGCATGGGTTGCCCGGACGCGGAGGGGACGGGCGTGGCGGCGAACATGCGACCGGCGCCGTCCTGCTGCCCGCGCCTGGCGGGGTCCGGGGCCGGCCGGCTCACACTGGGGGCGCTCGCGGCGGTCACGGTCCCTTCGTGGGGCTGGCCGACGACGACCCAGGCCGTGCCGCCGACGACGACCGCGACCAGCGACGCGGCCAGGCCGAGCAGCAGCCGGTGGGCGCGGCGGCGCCGGGCGGAGGCGGCGACCAGGCGGTCGAGGACGGCCTGCGGCGGGCTGGCCGCCTGCTCGATGTCCTGCTCCGAGACGCGGGCGAGCATAGCGGTGACCCCGCTCAGCTCGTCGAACTCCGCGCGACATTCGGGGCATGTCACCAGATGGGCCTCGACGAGCACGGCCTCGTCCGGCTCCAGCCCGCCCAGCATGTGGGCGGCCAGCGACATCCTCACGTCCTCACAGGCGCTCATGGCGCGAGCCCCCGTTCTTCGAGCGCGAGCTTCAGGGCGCGCAGCGCGTAGTACGTGCGCGACTTGACGGTGCCGGGCGGGATGCCCAGCGCCTCGGCGGCCTCCTTGACCGACCGCCCGCGGTAGTAGGTCTCCAGCAGCACCTCGCGGTGCTCGGGCCGCAGGGTCGCGATGGCGTCGGCCACCCCCCACGACTCCACGGCGCGTTCGAGCTCGTCGTCGGCCGGCAGGACGGCGAGGGCCTCGTCGCCGGTCTCCTGCGGCCGGGACCGGCGGGCGCGCGCGTGGTCGACGACCAGGTTGCGGGCGACGGTGAACAGCCACGCCCGTACGGGGCGGTCGGCCAGCACGTCAGGGTGCTTCCACGCCCGCAAAAGCGTCTCCTGTACCACGTCCTCCGCCTTGCCCGGATCGCCCGTCAGCCGCAACACGTAACCGTAGAGTGACCCGGCGTGCTCGTCGAAAAGCGTTCGAATCAGCTGCTCGTCGGCGGTTCCGGCGGGACTCACATCCTCATGACGTACGGCGGCCCGCTGTGGTTCAGCCACGCAACGGCACGTCCGTCGCCGTGCCCTCGACCGCGAGACCGTCGGGCGTCGAGCGCACCTTCTCGATCTTCAGGTTGAGCGGCAGGTTCTTGACGGGCACGGTGAAGCTGAGCAGGCGGCTGGCGTTCGGCACCTGGATGCCGTTGACGTTCTCCGGGGTGAGCCGGACGCCGCCCTGGACCACCTCGATCTTCATCTTGGCCGTGACCGGGATGGCGATGCCCGCGACGGTGACCTTGCCGGTGACCTGGAGGCTGTCGTCGCCGTTGCCGGCCACGCGCAGCCCGCGCGGCGCCCGCTCGTCCAGGGTCTGCCGGGCGATCACCACGGTGCCGGTGACCTTGTCGGCCGTCACGCTCGCGGTGGCGGAGTTCTGGATGAGGTCCATCAGGGGGGCGCGGACGTCGTGCAGAACGGCGTCGATGCGCGCGATGCGCGCCCCGTCGGGCAGGGTCATCTTGCCGATCGAGACGGTGACCTCCTCGTACCGGCCGGCGACGGCCTGGGTGAGGAAGGGGATGCCGTTCACCTTGACGGCCGGGGGCTGGGCGAGGTCGTACTTCGCCGCCACCTGGCGGGCCACCTCGCTCTCGACGCCGGCGACCGCGACACGGTCGAGCACGGCGAGCAGGACCCCCAGGAAGATGAGGAAAACGATCAGCTTGCGCATCCGGCTCCTTCGGGGTCAATCTGCACCAGACTATCTGCGCGCCGCCCTCATTCCCCCGCCTTCACCGGCGAAACGGCCTACCACCACGACCGCCCGCCCCCCACAGCTCGGCCGCATGAGGCCGGTCGCCGTCGGCGGGCGTCGGTGACGGTGGGTGACCGGCCGGGCGGCCATCCGCGCGCGAACCCCGGAATCGGCCCGGGGCCGCTCTCGCGGCTACCCGCCGGCGAACGGCGGCAGGACCTCCACGGTCGCGCCGTCGGGGAGCTCGACCACGTGCGGGTCGCGGGTGCCCGCCGGAGCGCCGTCGACGAGGAACGACGAGCGGCCGAGCACGCGCGTTAGGTCGGGATTTTCATGTTTTGATGTGATTTGCACCACCAAGTCGCCAAGCGTTACCGCCTCGAACGGCTCCTCCGCCACCCCGGCGGCCTCCTTCGCCGCGGCCCAGTAGCGCACCAATCCTCGTGCCATCAGCGCTCTCTCCCCTGCTCACCACTTCGCACCGCCGATGCTTCGATCACTCACCGCGAGGGAATGGTTACGGTTATTTCCCGCGTGATGGATCGTTCACCAGATGGACCGCCCTATGGACGCTCCTTTCCTGTGGGCTATCCTCACGTACTGACGGGACCTGGGCGACGTAGCCCCCGGGTCCTTTACGTGTTTGTACGGCTACCGCCGTTACAACGCGGGGAGGAGGCGAACGCGGTGAGTGAGCGAAGCCGTGCCGCCCGGCCCCCGATCAGCCTCTGGATTAGGAGGTGCTGTGAGTAACCTGCTCCTGCTCACGAACGCTCTGGAACCCTCAGCGGAGGTCCTGCCCGCGCTGGGGTTGCTGCTCCACTCGGTGCGGGTCGCCCCCGCAGAGGCGTCCGCCCTGATCGACGCCCCGCCCGCCGACGCCGTGCTGGTCGACGCGCGCAGGGAACTCGTGCACGCCAAGAGCCTGTGCCGCCTCCTGCGCACGACCGGCATCGACTGCCCGCTCATGGTGATCGTCACCGAGGGCGGCCTGGCCGCGATGACCGCCGAATGGGGCGCCGACGACGTCCTGCTCGACACGGCCGGTCCCGCGGAGGTCGAGGCCCGCCTCAGGCTGGCCGTCGGCCGGCTCTCGATCGCCGCCACCGACGAGGTGCCCGACGAGATCCGCAGCGGCGACCTGTCGATCGACGAGGCCACCTACACCGCGCGGCTGCGCAGCCGCGCGCTGGACCTCACCTTCAAGGAGTTCGAGCTCCTGAAGTACCTCGCTCAGCACCCCGGCCGGGTGTTCACCCGCGCCCAACTGCTGCAGGAGGTCTGGGGGTACGACTACTTCGGCGGCACCCGCACGGTGGACGTCCACGTCCGGCGCCTGCGCGCCAAGCTCGGCGCCGAGTACGAGTCGCTGATCGGCACCGTCCGCAACGTCGGCTACCGCTTCGTGCCCGACCGCGGCGGCGAGCAGGCCGACGACCGCGAGCCCGCGCCCGCGCACCACTGACGCCGCTCCCGCGACGGGCCGTCGACGACGCCGGCCCCGCGCCGGCACGCGCCGCCGCCCGTGTTCGTCACGCCGTCCACCGGCCTGGCGCCTGATCGATGGCGTGACGGCCTTGGGCGACGCCTGATCAGCGGGATGTCACGCCTGTTCCGCCTCTTCACGCCCGAGGGGCACGTCCCCGTGGGCGGACCCGCGGGGACGTGCCCGGTCACCAGAGGCTCAGCCGGCGACCGTGATGCGGTTGAGCGCCGGCGGGGCGATCGGCGAGTGCGCGCCCAGGTAGGCCACGAACGCGTCGATGTCCAGCGGGCCGCTCCACAGGTCGGTGCCGTCCTTGAAGACCGAGAACCCGTCACCGCCGCCGACCAGGAAGTTGTTGGCCGCGACCCTGATCGTCTGGGTGTCCGTCACCGGCGTGCCGTTGATCTTGATGTCCGACACCCGCGAGCCGATCGGCTGCGAGAGGTTCATCGTGTAGGTCAGGGACGCCGACGGCTGCAGGATGCGCACCGTCGCCCCGCCGCTCTGCCACTGCTGCTCCAGCAGCGCGTCCAGCTTGGCCCCGGTCAGCGTCACGACCTGCATGAGGTTGTTGAACGGCTGCACGGTGAACGCCTCGCCGTAGGTCACCACGCCGTTGCCCTCGGACCCGCTCTGGGCATAGGTCAGGTCGGCGCGCACGCCGCCCGGGTTCATCAGCGCGATCTCGGCGTTGCCGCCCGTCTTGGTCGCCTCGAGCTGGGCGTCGGCGATGACGTCGCCGAGCGCGGTCTCACCGGACGGCCCGGCGGCCCGGGTGAGGTCGGCGGTGATGCCGCCGATCGCCTTGTTCGCGACCGTCGAGACCCGGTCCTTCCAGGTCTGCACGAACTGCGAGATCTCGGGGTCGGCGGTGACGTCCCGGGTGACGACGTGGTTGTCGGCGACCACGGAGGAGCGCACGACGTCGCCGGTCTTCTTGTCCACACTGAAGTCGATCGTGGTCAGCACACGGCCGAACGACGAGCCCTGGGTGTAGAAGCGGTCGTTGCCGGCCGGGTCCTTGGTCTTGCAGATGTACGCCTGGTGCGAGTGGCCCATGACCACCAGGTCGACGTCCGCGCTGAGGCCCTGGGCGATGCGGGTGCCGGCGCCCGGGGTGACCGGGCAGGAGTCCGGGCTCTGGTTCGGGGCGATCGAGTCGCCCTCGTGGACCAGCGCCACGATGGCCTTCACGCCGGCCCGCTTGAGCAGCGCGGCCGCGCGGTTGCCGGAGGCGACCTCCTCGTCGAACTTCAGGCCCGCGATGCCCGAAGCGGTGACGATCGACGGCGTGGTCTGGGTGACCAGGCCGATGAAGCCGACCTTGACGCCGTTGATCTTCTTGACGGCGACCGGCGGCAGGGCGTACCGGTCGTTGGCCTGCTTCAGGACGTTGGCCGCGAGGTACTCGTACTTGGCGCCCTTCCACCTGCCGGCCGGGGAGCAGCCGTCGGTGGGGTGGCAGCCGCCGTTCTGGATGCGCTTGAGCTCGGTGATGCCCTCGTCGAACTCGTGGTTGCCGACGGAGGAGACCTTCAGCCCGAGCTTGCCGAGCAGTTCGACGGTCGGCTCGTCGTGGTAGGCGGCGGAGATCAGCGGCGAGGCGCCGATCAGGTCGCCGGCGGCGACGACCGTGGAGTGGTCGTTGACCAGCGACTTGAGGTGGGTCGCCAGGTAGGCGGCGCCACCCGCCGGGACCGAGACCCCGCTCTCGTTGACGATGGCGCCGCCGGAGCCGGTCGGGGGCTCCATGTTGCCGTGGAAGTCGTTGATCGAGATGAGCCGGACGGGAACCGTGACCGGGGGCTTCGGGGGCTTGGGGTGCGCCGAGGCGGGGCCGGCGGCGAACGCGAGACCGGTGGCCGCGACGATGCCGGCGACCGCGATCCGCGTGAACGATCGTGAGCTCATAAGTCACGAGGTTAGAGAGGCAACCTCAGCGCGAAACGACGCCGAGGTAACGATTCACCCTACGACTTCGTGACATGTCCCTCCCGTTTAAAGTCGGTACATGAATGCGCGCGTGGACATCCGGGAGCGGCTCGGCGAGCAGGAAGTGGCCGCGGTGGTCGCCCTGGTCGACGCCGCCACCGACGCCGACTCCGTCCGTCCTCTCAACGAACACGTCATGCTCCACCTGCGCTACGGCGGTGATCCGGGCGCCAAGGCGGTGCTCCTGTACGACGGGGACACGCTGGCCGGCTTCGCCCACATCGACCCGACCGACCCCGTCGAGGGGCCGAGCGGCGAGCTGGTCGTCCACCCCGCCCACCGGCGCAAGGGCCTCGGACGACAACTGACCGAGGTCGCCCTGGCCCAGAGCGACGGCCGGCTGCGCCTGTGGGCCCACGGCGACCAGCCCGAGGCCGAACGGCTGGCCACCTCCCTCGGCTTCACCCGGGTGCGTTCGCTGTGGCAGATGCGCCGTTCGCTGTTCGCGCCGCTCCCCTGCGCCGACCTGCCCCCGGGGGTGCGGCTGCGCACGTTCGAGCCCGGCTCGGACGAGAAGGCGTGGCTGGAGGTCAACGCCCGCGCCTTCGCCCACCACCCCGAGCAAGGGTCGTGGACGATCGAGGACCTGCGGCGCCGCGAGCAGGAGCCGTGGTTCGACCCGGCCGGCTTCTTCCTCGCCGTGCGCGACGCGGCGGACGACCGGCAGGGCGCGGCGGGCGACCCGCAGAACAGGGTGAACGGCCGGCAGGGCGCGGGGGACGGCGCGCCCGTGACGGGGGACGGATCGCGGCTGGTCGGGTTCCACTGGACCAAGGTGCACGGCGACGACGACCACGACGCGCCGCACGGCCACAACGCCATCGGCGAGGTGTACGTCGTCGGAGTCGACCCCTCCGAGCAGGGCGGCGGCCTCGGCCGCACGCTCACCCTGGCCGGCCTCACCCACCTGCGCTCGCGCGGGCTCCCGCAGGTGATGCTCTACGTCGACGAGGACAACACCTCCGCCATCCGCCTGTACGAGTCCCTCGGCTTCACCCGCTGGGACGTCGACGTCATGTACCGCCACATCTGACCTCCGCCGGGCCGGTGGCGTGTCCGAACGTGGTCACCGGCCCGCGGAACATCCTGTGAGGTGTCATTTGACACACCTCGCGGCCGAGCCGACAGTCACGCTTGAAGGCGCGCGCACACCCCCGGCGCGTGCCCGCCCCGCCGCCGACAAGCACAGCGAGGCAACGACGTGAACAGTCTCAGCTCCGGAGGGCCCGGCACGTTCTGGTCCCTGCTCGGCCGCATCGAGCGCGAATCCCTCCACGCCATCGGCTGGGTCAGGGAACTGGCCCCCCGCGAGACCCTCGGCGACCGCGACGCCCTGCCCGACAGCGTCACCGTCCTGCTCGACGGCTACGCCAAGGAGCTGTACGGCTCCGCCGACGGCGACGAGGCCATCATCGAGATCTTCGGCCCCGGCCACCTGGAGGGCGAGCTGGCCCTGTGGGACTGGCCCCACCGCGGCCGCATCGAGACCCTGACCGCCGTGCGCGCGCTGCACGTGCCCAAGGACAAATTCGTCAACTTCCTGGCCGAGGAGCTGTCCGCGGGGGCGGCGCTGATGAAGAGCCTCGGCCACCGCCGCGTCCTGGCCGCCCGGCGCCGGGCCCCCGGCGCCGCCGTGCGCGCGCCCGCCAAGATCGCCCTGCACCTCATCGAGCTGGCGCTGCGCTTCGGGCGGCCGGTCGGAGCGGGCCTCGCCATCGGGCCGCCGCTCACCCAGTCCGACCTGGCCAGCTTCGCCGGCGTCGACCGCATCGCCGTCGCCCGCGCCTTCCACGTGTGGCGGCCCAAGGGCGCCCGCGCCACCTGCGCCCACCCGCACGCCGACATCATCGAACAGCACGGGTCCACGATCACCGTCAAGGACATGGACGCCCTGCGCGGCGCGGCCGGCGCCTGGGCCGCCGAGTGGGACTCCCCCTTGGCCTCTCCCGCCGGCCTCACCGGCCGCGCGGCGTCCAAGCGGCAGCTTCCCGCGCTGCGCATCCCGGCGACCGGCAGCGGCCCCGCGCAGCTCCCGCCGGAGGTGCCCTGCTTCACCGGCAGGGAGACCGCGCTGAAGTTCCTCCACACGCTGGTCGCCGAGGCCAACCGCCCGCGGGCGGTCATCGTCGAGGGCATGGCGGGGGTCGGCAAGTCCGCCCTGGCCACCTCCTGGGGCCACTCGGTCAAAGACGAGCACTTCAGCGGCGGGCAGCTGTACCTGGACCTGCACGGCACCGCCGCGCGGCCGCTCACCGTCGCCGAGGCCGCCGGGCAGCTCCTGCGCGGCCTCGGCCTCGGCGGCCGCCAGATGCCCGTGGAAGAGACCGAGCTGCTGGCCGCCTACCACCGGCGCCTGGCCGACCGGCGGCTGCTGATCGTCCTGGACAACGCCGGCGAGGACCCCGAGGTGGTCCGCGCGCTCATCCCGCCCTCCAACCGCTGCCTCATGCTCGTCACCACCCAGGCCGGACTCGCCGGCCGTCCCGGCCTCACCCCCGCCGACGGCGTCGAGCCGCTCCAGCTGGACGTCCTGCCCGAGGACGAGGCGATCCAGCTCGTCGCCGCCGTCCTCGGCCCCGGCGACTCCCGGGTCCGCGAGAACCCCTCCGACGCCACCCGGCTCGTCCGGCAGTGCGCCATGCTCCCCCTCGCGCTGCGCATCACCGCCGCCAAGCTGGTGGAGAACCCCCGGGAGCAGATCGCCGACACCGTCCGCGACCTGGACGGGCAGGACCGGCTGTCCAAGCTGGCCCGCGAGGACGAGCCGCGCGCCGCCGTGCGGCCGGCGTTCGAGGTGTCCTACCGGGCGCTCTCCCCCGAACTGCGGCGCACCTTCCGCTACCTGGGCCTCATGACCGGCCCGGACGTCGGCGCCGAGGCCTGCGCCTCCCTGCTGGACGACGCGGTGCCCGACACCCGGCGCCGCCTGAGGGCTCTCACCCGCCTCCACCTGATCACCGCGACCGGCGCCGAGCGCCCGGGCGGCGAGCGGTTCGTCGTCCACGAGCTGCTGCGGGCCTTCGCGAGGGAACGCGTCCTGCTGGAGGACGGCGAGACCGAACGCGCCGGCGCCGTCCGGCGGCTGCTCACCCACTACCTCGCCTCCGCCATGCGCGCCGGAGACGCGCTCGGCCGGCCGCGGCGCGTCCTGCACGACCGCGCCGTCCCGCCCCCGGCCACCTCCGACACCGAACGCGAGCCGCACCTGCGCTGGTTCGAGATCGAACGCTCCAACCTCGTCGCCGCCGTCCACCAGGCCGTCAAGCACGGCCTGCACTCCTACGCCTTCAACCTCGCCGACGCGGTGTTCGACTTCATGACCTCGCGCGGCTACGTCCGCGACCTCATCGACGTGCACAAGGCCGGGTTCGCATCGGCCCAGGCCGTGGACGAGTGGCCCGCGACCGCCCAGATGCTCCACCACCTGGCCATCGCCCACCGCACCATCGGCCAGAACGTCAAGGCGCTCAGCTACGGCGAGGACGCGCGGTGGGGGTTCAAACGGCTCGGCGACAGCCTCGGCGAGGCGAACGCCCTGGACAACCTCGCCGACGTGCGCGGCGTGCTCGGCCGCTACCGCCTGGCCATCGAGCACTCCGAGGAGGCCCTGCGCCTGCACCGCGTCGCCGACAACAGCGGCGGCGAGGCCGAGGCGCTGGACACCATCTCGCAGAACCTGCGCCGGCTCGGCGAGTACGCCGGCGCCGAGGAGTACGCGCTGCGGGCCCTGGCCATCAGGAAGGCCATCGAGGACCGGGCCGGCGAGGCCGAGACGCTGCTCAACCTGGCCCGCCTGTACTACTACTGGGGCGCGCCGCGCCAGGCCGCCCTCCACGGCCTTGAGTCCCTCGCCCTGCGCGTCGACCTGGGCGACGAGCCGCAGTGCGCCGACGCCTACCGCGAGCTGGCCCGCATCCACCGCCAGCTCGGCCTGCGCGGCATCGCCCGCCACGACGCCGCCCAGGCCCTGCGCATCTGCCGGGCCAGCGGAGACCGCCACGGCGAGGGCGAGGCGCTCATCGTCCTGGGCAAGCTCCTGCGCGACGAGGGCGCCCACGCCGAGGCGCTGTCACGCCTCTGGTACGCCGTGCGGCTCGCCCAGGAGATCGGCCACCGGCGCGGCGAGGCCGAGGCCCGGGCCGCCATCGGGCTGGTGTACTTCAAGCTCGGCCGCTACGCCGAGTCGCGTGAGCACCTCAACCTCGCCCTGGAGATCCGCAGGGAGATCGCCGACCGCGCCGGGGAGGCGCAGGACCTGGAGAACCTCAACCGCACCCTGCGCAGGCTGGCCCGGTACGAGGACGCCGTGCAGAACGGCCTGCACGCGCTGCACCTGTGGCGCGAGCTCGACGTCCGCACCGGCGAGGCGCGCGCGCTCGGCGGCCTGGCGCGCACCTACGTCCGGCTCGGCCGCTCCCAGGAGGCGCTGCGGACCGCCGAGGCGTCGCTGTCCATCCGCCAGCGCGACGGGAACGGCACGGGGCTCGGCCTGGACACCATGGCCCGCGTCCTGCTGCGCACCGGCCAGCCCGAGCAGGCCCTGGACAAGGCCGTGCGGGCCATCAGGGAGATCCGCGAGACCGGCGACCGGCAGTACGAGGGGGCCGCGGTCAACAACCTGGCGCGCGTCTTCCTCGCCCTCGGCCGGGCCGACGAGGCCGAGACCTACGCCAGGCAGGCGCTCGACATCGTCAAGGAGGTGGGAGACCTGTGGGAACAGGCCGCCTGCCGGCACACCCTCGGACTGGTCGCGCAGCGCCGCGGCGACCACGCCGAGGCGCTGCGCGACCTCGCGGAGAACCTGCGCCTGCACCGCGAGACCGGCAACCACTCGGGCCAGGTGGAGGCCCTGCGCGCGCTGCGCCTGTCCCACCAGGCCATCGGCAACGTCCGCGAGGTGGAGGAGTGCGACCAGCGCATCCAGAACATCCAGCGCTGGCTCGGCGGCGCGTGATCCACGCCCGCCCGCGCTACTCGACGACCCAGTGGAGGAGGAAGTACGACAACGCGGCCACGAACGCGGCGGCGGGGATCGTCAGCACCCACGCCGTGACGATGTTGCCGGCGACGCCCCACCGCACGGCCGACAGGCGCTTGGTCGCGCCGACGCCCATGATGGCGCTGGTGATCGTGTGGGTGGTGGAGATGGGCGCCTTGGCGGCGATGGCCATCGTGTAGAGCACGACCGAGGCCGCGGACTCGGCCGCGAACCCCTGCGCCGGGGTCAGGTGGATGATGCGGCGGCCCAGCGTCCGCATGATGCGCCAGCCGCCCGAGTAGGTGCCGAGCGAGATCGCGGCGGCGGCGGCCAGGATCACCCACTGCGGAATCGGGTCGTTGATCGCCAGGAAACCGCCGGTGTAGAGGGCGAGGAAGATGACGCCCATCGTCTTCTGCGCGTCCTGAAGGCCGTGGCCGAGCGCCATGGCGGCCGCCGACACCGTCTGGGCGTACCGGAACCCCTTGCTCGTCCGGTGCGGGTTGGACCGGCGGAAGATCCACAGGATGGCGATCATGATGATCGCGCCCAGGAGGAACCCGACGAACGGCGACAGGATCATCGGGATGACGACCTTCTGCACCACGCCGTCCCAGTGGACCACGCTGGAGGCCGCGAGCGCCGAGCCCACCAGCCCGCCGATCAGGCCGTGGCTGCTCGACGAGGGCAGGCCGAAGTACCAGGTGATGAGGTTCCAGGTGATCGCGCCGATCAGGCCGGCGCCGACGACGACCAGACCGTGCGTCCCCGACGGCGGCTCGATGATGCCCGTCCCGACGGTTCTCGCCACTTCCGTACTGATGTGGGCGCCGACGAAGTTCATGGCGGCGGCCATGAACAGCGCGGCCCGGGGGGTCAGAGCGCGGGTCGAGACCGAGGTCGCGATCGCGTTCGCGGCGTCATGGAACCCGTTGGTGTAGTCGAACACCAGCGCGATGACGATGACGCCGATGACAAGTGCTAGCTCCACTTAGCTTTCCTTGACCGCGATCGACTCGATCGTGTTCGCCACGTGCTCGAAGGCGTCGGCGGCCATTTCCAACTGGTCGATGACCTCCTTCATCTTCATGACGGTGAGCGCGTCGTACTCACCGCCGAAGAGCTTGGCGAGCAGGCGTCGATAGACCTGGTCCGCCTGGTTCTCCAGCCGGTTGATCTCGATCCAGTACTCGTTGAGGTTGTTCATGCCGCGCAGGCGGGGCATGGCCTCGGCGGTGAGCTCGGCCGCGCGTTCGAGCACCTCGACCTGGCGGACGACCTCCTTGGGCAGGTGGTCGATCTGGTAGAGGCCGATCAGATCGGCGGCGGCCTCCATGTAGTCCATCACGTCGTCGAGATTCGACGCGAGACGATAGATGTCCTCGCGGTCGAACGGCGTGATGAAGCTCTCGTTGAGACGGTTCATGATCGCGTGAGTACGCTCGTCGCCCGCGTGCTCGCAGGCACGCATCTTCTCGGCCAGGGTCTCCCGGTCCGAGCCGTCGCTGATGATCTCCACCAGCAGACGGGATGCGGTGACGAGATTGTTCGCCGAGTCGGCGAACAAGTCGTAGTAGCTGTCCTCACGAGGCGTGAGACGCAGGCGCACGTCGTTCTCCAGATGTGCGGGGACGGTCCGCAGAGAAGAGTAAGGGGTACCGGCTGAAATGCGAAGTTCGTGACATGCACTCCCCGTTGTAACCTTCCCTTCCCCTGGGCGTTGCCCTCCGTTCGCCCGTTCACACCGATAGATCGCAACTTCCCCCCAGAACGTTCCACCGGCCCCCGCCTTCCCCTCCGCGAAAGACCGATCGCCCCTTCTCCGCGAAAGATCGATCACACCTTCCGTCCGGGTCCGGCGGAAGATCCCATCAGACCTCCGCCTACTGGGAAGGGTCCCATCAGACCTCCGCCTACCGGGAAGGGTCCGATCAGACCTCCGCCTACCGGGAAGGGTCCGATCACACCCTCGTCCGGTGGAAGTTCATGAACGACCTGCTCGGTGTCGGACCCCGCTGCCCCTGATAGCGCGACCCGTACTTGGCACTGCCGTACGGGTGCTCCGCCGGGGAGCTGAGCCGGAACATGCACAGCTGACCGATCTTCATCCCCGGCCACAGCTTGATCGGCAGCGTGGCCACGTTCGACAGCTCCAAGGTGACATGCCCCTCGAACCCCGGGTCGATGAACCCCGCCGTCGAGTGCGTCAAAAGCCCAAGGCGCCCCAGACTCGACTTCCCCTCCAGCCGGCTCGCGATGTCGTCCGGCAGGCCGATCACCTCATAGGTCGACGCCAGGACGAACTCCCCCGGATGCAGGATGAACGGCTCCTCCCCGTCCGGCTCCACGAGCCGCGTCAGCTCCGGCTGCTCGACCGCGGGATCGATATGGGGATAACGGTGGTTCTCGAACACCCGGAAGTACCGATCGAGGCGCACGTCGATGCTCGACGGCTGGATCATCACCATGTCCAGCGGATCGATCTTGACCCGCCCTGACTCGATCTCGCCCCGGATATCACGATCGGATAGCAGCACCTCAGCAACCTACCAACCCGCCCGCCACCCCCAAGGCCCCTCCACACCAACTCACCCCACACGAGGGGAGGTGGCACGCCCCAAGTTCCGCTAGAGTTAGGTCCGTCGTCAGCTACTGATCGACGCGGGTGTAGTTCAATGGCAGAACATCAGCTTCCCAAGCTGACAGCGCGGGTTCGATTCCCGTCACCCGCTCCATACAGGTCTCTGCGCTTCCCGCATGCTTCAACTCCCCAACCTTGTCAGCTGAGCTCTGTAGGCTCTGTGACGGGAGAGGGGACATCAGCATGACAGCGGACCCACAGGACTACGCACCAACCAGTCCGTCTATGCCGGAGAAGAACCTGCGGGCCATCCGCGCGGCCTTGGTCGTGCCCCAGGACCGCGAAGCGTTCGACGCAGGGCTCAAGGCAGTCCTCGATGAGGTTCGAGTAAGTCTGGATCTCAGCGCACTGAACAACTTCGTTCACCGCTGGTGGATCTCCGCGTGCGACACGGTGAAAGATCCCGGAGGACGCCGGCAGATGCATGTCAAGGCCGAGCAGATCCTTGCCGGCGAGCCTCCCGGGGGAAGGCCATGGCGTGAGGTCCTCACCGCTCGCGGAGTCGAGCTGTAGGTGTACCAGCTCCTACTCGACCCGGTCGCCGAGGACCAGATCGCCATGGTTCCCGAGGAGGCCCTGCGTCCGCTCGCCGAACTGTTCACGCTGCTGGAGACCGCGCCATGGAGCGGCCAGCCATACAACGTGGCCAACCCAAAGGCCAACATGCTCACCCACACCTTCGGCGAGCGCGGTCTCGCGACCTACGTGGTCATGGAGGAACAACGCGAGGTGTATCTCATCCGCGTCGAGTGGCCATGATCCACGTGTCAGATGCGTGCCAGAACAGGCGGGAAACTGCGGTCACTCGCGGAGACTCACAGTCACACGACCGACCTGACCTGTATCCCACTTTCCCCGCTCAGGACAGCAAGATCAGTAGCCGATTCCCAAGCTGACAGCGCGGGTCCGATTCCCGTCACCCGCTCCACCCCCTAAGGCGCAGGCCAGAGCGTGATTCCCGACCCGGGCCTTGACGACTGTTTCTGAGGCCTTTTCGATCTTCCGTGCAATCAGCGTGCAATCAGCCCACGGGCGCGAGCACCCGGCCGGCCCGTCCTCACCCTCGTCATCCTGACCGCTGATGTGCTTGTCGATAGCATCTGTGATCGTTTTGTCGGCCCTCGCACGACGTGCTGATAGATCGTCGCTGCCCGGACGTTGTCGTGGCCCATCCTGGCCATCAGATCCTTGAGCCCCGCGCCGGACTCCGCCGCGATCATGTTTCCGGTGTGCCGAAGATCGTGAACGTGCAGACATTCGGCCCCTACGACCCGCACGGCTTCCCACCAGGAGGCAAGCCGGTTGAACCCACTACGCCGCAGCGGACCGCCCTTGATCCCGGAGAAGGCCAACGCGTCAGGCTCCGCCTTCACGAACGTCGCCATGTGTTCCCGGAGCACCGGAATGATCGCTTGCGGGATGCCGACGACGCGACGGCCAGCCTTGGACTTCGGCGGCCCGAGCACGAGCGGCCCCGTTGACCATTCGACGTAGGGCGCGCGGACGGTCACCGGGTCAAGGCGGCGGACCGGCGCGCCGCCGTACCCCCGGCCCTCCGTCCGCACGCCGTCCGGCGTGCGGCCTGGGGACCGGTCCCGGACGGCGGCGGAACACCGGGCCGGACACCGCACGACAACACCGCCGTACGAACCGAACGCTCCGGTCAGGGTTTGCCGCGCCGCCGTACCGATGCGGCCCTTACGATCGCCACGGTGTGGCAGGCCGCCATGCATGGCTGGGGGCACTCGGTGATCCAGGGTTCGTTCCTCACTCTGTATTACCGAGCAACGTGGCTGACCTCTGATCAGCAGGCGCAGGCATGCGGCGGTATGCACGATCCCGGGCCATGTTCATGACCCTTGACTGAGAGAGTCCACCGGGCGCTCGGGGCATTGCAGGCACACGAACAGGTAGAGTGATCCAGCACCCTGGATCATGAGATCCGTGGGCTCCTGTATTTCCAGAGGAGCATGCGGAGCGAGCAGAGAACGCTCCTCGATGGGAGCCCAACGCTTCCCACTCTCGATGTCGAACTCCCGACTGGCAATCGTCAGCAGATGCGCCATCTCATGGCCTTCACTGCATTCGACTTGCTCAGGATCCTGGATCCAGCGCACCCAGCCCCCGACCTTGCTGCCTGGAGCACTCGAGAGGTGCGAGAAATAGCGCCAGCCGTCAGAGTTCGGGAATTCATCCTCGTATGCCCAGATCCGATTCCTGAGCTCAGCGGGAAGTCCCCAGCCCGCCGGATACTCTTCCACCCGCTCCGGCGACAGCACGCAAGCCATGGGGAGATACGATTCGTCGCTGTCAGGATCTGGCGCGGGGGCCTCGACGAGGAGACTGCCGACCGCTTCCGCCCTCCGCCAACGCACAGTCGTGTGAGGCTGGAAGTACGGTTCGTGATCGAGCGGGCACCACAGCACTTGGAGGGTGTCGGCGACATCGGGGAAGGGCAGTTCGGGAACATCTCGAGCGAAGAGCTGCATGACGGGGACCAGTGGAAGCGGATCCCACCCTTCTGAAGGGTCGTGAGTCTGCGGCTCGGGGCAGATTGGCCAAGGCTCATCCGCAGGCCACAACAACGGCCCACCTATGGAGCTGTCCGTGATGGCCGGCATTCCTCGACGCGGATGCAGCCGAACTGTGGTCCTGCGTTGACCTGCCAGTTCAGGGAAGACCGCCGCTACATCGAACGGCTCCGAGGGTGTCGTCAACCCCATGCTCACCACTCCGATCACAACAGAGAACGTCGTAACGGCACACCGTAGAGCAGAGGACTCACAGAACGAATTCCTGTTCACGGCTCTGATCGACGTGCCATTAGCGTGCCATCAACCGGGGTAACGAGGGGTCAGCCACGGTCGCTCGGGACCGGCCTCAGCCGCAGGCCAACGCCCCTACGAGGCAAGATCCCTGCAATTCCCAAGCTGACAGCGCGGGTTCGATTCCCGTCACCCGCTCCAACGCGAAGGCCCCGGTCAGGGACATGATCCCGACCCGGGCCCTTATGATCTCTGCGGCCTTTCGGACCGTCCGTGCCCGTTGCGTGCCCTCTTGATCTTCACCTTTCCTCGTGATCCCCCGGCGAGCTTGCCCATGCGTCAGCGATCAGCTTGTCTCGCTCGCTCTCGGTGTGCAGGTAGATCAACGCGGCCCGCCGCCGCACGGCCCGCCGCCCGCCGCACCCAGCACTCGCCGCACCGACCCGCAGCCGCCGACCAGGGACGCGCCGCCGCCCACAGGCGTGCCGGCCCTCGGCGCCGGCTTTCGTGGCTTGTCTATCTCCCCGAACCCAAAGCCGCGCCAGCGAGAACGTCAGCCGTGCGGCGACCCGCTTCGACCGCATGCCTAGCCTGGGTCCCCATGCAACGCCCCAGCTCGGGGTCATACTCCGTCATCACGATGCCAGCGTGATCGGTCTCCGCTTCGATCACGGTCACCTGCCACCCACGCCTTCGCAGGCCGGCTGCGAACCGACGGGACTGCTCCACATCAACGATGTGGTCCTTGCTCCCATGAACCAGCCAGAACGGAACGGGATCTACCGCCGTCGTCGCAAGTTCGTCGAGCGGGACAGTTCCCGTTGAAGGCGCGGGCCGGTCGAACCCAGAAGCGATGCTGACCACCCCAGAGGGCCTCCAGTGATCAGAGGTCGCCCCACTGACCCCGACCCCTGCCGCGGCCTTCCCACCCAAAGACCACCCCGCCAGCACGACCTGTTCAGCGTCACCAGCGAAGTCAGCCGCGTTATCTCGGACGAAGACGATTGACTCCCACAGATGACCTCGCCCACCGTCCAGTGCATCGGAACGCCAGTCTGGAACGAACACCACGACATCCCGCTCCGCGACCGCACGGGCCAACGGTTCGAGCACGTCCCGTTCATCAGGTCCCCTGCCGTGCCAGAGCAACACGATCGGCCGCAGAACAGCGCCGTGACAACGATAGACGTCAAGGGCCTTGCCGCTCGGCCCATAAACGATTCCTCTGTCTACCTGCACACCCACTGATCCCCTCACATAGCCTTCAACGGGCGAGCACTTCCCGCGAAGAACATATGCCTCCGGCGGAGGCCTTAGCTCCGGGATGGATCTAGAACTGGCCCTTCCTCGCACCCCTAGCGCTGATGGCTCCCGAGCAAGCGCACCGCCAACCCACCGCGCCCAAACAATTCACCGGCCACCGGCACGCCGCCCCATAATTCGACCGTGAGACTGCGAATCGACCCGGAGCGTGACGTCCAAAATGGCACCTGCGACTGCTGCCGGACACCCTTCGAACGCGTCACCGGCTTCATCAACAACGATGACGGCGCCTACGCGATCTACTACGCATCGTGCTACCACCACCACGGTATCCACGAAGCATGGATCGACGTCATCATCGACGACGCCTGGGCTTCCGATGAACCCGTCAGCCGTCCCGGCCCCAATCGCGTCACCTTCGGATGCCGCGTCGGCCCCGTGGAAGGCCAATCCGCTCCCGCCTGCTCCCTGGTCGCGGGCGCCGCGGTCGCATCTGACACGCCCTTCTACGGACGCAAACTGACCCGCGATGAAGCCCTGACACACCCCTGGGTTTCTGACTACTGGGAGACCATCGACCACATCCTGGAGAACGACACCACAGTCAAAACAGCATCTCTATGGAACCGCTGCCCAGGACGAGGCATAGAAGCCAAGCCTCCGGCGGGGGCGCTCCGGCTCCGGGTGGGGGGGTGAAGAGGGGTCAACCACGGCCACTCACGACCGCCCCACGCCCAGGTCAGCGGCCCCACGTGGTCGGATCCGTACGATTCCCAAGCTGACAGCGCGGGTTCGAGTCCCGCCACCCGCTCCATACACCGAGGTCCCGGTCAGTATGAATCTCCGACCCGGACCTCGATCGTTTCTGGTGCGGCTTCGGATCGTGCGAGGTCGAATACCGCTCCGGTGAGATCAGCTCGCCTCCCGTAGCGGCTGGAACTGGACGCTCAACCGCATCTCCAGAGCTTCCGCCAGTCGCTTCAGCCTCGGGATGGTGGGCATCGTCCCGCCCGCTTCGAACCGCGCCACCGCCGGCTGCTTCAGCCCTGTGCGTTCGGCCAGCTCTGCCTGGGTGAGCCCGAGCTGCTCACGCGTTCGCCGGGGTCGGGCACCGGCATGCCGGGCAACCCGTACGCCTGCTCGGGCATGGCCGCACGTACGAGCGCGGCCAAGCCGACCTTGGGCTCCCAGCAGCCGATGCGGCCACAGCCGCATTCCGCGTCTTTGTCCACCCCCACCGGCACGCTCAGCGGGCCGAGCAGGGAGCTCAGCAGCTCGGCCAGGGGCAGGGCGCGCCAGTAGAGGTTCGGCGCGAGTGTCACGACGCCACGTGTCACGTCCACGAGTCCGGGGACGGCCATCGCAATGCCGGCGGGGACCGCTCCGGCTCGCCGAATCGCCTCCACGGCCTCCTTGGCCACGAGCCCGACCCGGCGCGCACAGCCCTGTCCGGGCCACTGCCCATGGCGTCGTAGACCAACCGGCGCTCGACCAGGCCCCCGGCCGCTGAGGTCTGTGCCGTGGACCGCGATGTAGTCGACGTTGATCTCCATGCCCAAGGCGCCGACCCGACCGCATCACCGCTCCCTTCGGAGGATGGGTCACGTGCGGCACCTACCGATGTCTCGTCGATGATCATGAGAAGGTCGTGCATGAATCCGCCATAGTGGTGCGCTACAGCGTCAGCGCGACGGGAGCGGCGATCCACCGCCCCCGCCGCGTGAACGGGTCAGCGGTTGAGGTTCTGCATCCACTCCCGCAGCGCGCGCGCCTGCCGCGCGAGCTCGGAACGCGCCGCAGCGTCGCCGGAGGCCTTGTCGTGCGCCAGGTCGACGATCGAGTTCAGCGCCGGGATGGCGGTGGTGTAGTTGGTTGCCAGGTAACTGTCCCGCGCGATGCCCAGGGCGGCACCGGCGGCGTCCGCGGCGGCCGCGGTCAGCAGCCCGGCCGCTCGGTCGGCCTCGATCAGCAGGCTGGTCTCGCGGTAGGACGAGCAGTTGGCGTCCCTGCGGTCGGCGGTCGTCTCGATCCCGCCGAGGATGATCCGCATGAACGAGTCGTCGTAGTACTGCGTCCGGAAGTGGCCGAGGATGAGCGAGAACGCCTTGCCACCGTCCCAGTTCTGGCACCACGCGATCGGGTGGTCGCCGTTCATCAGCCGCAGCGGGTTGGTGGCCGCGTTGCCGCTGTTGAGGCTGCGCTGGTAGCTGTCCTCGTTGAGGCTCAGCAGCGTGTGCACGTCGGCCCGCATGTTGCGGTCGAAGTTGTAGAGCTCGTCGACCGTCATCCACTTGGCAGGGAGATGCGCGGTCGCCGGGTGCGAGTTGTCCTCGGTCACCACCTCGGCGTGGATGCAGCTGCCGCACTGGCCGAAGCCGTTCTGGCCGTTCGGGTGGTTGGTGAAGAACCCACCGACGAGGTTGCCGTACCACGGCCAGGTGCGGAGCTCGAACGAGTCGGCGGCGCCGTGGATGCCGACATAGCCGCCGCCCTGGTTCATGTAGGCCTCGAAGGTCGGCTGCTCGGTGATCGGATCGAGCGGGCCCGGGTGCCCGACATTGGACTCGAAGACGATCGTGTCGTACTTCTTGAGCGTGTCGAGGCTCAGGAACGGGCTCGTGGGCAGCGTGACGGTCGAAAGTTGCGGGTCGTAGACGTCGACGTTGAAGTTGTTCGCGATGCCGAGCTTCTGGATCGCGGCCACGGTGTGCGGGATGTGGTCGTGCCGGAAGCCCGTCGTCTTGGAGAAGACCAGGACGTTGTAGTCGGCGTCCGGGTTGTGCGGGAGCGGTGCGAGCACCGGGTCCGGGATGAACTTCGGGCCCTCCGCGGGTTCAGACTCGAGGCCCGTCGCGGGCTCCGGCGCGAGCCGGCCTTTGAGCTGGTCGATCAGATAACGCGCATCGCCCACGAGTGTGCTGCGGACCGAGCCGGGCTTGATCTGGCTGTTGGCGATCGAGACGAACTCGTTCAGGACCTGGCTCGCCTGCTTGGCCGAACCGGCGTCGGCGAGCGCCTTCGCCTCGTCGAGCTTGGCTTGGAGCGCCGCGCCGGCCTCCGCCGGGACGCTGCCGGCGGTCACGAACCGGCCGATCAGCGTGCCGACGTCCGCGAAAGATGTCGTCACGATGAACTTCTGGGTGTACTTCGCGCTGTTGGAAGCAGCGTCAGAGAGATGCACCGCGAGCGTGTGCACGCCGAGCGACAGGTCGGAGGTCTGCACCGGCAACGGCGGGACCAGCTTGCCGTCGAGGTACATGTTCAGCACAGCCACTCCGCCCGAGCCGGGGGCGGGGTCCGTGCGCGTCGGGATGAGTGTGGCGACGTGACCGACGTGACCGTCGGTGATCGCCGGGTACGATGCGGCCGGCGCGCGCGTGTCGATCCGGACCGCGATCGAGCGGAACGCCGCGACGTTTCCGGACGTGTCGACCGCGCGGTACCGGACGCTGGTGTTGCCCTCCTGCGTGATCACCGCCGACGCCGTGGCCGACGCCGGCGCCTCCTCGACGGGCACGTCGATGTAGGCGGCGCCGCCGTTGAGTGAGTACTGGAACTTGGCGATGCCGACGTCGTCGGTCGCCGACATGTTCAGCGTCACCGAGCCGCGGTACCAGTTGTTCTGGCCGGTCGGCGCGGAGGGCGACAGCGTCGCCACGTTGATCGTCGGCGGTGTCGTTTCCTGTGCCCACGACGGTGCCGCGGGGATGAGTACGGCCGCCGTCACGCAGACGGCCACTGCCGATGCGCGAAATCTTCTTCGCATGAGTTTCTTCTCTTTCTTGCCGCTATACGAGCGGTCGCTAGGCGCCGATGCCCGTGCCGACGAACTCGGCCCAGTTGAGGTTGAACAGGTTGCCGCCCGTGGCGCCACCCGTGACCGAGCGGAACACCAGGAACAGCTCATGCGTCCCGGACATCGAGACCGGGAACGTCTGGCTCGTCCAGGTTCCCGTCCCGCCGGTGGACACGAGGTTGGCCGTCGTCAGGATCGGCCCGGTGATCGAGTCCTGACGGACCTCGATTGCCGCCAGCGGCGACCCGGGCGTGCGGCCGGTCGCCGCGTCCGCCACGCGGAGAGCGATCGAATCGATGTTGGTCAGGTTGAATGGGCCGTTGAGCTGGAGCCAGTCGCCCGAGCCCAGGCTGCCGCGGTGCACGCCGGCGCCGCCGTCGGTGTTGGTCGCCGTGTTGGTGCCGGACTGGTTGACGACGAACTCCACCTCCTGGTGCTTCTGGCGGATCTGGTGCTGGCCGGTCGTGGTCAGCTGTGGGACGCCGCCCGGACCGCCGTGGTCGGCGTAGCGCGCCTGGACCACGCCGGAGACGTTGCCGCCGTGTGAGACGTCGTCGGCGTCCGTGTGGAGCACGCCCGAGCAGCCGTTGACGGACTCCTCGGCGTGGCCGTGCGCGTCGTGGCCGAGCACGAACGTCACCTCCACCTCGGAGCAATTCACCGTCCCGTCCTCGGGGTCGGTGACCGTGACCGAGAACGGGATGTCGTCGCCGAACGCGAACGTCCCGCCCTCCACCGGCGTATTGACGACCACCGTCGGGCTCGTGTTGCCCACGGTGATCACGGTGCTGGTCGAGGTCTTCTTGCCGGACGAGTCGAACACCGTCAGCACGGCCGTGTAGCGGCCGGACCGCGTGTAGGTGTGTGCCGGGTTCGGGTCCGTCGTGATCGCCGAGCCGTCGCCGAAGTTCCACTCGTAGCGGATCGAGTCGCCGGGATCCTCATCCAGCGAGCCGGCGCTGGAGAAGTTCACGGTCAGCGGCGTTGAGCCGTCGGTGCGGTCCGTGGTGAGCACGGCCTTCGGCGCGCGCTTGCCCTTGACGTACTCCCACTTGTACATGCCCGCGTCGGGGCTGATGACGTTGAACCCGTTGCCGTAGGTCAGCAGGTAGAACGCGCCGTCAGAACCGAACTGCAAGTCCATCGGATTGTCGCACTCGAACCGGAACCTGCCTGCCCCGGCGTTCGCACGGCTGCCGCAATCGAGGAAGTTGTTGATCTTCTGCACGTGGTTGTTCTGCTTGTCGAGCTTGACCTCGCGCAGCGTGTCCTGCGTCCACTCGCTGATGATCACCGAGTCGTCGTAGTACGGCGGGAACTTGTTAGGATTCGGGTTTTTTGCGTCGTAGTGGTACTTCGTGACCCCGTGCGGACCGACGCCGCCGGTGTAGAGCTCGGGGAACAGCCGCGGGCATTCGCTCGTCGAGCCGGGCGCGATCGGGCCCGGGGTCGGCGCGTAGTAGGCCTCGCACGGGGTGCCGAGCGGCGCGTTCGTGTTGTTGTCGCGGTAGGAGTACCAGATGTCCGGGTCGGTGACCGGCGGGACGTCCCTCAGCCCCGGCTCGACCGTCGGACCGCCCTCAATGTTCCACAGCGAGTCGTTGCGCTGCGTCGGCCCGTCGCAGTCGAACTTCTGAGGCGGGTCGTTCAGCGGCGTGCCCGCGGTGGTGGTGCCGGGCGCGAACTCGTGGAAGTTCCACTCGTAGTGCGGGAGGTCGCGCTTGTAGCACGTCGGCCAGCCGTAGTTGGACGGCTTGCGCACGATCTCGTAGCGGCCGGTGCCCGACGGGCCGTGCGAGCGCTGCGGTGTCTGGGCGTCGGGCGAGTAGTCACCGATGTAGGCCACGTCGTTCTCGTCGACCTGGATCCGGAACGGGTTGCGGAAACCCATCGCGTAGACCTCCGGCCGCGTCTTGTCCTGCGGCGCGCCCGCGGCCAGCGGGAACAGGTTGCCCGACGGGATCGAGTAGGCGCCCGTGCCGGAGCCGAAGTCGACCTTGTTGGCGTCGGCGGCGGAGATGTCGCCGTCCTTGACCTTGATCCGCAGCACCTTGCCGCGCAGGTCGTTGGTGTTCAGCGCGCTGCGGCGCGAGTCACCGGTGAGCCGCTGATACCAGCCGCCCGCCTGCGCCGTGTTGGTGGCGATCGCCGGCGTGGCGGTGCCGGTCAGGCCGGCGCCGTCGGCGGTGATCTGCGGCTGATCGGACTGCTGCTTGCCGCGGCGGAAGAACACGTTGACGTTCGACGTGCTGACCGGGCCGCCGCTGGTCTGGATCTCATCCGCCTCGATGTTCGAGAGCGCCTCGAGCGCCGCGTCGATCGCATCGCGATCCGCGTTCCACGCGATCGGCTCCGTCGTCTGGCCCTCGAAGGTCAGCGTGAACGTGCCGCCCGTCGCGTTGGTGACGCGCACGGTCTGCTGCTCGTCGGTCTTCTGCGAGTTGTACGGCCCGTAGCCGCCGGCGTTGATGCCGCCCGCGGGCGTGTCATCGCCGGTGACCATCCAGAGGTTGCCGTGCTTGTCGAAGTCGACGTCGCCCCCGACGTGGCAGCACTCCTGGCGGTTGACCGGCACGCGCATGATCTGCTGCTCGGAGCCCATGTCGAGGTGCGCCGGCGTGCTGTCGGTGGCGTCGACGAACTTGAAGCGGCTGAGCTGGAAATAGCCCACGTACGGATCCCACGCGGTCTTGGACGCCGCCACGTTCGGCGGGGTGGTGTTCGGCGTGATCTGGGTGACGACCGATCCGTCGCTCAGCTTGACGTCGGTGACCTCCTTCGCCGAGTAGTAGAGGTAGACCCACTTGTTGGTCGCGAAGTTGGCGTCGACCGCCGGGCCATAGAGCCCGTCCTCGCCCGCCGAGTAGATCTGCTGCGTCATCGGCAGGCTCGGATCGGCGAAGTTGGCGACGACCGTGGTGACGCCCGTGGTCGAGTCGTGCATGCGCAGCGAGCCGAGGCGGTCCGTCTGCAGAACGCGGCCGTCCGGCAGCTGGTCGAAGCCGATCGGCTCCTGCAGGTTCGGCGGCGAACCGATCTTCGTCTGCTGGTAGTTGGCCAGCACGGTCGCGCCGCAATCGCTGTAGACCGGGTCGGCCTGGCCCGCGGCCCAGCCGATAGCGCCCTTGAGGTGCTTGGTGAGGCCGGCGTCGAAGCTCGCGGCCGTGTTGCCCAGGCCGGTGTAGAACGAGCGGCCGCCCTGGAAGTCCTTACACCACGAGACCGGGTGATCGGCGCCCATCGTGCCCCCGGCGATCCCGTCGAGGTCGGCGCCCTGCGGCTGCGGCCCGAACGGGTCCTCGACGACGGTGGCGAGGACGTGTGACAGACCGCGGACGTTCTTCGTGAAGTTGTACCAGTTGTCGGTCCGCGACCAGAACTGCGGCAGATCCTTGCTCGCGTCGTGGACGCGGTCGGCGACCTTCACGTCACCCGATTGCACGTCGGTCCTGCCGGACGCACGCGTCCCCAGGACGTCGGTCAGGAACGACCAGGACTCGTCGGTCTCGACCGCCGAGCCGACGCCGACGAAGCCGCCGCCGTCGCGGAAGTAGCTCTCGAAGTTCGCGCGTTGCGCGTCCGTGAGCGGGCTCGCGTGACCCGTGTCCAAGAACACGACCGCGCGGTACTGCTCCAGCTTCTTCTCCGTGAAATGGTCGCCCACGTCAGCGGGCCCGGGCGCCACGACCGTGAAATGACCGGGTCTGGCCGCGTCCCGGATCGCGGCCAGGCCGGCCGACGACACCGCGTCCTGGGTGCTGCGCACCACGAGCACCTTGAAAGCGGGCTCAGCCGCCGTGGCGGCCTCGCCGCTCACCGGTGTCGCGAGGAGCGTGATGAAAGGGGCGATGAGCGCTAAGGCCATCGCGGTCGCGGTGCGACGTCTCGGGCGTCGTCCGTTCTCTGGCAGGGCTGCGTCGAGCAGCCTGGCCCACGTTCGATGACGTGGTGACATGAAAGGCCTTCCTGACTGGGGGGATGTCAGGCAAGGCGCGCGCCGCCGCGCTTATTGCCACTTGGTGGTAGCGGATATTGCGGTTGCTGGAGGTTGCCGTCTCCAGGTCTGTGGGGCCGTCAGTAAGGTGCCGGCCTGGGTAAATCCATGATCGTGGTCGGGTCGTCGATGACGTGGTTGATCACCATGCTCGCCGCGCCCACGGGAGGCGGCGCCGAAGTCGAGCGTGAAGGCGACGAATCGGCACTGGGCGGCTGGAGTTTGACACCGACCTCCCGCACCAGTCGCCGTTCCAGGAGCTCGGCCATGAGATTGGAGACGGTGGCCCGATGCAGCCCGGTCGCCTGGGCGATGTCGGCACGGGACAGGGATGCGTGCTCGCGCAGCTCGCGCAGCACCAGCGAGGGGTTCGCCCGGCGCAGCGTGGCGGGACCCGCCGACGGAGCGCCGCCCGGGGCTCGAGTGAAGGGCGGTTTGTACGCCATCCGCACCACCTGCCCTCTTTGTCCCCGAGATCAACTAATTAGGAGTTGTAACACGGCAATGTCCGACCGTGCACCCCTCAACTCCGTAACGAGTTGGCATCCCTCGCATCTGTGCAGTTCAGCCGCCCTTCTCGCTCTGGTTCCGTTGCCGGCGACCCGCTGCACCGTGATCGGCTCGACCGACGAGCGGGGTGGCGGCCCGGCGGGCCGGGCCTCGCGAAGGTGACGCAGCCGGTCCCGGCTGATCGGGTTGGGCCGGGTGCGCAGCAGCTCGCGGGTCGCCGGCTCGAAGAACATCAGGGTGTGCTCCTCGATCCGGCTGAACTGCTGCCGTTGTCGGTGAGCACCTCCTCTGGCACCCCGAACACACGCAACGCGCCGGCGAAGGCAAGACACACCGCCCGGCCGGTGGGACGGGCCACCACCGAGGCGATCACGCAAGACTGGGAATGGTCGTCGATCCCGGTGACGACCTTGGCCTCGTGGCCGGCATCGACCAGAGCCAATCCCGGCCTCCTGATCAAAATCCCGCCGACTCCTTTGATTGCAAAGTTCGTTGAGCAGCTCTTGCAGCGCCGGCCGGATCTGGACGGCGTAGACGAGGATGACGACGAGTACGAAGACATCCCCTGGTCCACATCTCCACTGATCGGAGAGGCAGCAGGGCCGTACATCTACTCTCCTATGGGGTATCGCCGGGCAGAGGAAGCCTCGGCGTACGTGGTCCAGGTCGCGACCCAACTGGGGCTGAAATGCTATGACCCTCAGGAGGATCGGCTTCGAACGTGATGCTGCGACTCAGAGCTGTCTACAGAGCCCGCCCTAGCGCATGATCGTTGTGCCATTGAGTCCGGCGAAAAGGGGTCAACCGCGGTCACTCACGACCGGCCTCCGTCGCAGGTCAACGCTCCTACAAGCCAAGGTCCATGCAATTCCCAAGCTGACAGCGCGGGTTCGATTCCCGTCACCTGCTCCAATCTCCGGGGACGATAAGCCGCGCCAGCGGATCACGAGCACTACGCACTGACCCTCTGGCGTGCATACCGCTGGTCAGGGTCTTTGAACTCCATGCCGTTCTTATCGAGAGCGTTATAAATCGTCACCTGGCCGTGCGGGAAGAGGAATCCGACACCCACCATCCCTTGCGCCATGTCCTCATCTACCCACGTCAAAAGCTCCACGGCCTGTAGCCTCTGCCCCTGTAATCTCGCCAGCTTGTCAGGCACGCCCCCTCGCCATCCCAACCGTAATCCCTCCCCCGCCCAGTCCAGCGGCAGGGCTGGATCGACCGTGTTCCATGTGATCGAGATTTCATCGAACTTCTGATGGACGATCTCGACCTGCTCGCCCTCGAAATCCAGCAGAACCGGGCCATCGGAGAACCAAACATCCTCGTCGAAGTCCCATACCAGCAGCGCACGCGTCAGCCTCCGTCCTTGCAGCATGGCCAGTCTCCGACCATGTGCGGCGACGACCGCTGAGCTCCCGCTCAACCACGCGGGCCTGTATCCACTGATCCCGAAGTCGAACATCTGATGATCATTCCGGGAATTGGCGTGAGGACGTCAAGCTCATACGAGCATGCTTTGGCACCGACGGGGAGAGCCAGCGTCCGTGCCCGATGCGTGCCAGAACGGACGGCGATCAGTGGTGAATCGCGGGGACTCACGGTCGCTCGACCGACCCTGACCTGTATCCCACTTTTGATCTTGCTTGGCTTCGTTCGGCCTCGGCCTCGGCCCCGGTCACCAAGAGAGTCCATCCCACCCGAGGATCCTTTCGCGTTGTCGTCAGCAGGGAAGGGATTGCTCGGTCCAGATGCATTTGCCGTCATGGAGGTAACGGGCACCCCAGCGCCGAGAGAGGGCGGCCACCAGTTGCAGGCCCCGGCCGCCTTCGTCGGTGTAGGAGGCATGGCGGATGCGTGGGGTGCTGAGGCTGCCGTCGTAGACCTCGCAGATCAGGGAGCGGCTGCGCAGCAGGCGCAGGCGCATGGGGCCCTTCGCGTGCCGGATCACGTTGCCGACGAGCTCGCTGACCAGAAGTTCGGTGGTGACCGTCAGATCGTCTAGTCCCCAGATGGCCAATTGTGTGCGGACATATTTGCGGGCCTGTCCGGCTGCTCTGGGATCGTCGGGAAGACTGCAGGTGGCGACATCGTCGGCGGCGGTACCGCGGGTGTGGGCGATGAACAGAGCGGCGTCATCGTCGGTCTGGTCACGGGCGGGCAGCAGCGCCGAGACGACCGTGTCGCAGAGATCCTCCAGGCGCCCGACGTCGTCGTCCTGGCGTCCTGACCAGAGGTGGGGGATGCAGGGCACGGCCTGGGCCAGGATCTGGCGGAGCTGGGCCAAGCCCTTGTCGACGTCGCGGGTGGCGGATTCGACCAGGCCGTCGGTGCAGAGCACCACCAGGCTCTCCTCAGGCAGATGTAATTCGTGGATCTCGAAGGGCGGTTCCGCGGCGCCCAGCGGCGGGTCGGCGGCCAGGTGGGGGCACAGCACGGTGCCGTCGGGGTGGACGATGACCGGTGGGGGATGGCCGGCCAGGCAGAACGTACAGGTCCGGGTGGTGGGATCGAAGACGGCGTAAAGGCAGGTGGCGTAGAAGTCGTCACCGAGGTCGCTGACCAGGTCGTTGAGGTGGCCGATCAGTTCGTCAGGCGGCAGGTCGAGGTCGGCGAGGGTGCGGACAGCGGTGCGCAGGCGTCCCATGGTGGCCGCTTCGGTGATGCCGTGTCCCATGACATCGCCGATCACCATGGCGACCCGGTCGCCGGACAGCGGGATCAGGTCGTACCAATCGCCGCCCACCTCCTCGCCCCGGCCCGCGGGCAGGTAGCGCGCGGCGGCGCAGGCGACGGGGAGACGGGGAAGCTTTCGGGGGAGCAAGCCGCGCTGCAGTTCCTGTGCGCGGGCGTGTTCCACGTCGTACAACCGTGCCCGTTCCAGCGCCTGGCCGACCAGACCGCTCAACGCCGTCAGCAGGGTGCGCTCCTCGTCGCTGAAGACACGCTCCCGGGTGAACGACACCACACACGAGCCGACGGACCGCCCAGAGGCGATCATGGGCAGGAACGCCCAGGCGTTCCTCGGTGACGCCTCCGCCACGTGCCTCATCGTTGGATAGCTCCGGCCATACTCCGCGAGTGATCCGATGAACCGGGGAGTACCGGTCCCCAACACATCGGTCACCGGGGTGGTCTCGGTGAGCGGGAGCCGGTCGATAAGAGTGAGGAATTCCTGGGGATACCCGGTGGCGCCGACCACATCCAGTCGGCCGCCTTCGATCAGCCAGACCACGAGCCCGTCGGCACGGAACGGAGGCAGGACATGGTCCGCGACGGCCTGTACGACGTCCCGGGTGGTGACGGCCTCGGCGAGCGCCACGGTCAGCTCGCCCATCCGGACCGTCCGCTCGGACCCGGCCGCCGAAGTAAGGCCCGGCGCCGTGCCGGGCAAGCCTTCCAGGCGTGCAGCCGCCCATGCCGCTACCGCACCGAGAAAGGACCGCTGCTCGTCATCCGGCTCGGCGGGCCCTGCCGTGAGCACGGACAACACCCCGACCGGCCCATCGGCACCCAGGAGGGGCAATGCCGCCGTGCCGGCTGCCCCAATCCCCAAGCTGTCTCCGCCCACCCAGACGTAGCCACCACACCGCACGGCGCGTGTGGGCGCCACGTCCTGCACGGTGCGAAGAACCGCCCACGCCTCGGCGGTCTCCGGGCGAAGCCCGCCGGCCGCCGCCAGCCGCAGGCAACCGGTAGCGGAATCGCACCTGTGCACGAGGGCGCCCAGGCCGCCCAGGCCCGTCGTCGCCTGCTGGAGAGCCAGCGTCAGCGTCTGCGCGCTCCACTGCCCTTCGTCCAAGGTCCCCACAACGCCGAACTGCTCCGCCTGCGGCTGCTCGGCGTGGCCCTCGGACCTAACTTTCCGGGCCGCCACCTCACCTCCCGGCACAAGCGCGACAATGGGGCAAGTCACTACTTATGTACGTCCACACTAGCTTTCACCGCCATACGCGGCACCTGCGGGGTCCGCGACACTCTGCCGCGTGGTGTGCGCCCCCCCTGGCAACACGACCCGGTGAAGCCGACCGCGTTCATCGCCACCCAGAGGACCGAGCATGCCCATCGCGAGGGCGCGGGCGCAAGATCCTGAAAGAGAGGATGATCAACCGTAGCCTCTAGGGTTCGAGGAGTTCGGCAAGGTAGAGCGATGTAGAGCCGGCCTTCATCCGGGTGGACGACTACCGCGCTCGGCAGTGGCCCGACAGCGAGCACCCCAAGCTACTGCGCCGCTACCAAAGATCATCCAGGTCACCGATCCTGACAGCGCGGCTTCGATGCCCGTCGCCCGCTCCAGACCACGCAGGCAGGTCAACTACACGGGCCCGCAGGTCCTCACGCAGCAGGTAGTCCGTCCGCTGTCCGCGAGGCCCACGAACGGATCGCGTCAATAGTCCGGCGCAGGCGAGCATCGTCGGCCAACCCCGGTGGCGCCCAGGGCTGTGTCATCAGGTCGCACTCAGCGTCGAGATCCACCCACAGATCTTCGAACTCGTCCCGGATGGCCCACTCCCGAGGGTCGGCGACCTCGAACAAGCCTCGGAGATCCTGCACCAACTTGGGCAAGGTCACCTCACTCGCCGCGTAGGCATCGAGGCGCTCGACCATCCGTCCGATGAACGCCCGTTGGTATTCCTCCATAGGGTTCCCTCTTGATCGTCGTGCAATTAGCGTGCGATTACGGCCCGTCGCCCCGCTCCGCGGTCCGGGCGTGCGGCGTGGGCGCCTGTCCCGAACGGCGGCGGGACTCAGGGCCGCCCGCCGCACCACGCCTCGCCGTACCCGACCACCGGTCGCCGCACCAGGTCCGCGCCGCCGCCTTGATCCGTTCCCGACGTTCAACGCCGTTGCTGCCACCACGGCCACTCGGGCGAGGCATGCGGGTCCGGCGATGTCCGGGTAAGGAACCGCCTGTCAATGGGGAGGACCAAGGCGTACAGGTATGGCTTGGCCCAGCATGGCAAGGCGATGAGTGCCTGTTCGAGTCGCCGGCGTGGTGCGTCTCCGGAGCACTCGGGACACATGCACCTGGGGCCGATTCGGTCGACGCTGCCGGGAACGACCGCCTGCGTCCAGGCCAGTAGTGCCCTGGCCACTGTTCCCGGCCGCATCCGGGTGTGCTCCAGTGCGATCACCGCAGCCATGGGGCGACGCCCAAGACAGGGAACCTGATGAATCGAAGCTTTGTGAGTCGCGCACTCCGATCCTTGTGCGCGTACCTCGGAAGGGCGCCTACGCGGCATGGGCCTTTCTGGTCAACGTCATGAGCCGATGGTCGCACGTCGAGAAGGCGATCTCCATATCTAGTCCGCTGGACTACTACCCTGACGATCGCCTGGCGGTGGCTGATCTCCTTACAGGGCTGGGGGCGACCGCCGGTCCGGGACTTCGCTCCTCAGCCCCGGCCCATCGAACTCCACCGAGTCGGAGACGTCAGCTCTTCGGGTATCCCGGGCTATCGCCTGGTGAGCGCCTTGCGGAGTTGTACAGCCTGCTGCGCTCGAACTTCGAAGGGAATCTCGAGCTTGTCGGGGTCCGCGAGAATGAATCCGTCGTCGGGAGAACGGGGGATCACATGGACGTGCAGATGAAACAGTGTCTGGCCTGGGATGTTGTCGTTCTGGAGAACCATGCTCCCGGGTGCTCCAAACGCCTCCCGAACGGCAGCGGTTATTTGGGCGACCACATCGAACAGCTAGGCCAAAAGGTCGCCAGGGACAGCATGGAGACTCGTCACGTGCGCAGCCGGAAGTACCAGACAGTGGCCAAGGTTCTTTGCTCGCTGCCAGGGGATGGGCAGAACGAAGACGTTGGCGGTGCGATAAGCGACAAGCTCACTGTCTACGTCACCGGCACCGATGGGACAGAAGGGGCATGAACTCATCCGCTAGATTCTCGGCCACTTCGGACTAGCGCGTCCACCTAGATATCTGATGGATCGGCTGTACGGCCCGCTCTCATGACGAGAAGCCGGTTCAGGGATCGTTTCCCGATCTGGCTTTGATCGTTTCTGCGGAAGGTATTCGATCTTCCGTGCCCGTACGTGCCCCTGCGCCGTGATCTTCGCTCGGGAAGGCCGCTTCGACGAGCTTCCCAATGCCGGCCGCGATCACCCGTTCCCGCTCACCCTCCGCGTGCAGACAGATCGAGCGCGGCGGGACTGAGAGCCGCCCGCCTCACGCAGCACTCGCCATGCCAAGCCTCATCCCCGGCCAGGGACACGCCACCGGCCTGTCATCAGACGCCGTCCTGTGAAGCCCTGCATCGAGGTCCGCGCCGTACCCGTTCCGGCGCTACGTTGGGTCGAGCTCTACACCCGTCACCACCTGCGGAAATGCTTGCCGGCTGTGGATACACGGCCACGTGGGCCTTTGGTGCTCGTCCTTGCGCCATGGGCGGGCGGGGTGCGGGTTGGGCTGGTCGAGCGACCGGAGGCGCGGTTTCCCTGCTTTCGGCAGCCGCCCGACTGGCCCGGCCCGCGGCTCGCTCTTCTCGGTTCTGAACGCTTTGGGAGGCGAGTCGACAAGTACAGGGTGGAAGGCGAGCAGAGTCGAGGAAGGTCATGACGACAGACGCAGAACTGATCGGCAGATCGCTGGCCGGAGACACCGAAGCCTTCATGGAGGTGATCTGCCGCCACGAGGGTGCTGTCGGGGCCTACCTCGTGCGGCGAGTGGGGCGCGAGGCGGCCGAGGACCTCCTCGGCGATGTGTGGGTGGCGGCCTTCGAGTCCCGTAGGAACTATGACCGGTCGTTCCCCGAAGCGCTGCCGTGGCTGTACGGGGTGGCCCTGAACAAGCTGCGGCACTACTGGCGGTCCCGGCCGGCCGAGGATCTCGTACCCGATCTGACGGGCATGGCGAACGGGTGGGATCCCTGGCCGGCGGTGGACGCGCGCGTCGATACCCAGGCGGCGCTCCGGCTGGCCCTGGACAGGCTCAGGCCGGAGGAACGAGAAGTGCTGACCCTGGTCGCCTGGGAGGACCTGACCGTCGCCGATGCCGCGCGGGCGCTCCGCATGCCCGCCGGGACGGCACGCCGCCTGCTGCACCAGGCCCGGACGGCGCTGCGGAACGCCCCTGAAGTGGTCGTGCTACTGACCGATCTCAACAGCGTGAAGGAAAGCCAGTGATCATGGACGAGATGGATCTTGTCGGTCAGCTGAAGAACGCCGCACCCCTGCGATCCGAGGCGTACGAGCGAGCGCGGACGGCGCTGCGGGGGGCGATGGCCGAGTCCGAAGCCGCTCGAGCGTCGGAGATCGCTCCGGTGCCTGAGGCGGCTCCGATGCGGACAGAGAGGTCTTCATGGGCGCGCGACCGCCGCTTGGGCATTCTGGGCAAAGTCGCCATCGGCGCCGGCATCGGCGCGGTCGCGGCGACGGCGGCGATCGTGGTCGTCGCCCCGTCGGCGCCCCGACCCGCGGCGCCGGCTTGGGCGACCTCTCAGGCACCCGCGGCCCAGGCACCCGCGGCCGATATCAAGCTGGTGTCCCTGGTGACCGAGATCAAGGCGAGCGACGACTCCCTGCAGGGAGACGCGTCGCTGGTCGTCCGAACCCAGACCATTGACAGCCGACCGCCGGACGTCACGTACAACCTGTACACCGACAACGGCGATTACTACGTGACAGACACCGAGAGTGCCCTCCCAGCGGCGATCTCGGGTCATGACAACCTCGCCGAGGACGTGAACGCCCGCGAGGTGGAGGCGGCGCGCTACGCGGCGACCGGCGACCTCGACACCGCCCGGAAGCAGATGGTCAACGCCATGCCCAACGCGTTCGGGCTGGGCCTCAGCCCTGCCGAGCAGGAGAAGGCATGGGAGAAGGCCATGGCCAAGGATCGAAGCATCTACCAGCAGAAGGGGATCGCTCCGCCGAAGCGGCCCACCGGCAAGGCTCTGCAGAACCTCATCGACAACCATCTGTGGACCGGCAGCGTCGACGCGCTGGCCCGGGGGGCGGCCAACCCGGAGATCCGGGCGGGCGTGCTCAAGCTGATTTCCACCATTCCTGAGGTCACCGTCAAGGATTCGACGACCGGCGGCCGGCCTACGCTGACCCTCACGGCGGGACCGGCACTGTTCGGAGGCAGCGACGAACAGGTGCTGACGATCGACGCCAGGACCGGGATGCCGATCCGCTCCGAGGTCGGCGCGCCGGGACGCAAGCCATCGTCCGTGAGCGTCTTCGAGGTCTCCCGGGTGACGCTGGCCGATATCGCGGCCGGCAGGTTCTGACCACACTCGGCACTCAGCCGGGCTTGACGTGCGGGCCGTCCTTGCCGGGGCAGGACTGCCCGCACGACCACCGCGATACCAGGGCCGCTCAGCACCGTCCGGAACGATCTGGAACGACTCGAACCGGATCTTTCACTCCGCATACCGCGGGCCGTTTCGATCTGGTCGGGCCATCGCGAGGGCGTGCATGATGATGGGGTGCTGATCTGTATCGAAGCATCCGAGCTGCCGGGCCGGGAGTGTGGACCTGCACCGGGGTTTCCTGGCTACTCCAACATTCATGTCGGCGTGCAGCGGCGGGAGCGTACCGGTGAACTGCTCGGCGTGACCGCTGCGGACGTCTCCTCGGCGGTGTGGGAGCTGGAGGTGACCGCGATCCGCACGGAGTCCGGCTGGGATCTGCGCGGCCCGTTCGTGCAAGGCCGGCCGGGCGGCCGGTTCGTCTACCTGTCGTGGGGGACGGTCGATGAGGCCGGAGCGTTCTCGATGTTCCGGCGGGCGAAGCTGTGGCTGGAGGCCATTCCCGCGGACGTGCTGGAGAGGGCCGTGGCCGGTGGCGCCCTGCTGGCGCGGCTGGGGTTGACGGACGCCAAGCGTCAGCCGTTGTGCGCGTCGGTGCGCCCGCCGCTGGTGGAGTGGTCGGCCCCCGCGGGCTGACGCCGGCCGACCGTGCATGCCAAGGCGGGTCTGTCGACGCGGTCCGGAAAGCTCGGCTGTACAGCCACAGCCGCGGCCAAGAGCACGAACGGCGGACGGCCTACATCGAGGTCAACGCCCGTACCGGCCGTACTCGATGCGCTTCCCGAGCCGGCAGCGCGGGTTCGATTACCGTCACCCCCACTCCACACACGAAGGCCCGGGTCAGAAGATGATCGCTGACCCGGGCCCTCACTGCTTCTGATCGACCGGGGGCATCGATGTGATGGTCGGCGCCCCCGGCCGCCGGAGTCCTGCCCCTACGCCTGTATGGCGCCTTCCAGCAGGGTCCGGTGGTGGATCATCCAGCCGGCGGCGCGAGCCCGCCAGGCCAGGGCCCACAGCGGTGCCGGGTTCGTCGAGTCCGGAGTGATCTGGGCTTGGGCCGCTTCGGCGGCGCAATCCCGGATCGCGAACTCGATCATCCGGACGACCAGGCCGTCTCGCTCGGCGGTGGGTAGTTCGTAACCGTCGAGGAACAGCCGGAGCTGCCGGGCGCGGGTGGCCGCATCCGGCAGGTTGTTGCGTTCGGCGACATCGTCGTCGTGCAGTTGGGCGTGCCACCAGGCGGCGGCGACGACCTCGTCGAGACGGTCGACCGGCCCGGCCAGCGTCCAGTCGATGAACGCCACGGGCCGACCGTCGCGCACCACGGTGTGCCACGGTCCGGCGTCGCAGTGTCCGATCACCGAGTCAGTGCCGGCTCGGTGCATCCACCATGGCTGCCACGCGGCGTCCGGCGGCGGCCGGAAGCCGGCGGTGGCGTTGTGCAGGTCGCGCAGCAGCCTGCCGACCTGCCAGATGGCCTCATCCGACCAGCCCTGTGGGTGGACGATGGTGCCTTCGATGTAGGTCAGGACCTCGTTGCCGTCGGCGTCGAAGCCATCGCCGACCACCTGCGGGCAGCCGGTGAACCCGGCGTCGGCCAGGTGGCGCAGCAGCGCATGGACGGTTCCGGTCCAGGGGCGGGCAGGACGCCTGACGGTGTGGCCTGAACGGATGACGTGACTGGGTCCGCCTTCGGCCGCCGTCAGCGGCTCGAAGGATGATGCGGAATCCACGAATTCTCCTCGTGTAGCGCGGTAAGCGGTGACAGCGCCGATGAGGGCGCTACAGCCGGCGGCGCGGACGGAATCCGCAGCCGACGGCGGCCGCCACGCAGCGAGGAATTCGTGGTCTGACCGAGCTACAGCCCTTGAAAGGGGCGAAGGTCAGATCGCGGCGAACTCACGCGTCGCAGCGGCGGCGGCTACCTCGCTGAGGACCATGCACGTCATGTCGACCTCCCTGATCAGCCGGACACAATCGAGGCTATCTCGCAGTGGCCGACCGCACCACCGAGTTTTCCGCCGGCCCGAGGTGGGCGCCGTGCATCGCCACCGGCTCAAGAGCTTCGACTGGCAGGCGCAACGCCTCCGTTGGTAGTCCTCTATAGGGTCCCTGCCGGCACGGGGCGTTGCCCCCGACGCGCCGCCCTGGCCTTCCTGATCTCGAACCGGTCACCCGCTGATCTGAGGGTTGGTCGGCGGGGCGACGACCAGTTCGGTGTCCGGGGCGTGGTCGATGTGCGGAGGACCGGCGACGATCATGGTGGCTCGGGCCCATGGCCGCTCTCGCACCAGGAACGGCAGTTCCTCCAGCAGCCAGTTCGCCACGTGCTCCTGTTGCTCGGGAGAGTCACCGTCGCGAGCGACCAACAGGCGCTCTTGCTCATCGAGGTCACCCTGCATCCACACCGAGGCGTCCAGCCACAGGGCGAGCTCCTCGCGGATGATGCCGGTGCCCTCGACCCAGACGAAGTCGGCACCGGCGGGGACGGTGATCGATCCGGGCCGGTCGTGGAGGGTCCAGGCATCAGGGCGGAAGTCCACCGCCTCACCCCGGTGCAGGGGCCGCAGGATGTTCTCGGCGAGCACGGTGCCCCAGTCGAAGTAGGCGTGGTTCCAGGCGATGTCGTCGGTGTGCACGATGGCGGAGTTGGGCACCGTCCTGCGGAGCCGCTCGGCCAGGGTCGTCTTGCCCGCGCCGCCCCGGCCGTCGATCGCGATCACCCGTGGACGTCCGGTGACGTCGGGTGATGCCTCCCGGAGCTGCCGGACGGCGTCGAGCACGGTCACCACTCGCCAGCCAACGGCCTCGGTCTCGCCTGCGTGGAGATGCATTGCCAACCTGTCTGTGGAGGTGAGGACACGGTTCAGGCTCCGGACGGGCCGGCGGAGCCCTCGTGCCATTGTCGACGATTTGTCGCAGCTGTCGTTGGTTTGGTGGCCGGGCTTCAGCTGAAGCTGCTCCGGTAGGCGTGGGGGGTGACGCCGACGACGCGTTTGAAGCGGTCGCGGAAGGCGGTGGGCGAGCCGAAGCCCGCCTGGGCCGCGATGCGTTCCATCGAGTGCCGGGTGGTCTCCAGCAGGTGCTGGGCTTGGCGGACACGGGCCCGGTGGAGCCACTGCAATGGTGTGGTGCCGGTTTGCTCGCGGAAGCGCCGTATCAGGGTGCGGGTGCTCATGCCTGCGTGAACGGCGATGTCGGCGAGGGTGAGATCTCGGGCGAGATTGTCCTCGATCCAGCGCAGGAGGGGTTCGATGGCCGAGCCGCGAGGGGTGGGCGGGTACTGCCGCACGATGAACTGGGCCTGGCCGCCCTCGCGTTCCAGCGGCATGACCGACAGTCGTGCGGCGTCGGCGGCGACGGCGGAGCCATAGTCCCGGCGGATCATGTGCAGGCACAGGTCCAGTCCCGCCGCGGCACCGGCCGAGGTGAGGATCCGCCCGTTGTCGACGTAGAGCACGTCAGGGTCGACGTCGATGTCCGGGTAGGCGGCGGCGAGTTGGGCGGCGGCCAGCCAGTGGGTGGTGACGCGCAGCCCGCCGAGCAGTCCGGCGGCGGCGAGGATGAAGGTGCCCGAGCAGATGGAGGCGATCCGGGTGCCGTCGGCGGCGGCCCTGGAGAGCGCGTCATGGACGGCCGGCGGCAGAGGTCTGGCGGGGTCGGCGGTGCCGGGCACGATGACCGTGTCCGCGTCCGCGAGTGCGTCCAGTCCCCACCGGGCGCGCAGGGTGAACAGGCCGGCGTCCACGTCGGGCCGCTCGGCGCAGACCCGCACCCGGTAGGCGGGGCGGCCGTCGGGCATTCGGGTGCGGGTGAACACCTCGATGGGTGTGGACAGGTCGAAGGGGATCACCTGATCCAGCGCGAGGACGACGACGGTGTGCATGGCGAGAACATATGCCTGCACCGGGTCCTCGCCAATGGCTTCTTACTGCTCTTCGTCAGCTCACCACGCGCGCCAGCCGTTGGCGATATCCCGTTGGACATTGTCGTTCCTGCCACTAGGAGCCCGGGACGTCGCCGGTTAGCCTCGACCACGTCCACCACACCTCTCAACGGAACGGACACCTTCATGATCGTCCGATTCGATGCCGGCACGGCTTCTGAGTCCCGCTGTGCGGACGGCGGCGCGGGTGCCTCCGCCGCGCCGGGCGGCCGCCGGCAGGAAACCCCCCGACGATGAGCGTCGTCGTCCCGATCATGATCGGCGTGGGGTACGTGTGCCTGATGTCCCTGATCCGCGAACCGCACCGGCGCCGGTTCAACGCGATCATGGTGGCCGGAGCCGGGGCCGCCTACCTCAGCGGCGGCGGTTTCGGCCCGTGGGAGTTCGCCTTCACGGCCGTCATGACCTACTGCGCCTACCGCGGCCTGGAGTCGTGGACGTTCGTCGGCATCGGGTGGCTGCTGCACACCGGCTGGGATCTGCTGCACCACCTGCACGGCAACCCGATCATCCCGTTCGCGGACCACTCTTCCCTGGGATGCGCGATCTGCGATCCGGTGATCGCCGTGTGGTGCTTCTCGGGCGGTCCCTCGGTCATCGGCCTGCTCCGGTTGCGTCTGGTTCGGTCCCGCGCCGGTTGAGGCTGATCAGGTGGGCAGGGTCGCGGCCAGCGGTGCGCCGATCTGGATGTCGAGGTACGCCACCAGATCGTCTCCGTCGACGGCGCCCCGGCGCGCATCGATGATCACGACCGTTCCGGCCACGATGCCGGTGAAGCCGGTGCCGGATCGGCGGCACTGTTCGATTCGCTCGGTGACCTGGGGCCGGACCGCCTCGGCGAGGAAGGTGAGGCCATGCGGGAACTCCTCGCCGAGCAGGTGCCGTTGCCGCCCCGACTCGATCACGCTGCCGATGCCGAACCAGGCCGAGACGATCTGGTCACCGCGGAGGGTGACACGGAAGTAGCCGTTCGACCGGGTGCGGTCGCAGCTCTGCTGGGGTGGGTAGAAGCAGTCGTAACCACCGGCCAGGAGATCATCGACAGCGGAGCTCATCGAGGTCGCGTAGTGCGCTGAGCCGAACGGCCAGCGTCGCACGGAGGTGTCCCGGGCGGTGACGACCAGTCCGTTGTGCCGGTCGTAGCCGTAGTCCGCGTGCGTGTCCGACCACCCCGTCCGGGGGACGCCGTCGCTCGGCCGCGTCCCGTGGGTATGGAGATCGCGGTCGAAGTCGTCGATCTCCTGCCGCACGCGGTCACCGGCTTCGGGCCAGATCGCGGTCAGCGCCGGTGCCGCGGCCTCGGCGACCTGGTCGTCCTCGTGGTTCCCCTGCGGGGAGGGGAACCACGCCCAGGCGAGCCGGTCGTCGCGGTCGAGCAGGAACTGCGCCACCTGCGGATAGACCGTGTCCGCCTCGTCGCGGAGCCCGATGCGGCACCACAGGGCACGGCCGTCGGCATTGGCTCGGACCTGCGCACAGAACCAACCGGCCTGCCTCAACGGCCGAGTGAGAGCCCCTGCCGTGCCGTCGGCCGGGATCGGCTCGGCCCGCGAGTCCTCACCCGCCGCGTCGTGCTCGTAGACGCCGGCGGGCGGCAGCGACGGCGGCTCGTCCGGCCCGGTGCAGCCGGACAGCGCGAGCGGAGCGATCATGATCAGCAGTGCCGTGAGAGTCGTGCGGACGACCGGTCGATATCGGCGCGCGGGCATGGAGAACGGACGGGACACGGGGTCCATCGAAGCCGCCGGCCCCGAGGTCGGCAACTTCGGCGATCGGTGACGGCTTCGCTGCCGCATATCACTCCTGAGAGTGAGGGCGGCGGGCGGAGGAATCCAGATAATGGGCGGATGTTCGCAGCGGGCCGGACCGAGGGAGCCGTTGACGGGGCGCTCGCGGTGGGCGTGGTCCTGGCCACGGTGATCCCGCTTCTGCTGCCCGCTCCCAATCCCTGGTGGATCATCGGGCTGGGGCTGCTGGCGTCGGCGCCGGTGGGGTGGCGCAGGCGGGCGCCAATGGTGGTCGCGGTGCTGGTCGGCGCGGCGATGTCGGTGCTGGTGACATGGGAGAAGCCGTTGCTGCCCTTCGGGCCGCTGCTGGCCGTCTACACGATCGCCGACCTGAGCCCCAGGTGGAAGAGGCTGGCGGCGATTCCGCTGATCGTGGTGGCGGTGGGCGCCTCGTTGGTGCTGCCCGGGGAGAACGACGAGACCTACCGGCTGGTGGGGACCGCCTTCGTCGCCGCCTACGCGCTGGGCACCAGCGTCAGGGCGAGCCGCTCGCGGGCCGCCGAGCTGACCGAACGGGCCCGGCGGCAGGAGCAGGAGCACATCGCGGCGGCGGCCGAGGAACGCACCCGGATCGCGCGCGACATGCATGACATCATCACCCATTCCGTGGGGCTGATGGTGGTCCAGGCCGAAACCGGTCCGGTGGTGATGCGCAGCGCTCCGGACAAGGCCGAGGCGGTGTTCGATGCGATCGCCGACATGGGAAGGGGTGCGCTGGCCGAGCTCCGGGGGGTGCTCACCGCGCTGCGGACCCCGGGCGAGGGCGGCGGACCGGTGTGCGGCCACGCCGACGAGCGCCCGGGCGAGTCCCTGTTCCAGCCACGTCTGGCCAACCTCCCCGCGCTGCTCGACCGCAGCGGCCTGGACGTGGTGAGCACGACCGCCGGCACCCCGCGCCCCGTGGCGGAGAGCGTTGAGGCCGCCGTGTACCGCATCGTTCAGGAAGCGCTCACCAACGTGCGCAAACACGCCGGTACGCGTGCCGTCCGCCTGGCTCTGACCTGGGGGGAGCGCCTGACGGTGGAGATCGCCGACGACGGGCGAGGGCCGGGTGAGCGCGGCGGGTACGGGCTGGCCGGGATGCGAGAACGGGCGGCGGCATGCGGCGGGACGCTCAGGGCCGAGGCGGGGCGTAACGGGGGATTCGTGGTGACGGCCGAATTTCCGCTTGGATAGCCGGCATGTTACGGGTGCTCATCGCCGACGATCAGGATCTCTTCCGCGCGGGGTTCGGGCTGATCCTCGGGGCGCAGCCGGACATGGAGGTGGTCGGTGAGGCCGCCGACGGTGCGGAGGCGGTCGCCGCGGCCAGGCGGCTCCGGCCGGACGTGGTCCTGATGGACGTGCGCATGCCGGGAATGAACGGCATCGAGGCGACCAGGCGGATCTGCGCCACCACCGCCGCCAAGGTACTGGTGTTGACCATGTTCGACCTCGACGAGTACGTCTACGACGCTGTCCGGGCGGGAGCGAGCGGCTTCCTGCTGAAGGACATCCGGCGCGACGAACTGGCTCACGCCGTGCGCACCGTCGCCTCGGGTGAGGCCCTGCTGGCCCCGGCGGCGACCAGGAGGCTGCTGGAGGACCTGGTGCGCCGGCCCGCCCACGGCGTCGCCCCCCGGCTGACGGCCAGGCTCGGCGCACTGACCGAACGCGAGCGCGAGACGCTGAAGCTGGTCGCGCAGGGCCTGTCGAACGCGGAGATCGCCGCCGCGCTCGTGGTCACCGAGCACACGGTCAAGACGCACGTCAGCCGCATGCTCACCAAGCTCGACCTGCGGGACCGGGTCCAGGCCGTGGTGCTCGCCTACGAGTCCGGGCTGGTGGTCCCCGGCAGGAGTGACGACGGAGATCACACCCGCGAGTGACGCGCCCGCGGGGTGGGGGAAAGCACGATCGTCGGCATGCGACGCATCCTCCTCACCCTCGCCTCCGCGATCCTCATGCACTTCGGCACCGGTCTCCACCCCGTCTGGTGGCTCACCTGGCTCGCGCCGCTCCCTGTCCTGTTCCTGGCTCGCCATGCGGGGAGGGGCACGGCTTTCGCCGCCGGGACGCTCGTCTGGCTCGCCGGTCAGGCGCAGATGTGGCCGTACTTCACCGGATCCCTGGAAATGCCGCCCGCGCTGGCCGCCGCCCTCATCGCCGGCCCCGCGCTCTGCTACGGCGCGGGCGTGCTGCTCTTCCGCACCCTGCTCGTGCGCGGCCGGGGGCTGCTGGCGGCGTCGGCCCTACCGGCCGTCTGGGTCACCACCGAGTACGTCATGAACCTCGCCGGACCGCACGGGGCCTGGTGGAGCCTGGCGTACACGCAGGCCGACCTCCTGCCCGTGCTGCAGACCGCCTCGGTCACCGGGGTCTGGGGCATCACCTTCCTCCTGCTGTTCGTGCCCGCCTCCATCGCGGTCCTGCGGCCACGCGCGGCGGTGGTCTCGGGTGTGCTGGTCGCGCTCACGCTCGGCCATGGTCTCCTACGCCTCGCGACGCCCGCCGACACCGCAGGACGGAAGGTCGCACTGGTCGCGACGGACGATTCCAAGGATGTCCTCCACCGGTACGGCGAGGCGGTGGACGACGCGGCGGCCCACGGCGCGGAGGTCGTGGTGCTGCCCGAGAAGGTCTTCAGGACCACCGACCTGCCGTTCGCCCGCCCGGGCGTGGAGGTGGTCGCGGGGATCGCCATGGAGACCAACAGCGCGGTGAGCTACCCCTCCGGCGTGCGCTACGACAAGCACCACATGATCCCGGGAGTGGAGGGCAGGTTCCGGCCCGGCACCGGCCTGGCCTTCCTCGACGGTCATCGGCTCGGCCTCATCATCTGCAAGGACCTGGACTTCCCCGGCCTGGTCAGGCAGTACGGCAAGGCCGGCGCCGCCGCCCTGCTCGCGCCGGCCTGGGACTTCGACCAGGACGCGTGGCTGCACAGCCGCATGGCGGTGGTGCGCGGCGTGGAGAACGGCCTGGCGGTGGCCCGCGCCGCGCGCGAGGGACTGCTGACGGTCAGCGACGACCGCGGCCGGATCCTGGCCGAAGGCCACAGCGCCAAGACGGACATGACCGGCATGACCACGGTCACGGCCGCCCTGCCCCGGCAGGGCTCGGCCACCCTCTACACCGCCCTGGGGGACTGGGCCGCGTGGGCCTCGGCAGGGTTGCTGTTGCTCGCGCTCGGTGCGCTGACCCGTACGAAACCCTCCGGCTCGGTGAGTGAAAGCCCGGCCGGCGACACCGTGATGAGCCTGTCGACGCCGAGCTAGGTGGGCGGGCCGGCAAGCCCTCCATGTACCGGCCGCATCCTGACCGGCGTGGCGCGGCGCGATGTCGTCGGCTTCGTCCGGTTCGGCTACCTTTCGAGGGCAGGAATGAAGGACCGGACCTGACCGGGAGATCGCCCTCGGCAGGCGGTCGGGCTTCCGTTCCGCGGTCACGCACGCTCGCCGGACTCACCATGGAGCACCCGTTGATGAAGACAGGGCACCCTGATGGAGCCTGAGATCACCGGCCCGGCCTTCGGCGCCGGAGGGACTCCCCCGCGGCGGTCCAGGGAGGAACTTCCTGTGACCCGTTCGCCGGTCCGAGAGGCCTCGCGCGTGCCGGAAGGCATGAGGGCGCCGCTCGGCGGCACGCCCGCCGGCGGTGTGCCCGAGGTCGCCCCCGCAAAGGCGTCCGCTCGGGCCGGTCGCCGGCGCGCGTGGCCGCACCGGGCCGTCCTCGCCCTGGTCATGGTCGTGCAGGCACTGCTGTCGACGCGGCTGCACAACTCCGCCTTCATGGACGAGGCGCTGTACATCCACGCCGGCCGCATGGAGTTCGCCCACCTCCTCCACGGGGCCGCGGTGAACCCCTCGTACAGCAGCACCTTCTCGGGTTCCCCCATGCTGTATCCCCTGCTCGCGGGGGCCATGGACGTTGTGGGCGGGCTGACCGGGGCACGCGCCCTGAGCCTTGTGTTCATGCTCGGCTGCACGGGCCTGCTCTATTCGCTGACCCGCCGTCTGTTCAGCGAGCGCGTGGGCCTGTTCGCGGCCGTCGTCTTCGCGGCCTCCCAGTCGACGATCGTGCTGGGCTGGTTCGCGACCTTCGACTCCGCGGCCCTGTTCCTGCTGGCTTTCGCCGCGTGGCTCGTGGTGCGCACCGCCCGGGCCGGCCCGTTCGCGGTCCTGTTCGCCGCGCCGGTCCTGGTCCTCGCCTTCTGCACCAAGTACGCCGCCGGACTGTTCATCCCCACGGTGGTCGGACTGGCCGTCATCGTCGCCTGGCCCCATCAGGGCGTCCGCGCGCTCTGGCGCGGGGTGCTGCTGTCGGGCGCCGTGGGAGCCGTCGGTGGTGCCGTGCTGTACGGCAGCTCCATCCTGGCGGGCATCCGGTTCACCACCACCTCCCGGCCTCACGGCACCAACTCCGCGAGCTCGCTGATCGATGTGTCCGTCGAGTGGATGGGGTTGGCCTTCGTCCTGGCGTGCCTGGGAGCGCTGGCGTACGTGTGGCGCGGCCGGATCGGCGAGGTCGCCTCCGCGGGCCGCAAGGCCGCCGGCGAGGTGCCGGGCAGGGTGTGGCGCGCGACGCTGGGCCTGCTGCTCTGCGGGACGGGCCTGCTGGCCCCGGCCTACCAGATCCACCTGTCGACCTCCGTGTCCCTGCACAAGCACGTCGGGTTCGGCCTGTTCTTCTTCGCGCCGCTGGCCGGGCTGGGTCTGTCCACGATCGTCGGCCCGCCGTTCCGCCGCACACCGATCGGCCTCCTCGTCGTCCGCGCCGCGATCGGCCTGGGCATCATCGGGTTCGCCTTCTCCTCAGGCGTGGCGCAGTCGCAGTGGCGGTATGCGACCTGGCCGGACTCGACGCGGCTCGTCGACCTGCTCCGTCCGCAGGTGAACGGCGAGGGCCGGTACCTGGCGGACATCGCGCAGGTGCCCACCTACTACTTCCAGGACGTCACCGACTGGAGCCAGTGGACGGGCACCTACCACCTCGGCTACACCGACGCCGAGGGCGTCGAGCACACCGGTGCGAACGCCTACACGGCGGCCATCGGCGACGGCCGCTACGACCTGGTGGTGCTGCAGAAACCCGGAGTCTCGAAGTTCGACCCGGCCATCGCGAAGGCCCTGCCGAGCAGCGGCAGGTACCGCCTCTCCGCGGAGCTGCCGTTCTCCACGACCTTCGGCGACGGCTCCTACCAGGTCTGGACGAGGACCTCGGACTAGAGCCCCGGCACGCCGCGTCATCCGGTCAGGACGGCGGGGCGGGACGGCCCGGGGGGCGCCAGGCGGCCGGTGCGGTCGAGGTGGGCGAGGGCGAGGGTGGAGGCGAGGCCGGCGCAGACCAGCAGCAGCCACGGCAGGCCGGGCAGGTTCCAATGCGCGGCCAGGTCGATCGCGGCGCCGCCGGCCAGGTTGCCGGCCAGGATGCCGGCGCCGGACAGCAGGTTGTACAGGCCGTAGTACGTGCCGACCAGGCGGCCGCCACCGATGTCGGCGATCGTCGCCATCTCGAACGGGAAGGCCATCAGCGTGCCCGCGGTGAGCAGGAGCGTGCAGGCGATGACCGGGACCAGGGCCAGGTGCGGCGGCGGGTGGAACCGCGCCGTGACCGCCAGCGGCGCGAAGGCCAGTGTCATCAGCGTCAGCCCTCGGGTGATGGTCTGCCCGGGTCTCCACCGTGCCGTGCACCACGCGGTCACCGGCACCTGGGCGGCGATCCCCAGCAGCGCGGAGATCGCGTACAGCGCCATCACGCCTCCCGCGCCGCCGCCGACCCGCTGCACTTCCAGCGGCAGCCCCAGATACATCTGGTAGGACAGCGCGTACGAGGCGATCATGGCGGTGGCGAAGGCGAGGAAGGGCCGGTTGGTGAACGCCTCCCGCCAGTCGTACAGGACCGGCCGGTCGGCGTCCGCCTCGGCGCCCGCGCGGGCGGGAAGGCACCTCCACTGCAGGACGGCCAGGACGGCGAAGATGGCCGCCGCCGACAGGCATACCGTACGGAATCCCGCGCCGAGGAGCGCGAGGCCGAGCAGCGGCCCGGCGAGGATGCCGGCCTGGTAGAACACGTTGAACACCGCGAATGCCTCGACCTTGCGATCACCGGCCTCGTGGGCGAGGTAGGCGCGGGCGGCCGGGTTGAACAGCGCGCCGGCCAGCCCGCTCAGCACCGCGGCGACGAGCAGGACCGCCAGCGAGGTGGACAGGCCGAACAGCGCGAATCCGACGGTGCGCAGGACGCAGCCCGCCATGATCATGGGCTTGTACCCGAGCCGGTCGGCCAGGGTGCCGCCGACCAGGAACATGCCCTGCTGACTGGCGTTGCGCAGCCCCAGGATCAGCCCGACGGTCCACACGGCCAGGTGTGCCTGGCCGGTCAGGTGCTGGGCCAGGTAGGGCATGAGCATGAAGAAGCCCAGGTTGATACCGGCCTGGTTGAGCTGCAGCAACTGGATCGGACGGGGGAAGGAACGGAACCGGCGCCAGGTCGAGGTCATCGCCCGCGTCCTGCCGTGCCGAGCGGATCGATGACGGTGGTGCAGCGGGTCCAGCGCGTGACCTCCCGCTCGGCGGGCAGCGCGATCCGGTCGGGCCGGTCGGCCGGCGGGGCGTCCAGCAGGCCCCGGGCGGCGCAGAAGTCGTCGTCGAAGACGGTGTCCCAATAGCGCCACGGCCCGTCCGGGAAGATCGCCACTACGGTGTCGGCGGGCCGGGTGGCCGCCAGCCAGCGCGCCACCAGCGCGACCGCGCCGGTGCTCCACCCGCCCGAGACGTAGTGGCCGGCGGCCAGCGCGCGGCAGCTCCACACCGCTTCGGCGGCGTTCACCCAGTGCACCTCGCTGAAGGAGTCGTAGGCGACGTTGCGCGGGTGGATGCTCGACCCAAGGCCCCGCATCAGGCGCGGGCGGGCGGGCTGGCCGAAGATGGTCGAGCCGACCGTGTCGACGCCGACCAGGTCGAGTTCGGGGAAGTGCCGGCGCAGCACCTTGGAGATCCCGGCGCTGTGGCCGCCGGTGCCCACCGAGCACACCAGCGCGTCGATGTGGGGCAGTTGGGCGAGCAGTTCGTGCGCCAGCCCCGCGTAGGCGTCGACGTTGTCCGGGTTGCCGTACTGGTCGGGACACCAGGCGTGCGGGATTCGTTCCAGCAGGCGGGTGACGTGGTCGCGGCGCGCCTGCTGCCAGCCGCCGGTGGGATGCGGCTCGGCCACGATCTCCAGCCGGACGCCGTAGGAGGCCAGCAGGCGCCGCATGAGCGGCTCCATGCCCGGGTCGCCCACCAGGACGACCGGGTGGGAGTAGACGATGCCGGCCAGGGCCAGGCCCAGCCCCAGCGTTCCGCTGGTCGACTCCACGATCGTCGCGCCCGGCCGCAGCTCGCCCCGAGCCCGCGCACGACGGATCATGTGCAGCGCCGGCCGGTCCTTGATCCCGCCAGGGTTGAAGCCCTCCAGCTTGGCCCAGAACCCCGTGCCGGGGTCGGAGGGGTTCGGAACGAAGGTCAGCGGGGTGTTCCCCACGGCCAGACCGAGTGACGAATACGCCGAGGACGGCGCGCTGTTTCGACGTGCGATGGTCGTCTGCGATGACATGTGAATCCCCGATGTGAATCGATGCGACTTCGGGGGCATGGCGGCATTCCGCCACACCCGGCTGAACCGACGGCGGTGAGGCAGGTGCGCCGTCTATATGCGCATCACGCGGATATTCACCCGATCGGGGGTCGGAAGCGGTGCGGTGGCGCACCGCGTCAGGTTCACGCGCCGGCCGCGGCGATGGGCGGCGATCGCGAGCACCGCCTGGGCGGCGGAGGGCACCTGGACGCTGGGAGGATCCGTGGCCGAGCATTCTTGCTCGGTGCCGTGGCGATGTCCGGGTGGCAGGTCGTGATGCCGGCAGTCGGCGTCCGGGGACATCTCCAGCACCGTGACGGTCTCGTGCAGGACGTGCCCGTCGGACTCCGACATGATCACGGCCGCGCAGGCCCCGCCATGGGCGAACACCAGGGAGGTGATCATGACGAGCATGAGCGCCGCGCTCATCACCAGCCGGCCGGCTCCCGCCGCGGCCGGTCTGTCACCACGCCTCACTGGTATCGCGAACATCACCGCCGATGATGCCCGCCTGCGGGGCAGGCCGCGCCCAGACGATTCACCGCCTTTCGCAAAACGGATTTTCCGCCGCAGCGCCTGTTACCCTCACATCACTCTCGGCTGTTTGTGGCGGCACGGCTCATATGGACTCGCCACGCCGACGCGGTGTCGAATGCCGCCCTCGGTGAACGGCCTCACGCAGACTGAAAAGGCCTATCCGCACCCGCGGCGGGATTCGCCGGACGGCCGCCGGCCGCTGACGCGCGTGGAGAAGTCGATGATCCTTTCCCGGCGTGAGATGGTCGCGGGACTCGGCGCCCTGGCCGCCACCCCGCCGGTCCACCGCGCGACTCGCATGGACCGGCCGGCCGCTGTCGGGCTCCCGGCCGTGCCCGCCGGAGTGACGCCCGACGAGTTGGCCACCGATGAGGCGTTCTGGGGAGGCGTCGCGGCCCAGTTCCGGGTGAGCACCGAGTTCGTCAACCTGGAGAACGGCTACTACGGGATCATGCCCGAGCCGGTACGGCTGGCCTACCACCGCAACGTCGATCTGCTCAACGAGCGCAACTCCCACCTGCTGCGCACCGCCTACAAGGCACAGGCCGACCAGGTCCGGCAGCGCGTCGCCCAGGCCGTGGGCGCCGCGCCCGAAGAGATCGCCCTGACCCGCGGGGGCACCGAGGCCCTGCAGAACCTCATCGCGGGGTACAACCGGCTGCGGCCGGGAGACGCCGTCATGTACGCCGACCTCGACTACCACAGCGCCCAGTACGCCATGAACTGGCTGGCCGACCGGCGCGGCGTGCGCGTCGAGCGCATCGTCATCCCCGAACCGGCGACCCGTGGGGCGGTGCTGGACGCCTACGAGCGGGCGCTCAGTGAGCGTCCCAAGGTGCGGCTGCTGCTGCTCAGCCACATGAACAACCGCACCGGCCTGGTCGTGCCGGTGCGCGAGATCTGTGGCATGGCCCGCCGGCGCGGCATCGACGTGATCGTCGACGCCGCCCACTCCTTCGGCCAGCTCGAGTTCACCGTCGACGACCTCGACGCCGACTTCGCGGTGTTCTCGCTGCACAAATGGATGGGCGCCCCTCTCGGGTCGGGCTTCATGTACGTCCGCGGGCACCGCCTTGCCGACATCGACCTCGCCTTCGCCGACGAGACCTACCCCGCCGGCGACCTCCGCTCGCGCGTCCACTCCGGCACCATGGACGTCGCGCCGATCCTCACCGTCGGCGCCGCCCTGGACTTCCACGACGCCCTGGGCGGGGCCAACAAGCAGGCCCGGTTGAGGTACCTGCGCGACCGCTGGGTGCGCCAGGTGCGCGACATTCCGGACATGCAGATCCTCACCCCCGACGAGCCCGGCATGTACGGCGCGATCACCGCCTTCCGCCTCGCCGGACGTACCCGCGCCGGCGACAACACGGCCATCGCCGACCACCTCATGAGCAGGCACCGGATCTTCACCGTGCAGCGCGGCGGCGTGACGGCGGGCGCCTGCGTGCGCGTCACTCCCGCCCTGTTCACCACCCCCGGCCACCTCGACCGCCTCGCCGCGGCCCTGCACCGCCTTCCGCCGGCCGTGCGCCGGCCTCCGTGACAGGCCGCGCGCAGGACGGCGCGCACCCCCGCAGAGGGGACGCGCGCCGTCGAGGGGACGTCAGGAGGCCGAGGAGACGTCAGGAGATGGTGAGCGTGCCGTTGGAGTTGCGGGCGCAGGTGACGACCGTGCGGGGGGCGGCGGTGAGGGCACCGGTCAGGCACTGGCCGAGGACCACGTGGCCCGCGGCGTTGGGATGCCACGACTCCTGGCAGGTCTGGAAGTAGGTGACGCAGGTGTTCGCCAGCCGCTGGATGCCGATCTTGTCCCAGCCGGACAGGCTGGTGACGGGCGTGCCGGACGGCCCGTCCTGCACGCGGAGCGGCGTGGCGAGCGCGCCGGTGGGGCTGCCGGGGTTCTCGCAGAGCCGGGCCCCGTCGAAGGCCTTCTGGACGTCCAGCACGCGCAGGTCGGCCGCCGGGCGCTCGGCGGCCAGCGTGGTGTAGGCGTTCTTGACCAGAGAGGCGAGGTTCTGGGAGAACACGTGCCCGGGGGCGAGGCTCGCGCGGTGGATCGGGCAGCCGGCGGCGTACCGCTCGGCGCCGAGGGCGCGGAACTTGTCGCGGGTGTCGGTGCGGTCGTCCTCGTCCCAGTACTGCGAGGCCACGTCGAGCGGCAGCGGGTTGGTGTAGGTCTGCAGGACCACCTGGTGGACGCCGTCGGCGTCGACCTGGTCGAGGGTGTCGAGGACCTGGCGCAGGGCGGCGGTGGTCTCGGTGGTCGCGGCCGCGACCTCGGCGTCGGTGGCCAGGTCCGAGACGGTGCAGGGCTCCTGCGGCACGTCGCCGTTCAGGTACGCCCAGAACTCCCACCAGCCCGTCCAGGCGTCGGCGATGAAGCGGTTGGCGCACAGCTCCGCCACGTCGCCGAAGGTGAACTGGCTGTTGTTGGAGCCGAGGCCGATGAGGACGACGTCGATGTCGTGGGTCTGGGCGACGGCGCGCAACTGGTCGAGTTGCGAGGCGACGGAACGGCCCTTGGCGCGGGCGCTTCCGGGATTGGCGATGTCGGCGGGCTGTCCCCCGGAGCACGCGAGGTTGAAGCGGTCCTGGATGCCGGAGAGTGACGCCTTGAACAGCGAGGCGTTCGCCGACCGGTGACAGAAGTAGGCGTTGCTGTTGGCGGCCGACCAGCCGGGGAAGCCCTGTGCCGTCCCGGAGGCGTCGGCGACGGGCTGGTAGTTCCCCGCGCCCTCCCCGCTGATGAAGCTGTCGCCGAGCGCGACGGCGGCGGTGGGCAGAGCCGCCTGCGCCGTTCCGCCATTGATCACCTGGATGCCGACCGTGCCGATCAGGAGCGCGGCCATGGCTGCCACACGCCGGAGAACCCTCACAACTCCCCATTTCCCATTAAACCAGCATGAAATGACGGGCATTCGCATCACAACATGCCGTGCCGACGGCGTCAAGATCTCCGTCAGACCCGGCCGCTCCACCTAAGAGATCGCGGATCACGCTGATCGTCAAGCATGCGTTTGCTCACCCAGGTCCAGGGCCGTCCAGCGGGTGTGCTGATCCACAGGAAGACCGGCATCTCAGGCATGTACGGTGCTGGGGAGGGAGGGCATATGGCGGACGAGGGGCTCTCGACGATCGGCAGGTGCTACGCGTGCAAGCGCACCTTCGGTTTCCACCCCGCGAGGGTCATGACGGTGATGATCGACCCTGATACCGGGCTCCCTCCCGGTATGACGGTTCTGGGGAGCTTTCGCGAACCGACGCCGGAGGCGACGGCCAGGTCGGTCAAGGAACCGATCTGCCCTGACTGCGTGGACAAGGCCAAGCGGTACCTGGAGTTCACGCAGCAGGCGGATCTCCAGTTCGAGACGTTCGAACGACCCGACCACCGCTGAACGGCGACCCCGGGGTCAGGCCGGTTCGTCCGACGACGCCCACCCAGAGGGCTTGGTGGCCGGCCGACGGGAAGGTGCCCGCCGGCCTGGTCCACGGGCATCGCTCGAGCGGGTCGTGGCACGGCGAACGGCTTCTTCCGGTCGTGGAGGGCCCGACCGGAGGTCTGGTGGCGTGGTAACCGGTGGCGCGTCGCACAGTGAGACATATCCGGACATAACGTAATCGGGACTGATGTGGGGCGAAGCTTTGTGCCCTGGGCGGGGCCGCGGCAAGACTGGCGGCAGGAAGGTTCCACGGCTCGGCACCCTGCGGGCTCACCAACGATCGCCCACCGTACGACGCACTGTGGCATGGCCATGAGCACGTCGCCGGAGTCCTCGCCCGGCGCCGGCGCCCTACCGGCCTTCGGGCATGACCGACCTCGCCGAATCGCTCGCGGCGGGAGGTCCCGGCGCGGGCGTCCCGCCGCGCGGCCGACCGGCCCGGCACCGGGGCCACCGTCATGCTCCCGAGTGACAGGAGACTCCATGCTCTTCTACGTCCAGATGAAGTGGAACCACGAAGGCAGGATCCACCTCGACGAACTGTGGGACATCGAGGTCGACGAGGCAGAACACGTCCTGAAGTCGATCGAGTCCGGGTTCTGCGTGGGCATCTGGAAGGTCGCCGCGCAGAAACGGCTGATCGCGATCGTCGACTCTCCCGACGCCGAGGAGCTGGACCGGACCGCGCTCGGGCGGCTCCCGATGCGGGAGTACCTGGAGTACGAGCAGGTCTGGCCCCTGCGGGACTACCTCGGCTTCGTCGAGGACGTGAAGAAGGGCTACCGGGTGTGAGCTTCGGCGGGCCGTGCGGACGAGTCTCCGGCCGCCGTCACGCGACCACCTTGTCCAGGAAGGAGTGCAGGTTGGCCCGCGTGCGGGCGACCTTCTCCTCCACGGTCAGGGACTCCTCGATGACCCCGCTCCCCGCGGTCTGCTTCTTGCCCCGCGTGTAGAGGGAGCAGGCCAGGTCGCCGCACAGGTACTGCCCCACCGAGTTGCCCTGGCGCCCCGCCTCGCCGGTCCGGCGCGCGGTCATCAGCCCGACGCCGCCGCCGGTCTGCGTGGTCAGGCACAGCGAGCACATGCTGCGCTGGGTGAAGTTGCGAAGCCCGCCGGAGGTCACCCGCAGCGCGATGCCCACGAGTCCGCCGTCGCGTTCGGCGACCACGTAGGCGCGTTCGGGCGCGCCCGGATCTCGCCATCCCAGGAAGTCGAGGTCTTCCCAGGGCAGGTCCGCGAGATCCTTGGGAAGGTTGGCGCGCTTGGCCTCTCCCTTGGAGCAGTTGACGAACGACGCGCGGATGTCGTCTTCGGTTACCGGTCTCATGAGAGGTGAGGCTAGCTTTCCTTGTAGAGGTAGGCAAATGCTTAAAGGTTGTAAGTAAGCGAGAAGGGTGGCGCATGGCACGCGCGGGAGTGACCGCGGAACGCCTGACACGCGCGGCGGCGGACCTGGCCGACGAGATCGGCTTCCACAACGTGACCGTCTCGGCGCTCGCGCGCGGGTTCGGCGTCAAGCCCGCGGCCCTGTACGCGCACGTCAAGGACGCCCAGGACCTGCGGGTCAGGGTGGCGTTGCTGGCCCTCGGCGAGCTCGCGGAAAGGGCCGCACGCGCGCTGGCCGGCCGCGCGGGCAAGGAGGCGCTGGTGGCCTTCGCCAACGCCTACCGAAGCTACGCCAAAGAACATCCCGGACGGTACGCCGCCGCCCAGATCGAGCTCGACTGGGAGACCGCGGTCACCAGCGCCGCGGGCCGGCACTCGGACATGACCCGGGCGATCCTGCGCGGGTACGACCTGCCGGAACCCGACCAGACGGACGCGGTGCGCATGCTGCACAGCACCTTCCACGGGTACGTGAGCCTGGAGACCGCGGGCGGGTTCCGCCACAGTCCGCGCGCGGCGGACGCCTCGTGGGCAAGGACGCTCGACGCCCTCGACGCCGTCCTCAGGAACTGGCCCCCCGCCTGACGACCGCCGGGCCCATCGTCCGCGGCTCCGGGTGCCCCGCGGCCGGCGTCCCCGAGGGACGCCGTCGCCGGGGAGGTCAGACCAGGCCGCGGCGGCCGGCCTGGGCGCCGGCCTGGAAGCGGGTCTCGGCGTCCAGCTCGTCGAACAGGTGGCGCAGACGGCGGCGGAGGCTGCGCGGGCTGGTGCCGAGCTGGCGGGCGATGGCGTCGTCCTTGAGCCCGGCCGACAGCAGCGCCAGCAGCCGGCGGTCCGCGAGGCCGAGCTCCTCCCCCTCCAGCTCCTCTTCCGGGCCGGTGGCGCGGGCCGACTCGCGAGCGCCGGTCGATTCGGGGCCGCCGGGCGACTCGGGGCCGCCGGTCGATTCGGCGGCGCGGTCGCGGGCCGCGGGCCGCGGGTACACCGGGACCGCCTCGCGCCACACGCGCTCGAACAGCTCGACCAGGGCCACGACCATGGTGGAGCCCCTGATCAGCACGCTGCGGCTCAGCGGCGGGTCCAGGTGCAACGGCATGATCGCCGCCCGGCGGTCGACGAGCACCATCTTGAACGGCAGCTCGGGCAGAATGCGCGCGTCCTCGCCCGCCCTGAGCTGCTCGTCCAGCTCGTCGAGCGCTCCGGCGTGCAGGAACGCCTCCCGCGCGTAGACGGCCCGGTAGCGGACGCCGGCGCGCAGGCGCTCGCCCTCCAGGGTGTTGCGGTAGTCCAGCACGTAGGGCGGCCGGTCGAAGGTCAGCACCTCCTGCTTGGCCTCCTGCTGCAGCCGGACGTACCACCGGGCGGTCTCCTCGGGACCGGCGAGGACCTCGAACTGGCCGCCTTCGGCCGGGTCCTGGCCGACGGTGCGGAAGGCGGCCTCCAGCGTGTCGGCCGTGTCGGTGAGCCGGTCCAGCTCGCTCTGCAGGCCGCGCACCAGCGAGCGGATCGCCGTCCCGGGATTGGTCGCCGTCCAGCGGGGCGAGCGCCCCCACAGGCGGCTGACCATGCCCTTGGCGCGCAGCCTTCGCAGCGAGGACTGGATGCGGCTGGAGCTCTCGCCGCTGCGCATGACCAGCTCCTGCACCGTGATGCCGGGCGAGGCGAGCACGCCGTGGTAGATCCGCTCATCGAACGCGCTGATCCCCACAACCTCCAGCGCCGGGCCGTCATCGAGCACGCGTCCGATCTTGGCCAGTTCCGGCGGCTGCCGCAATAGGCCAGAGGATCACCTTGTCACCAAAATTCTCAAACAGTTAGAAATCGGGTCGTGCTTCAAAGAACCGCCTTTCTCGGCGTTGTGATAACGGCCCTGGTGACGGCCGCATCGCCGGCCCAGGCCGCCCCCACCCCGACGCCCGCCCCCGCCGCCTCCCCCAAGACGCAGGCCGCCGCCAAGGCCGGCCCGCCCAAGACGATCACCCTCCTCACCGGCGACAAGATCACGCTGCGCACCCTGCCCGACAAGCAGGAGCAGCTCAGCGTCAAGCCGGGCCCCGGCAGGGAGAAGATCACCTTCACCCGGCGCCGGAGCCAGGACGGGCTCAGCGTCGTCCCCATGGACGCGATGCCCCTGCTGGCCGCCGGCCGGCTGGACCCCCGGCTGTTCAACGTCACCCGGCTCGCCGAGTTCGGCTACGACGACGCCGCCAGCCAGGCCCTGCCGCTCATCGTGACCTACGCCGGTGACGCTGCCGCGCTGCGCGTCGCGGGCGGGCGCCCGCTCCCGGCCATCAACGGCATGGCGCAGAGCGAACCGCACGCCGCCGCCGGCGCGTTGTGGAAGTCCCTGACCGCCCAGGCCAGGACGGCGGCGGCGCCGGAGAAGATCTGGCTGGACGGCAAGGCCAAGGTGTCCCTGGACGTCAGCGTCCCGCACATCGGCGCGCCCCAGGCATGGGCGGCCGGCCACACCGGCAAGGACGTCACCGTCGCGGTGCTGGACACCGGCTACGACCCCGGCCACGCCGACCTCTCGGGCCTGGTCGCCGGGACCGAGAACTTCACCGCCGAGCCCGACGTCCGCGACCTGCACGGCCACGGCACCCACGTCGCCTCCACGATCGCCGGTTCCGGCGCCGCCTCGGGCGGCAGGTACAAGGGCGTCGCCCCCGACGCGAAGCTGCTGATCGGCAAGGTCTGCGACCAGACCGGCAACTGCCCGGACTCGGGCATCATCGAGGGCATGACCTGGGCGGCCGAGAAGGGCGCCCGCGTCGTCAACCTCAGCCTGGGCGAACCCGACGCTCCCGGGCTGGACCCGGCGGAGCAGGCCGTCAACGCGCTGTCGGAGAAGTACGGCACGCTGTTCGTCATCGCGACCGGCAACGACGGCCCCCAGACGCTCGGCTCGCCCAGCAGCGCCGACCGCGCGCTGTCGGTCGGCGCCTCCTTCCGCGACGACGACACCGTCGCGCAGTTCAGCAGCACCGGCCCCCGGCCCGGCGACGCCGCCGTCAAGCCCGATCTGATCGCGCCCGGCGTCGGCATCGTCGCCGCCCGGGCCGCGGACACCTACACCGGCGCCCCGGTCGACAACGAGTCGTACGCCGAGATGAGCGGCACGTCCATGGCCACTCCGCACGTCACGGGCGCGGCGGCGATCGTCGCCGGCATGCACCCGGACTGGAAGGCCGACCAGATCAAGGCCGCGCTGATGGCCTCCACCGCTCCCGGCGACGAGCTCGGCGCCTACGTCCAGGGCTCCGGCCGGGTGGACGTCGCCCGCGCCGTGGACCAGCGGATCACCACCGAGCCCGCCTCGCTGAGCATGGGCCTGATCGAGCTGCCCCACGCCGGCCCCGTCCGGCGCACGCTCACCTACCGCAACGACGGCGACGCCGACGTCCGGCTCGACCTCGCCGTGACGGCCAAGGACGGCCACGGCAAGGCGGTCACGCCGTTCGAGCTCGGCGCCACCACCGTGAACGTCCCCGCGCACGGCACCGCGCAGGTCCAGGTGACCGCCGAACCGGGCGCGACCGGCATGTTCAGCGGCACGGTCATCGCCACCGGCGCCGGGACCTCGGTGCGCACCGGCATCGGCGTGCAGGTCGAACCGGAGAAGCGCGGGCTCAAGCTCACCTTCACCGGCTCCGACGGCGAGCCCGCCGGCATCGCCCTGGCCGGCGTCATCGACATCGACGCCAAGGAGCAGCGCAACTACGACGTCTCCACCGGCGCGCTGGACCTGAGGCTGGAGAAGGGGCACCGGTACACGGTCGTCACCCTCATGGCCGACCAGGACGGCGCCGTGGTGATGGCCGCGGACCCGGAGTTCACCCTCGACGGCGACCGCACGTTCGCCTCCGACGCCCGCAAATCCAAGCCGGTGGACGTGCGCACCGACGAGCCGACGGCACGGCTCGCGATCGGCATGCTCGGCATGCTCCAGCTCGTCGACGGCCTGCAGCCCTTCGGCGTGGACGTCGACCTCGGCGGCCTGTGGGGAGCCGACCACGTCGAAGGCGTCAAGGCCATCCCCACCACGCGCACGGCGAGCAAGAAGTTCGCCTACTACCGCTGGACCCAGTGGGCCAGGCCGAAGGGCGACGGGAGCTACGACGACAGCCCGTACTTCTACCACCTGATGAAGGCCGAGCCGCGCATCCCCGCCGATCCCGGCTACCGACCGCGCCGCCGCGACCTCGCGGAGGTCACCTCCACCTACGCCGCCCAGCGGGACGGCAAGTTCGGCGAGCACTTCGCCCTGCCCGCGGTGTACGGGACCACGCTGGCCTGGATGCCGTACGGCGAGGTCTCCCGGTTCCCGCTCCCGTTCCGCCGGACCGAGTACTACACGCCCGGCGACACCGGCTGGTACCCCTCCTTCGTCCAGTACAAGCCGGCCGACGACGGCTGGGACAACCTCGACCAGTTCTTCTTCGGCCGGACCACCGTCTACCGCGCCGGCCAGAAGACCACCGACCGCTGGAACACCGGCGTCTTCGGGGCCTCCCTGAACCCCGACGGGGACTACTCCTGGCGCGAGGGCGACCTGCTGCAGGTCTCCGCCGCGCTGTTCGAGGACGGCGTGCCCGAACGCCACTCCTACGGCAGCTACATCGCCCCGCGGGCCAAGCTCTACCGCGACGGCAAGGAGATCTTCGCCTCCGACTACCTGCCCGGGAACGTCGAACTGCCCGCCGACGGGAAGAAGGCCGACTACCGCCTCACGATGACCGCCGACCGCGACCCGGCCATGACCAAGGTGTCCACGCGGGTCAGCGCCGAGTGGCGGTTCAGGTCCAAGACGCCCGAGGCGGGCGAGCGGGATCTGCTGCCGCTGCTGGCCGTCAAGATCAACCCCGAGCTGGACGAGCGCAACCGCGCGGCCGTGGGGCACACGCGCATCCCGCTGCAAGTACAGCGCCAGGCCGGCTCGGCCGACCTGAAGGTGAGCACCCTGACCGTGGAGGTCTCCTACGACGACGGCCGCACCTGGCTGCCGACGCTGGTGCACCCCTCGGGCAAGGACGGCTGGTCGGCCGAGACCTGGACTCCGTCCGGAGCGCGGGGCGGGTTCGCCTCCCTGCGGGTCAAGGCCGCCGACACCGGCGGCAACGCCTTCAGCGAGACCGTCGTGCGGGCCTACGAGATCAAGTGACCCCCGGACACCTCGCCGTGCCGCCTGGAGGCAGGTAGCCGATCACCAGGCCGGCCACGCGCCGAGGTGGACGCCCATCACCAGGAGAATCTCCGGCCGGGTGGAGACATGCCGTCTCCCCCGGCCGGAGGTCCGCGTGGCCCCGGCACCGAGGTCGTCAGCGGCCCGGGTGTTCGGCCCGCTGGGAGAGGCGGTCGAGCCGTAGCTCGGCGACACCGCGATACGCCCTGCTCAGAGCGCGCGCGAGGGGCCCCTGGTGCTGGAACCCGTGGGTCACCACGGTGCCGCCCTCTGCTCGCGGCCGCAGCAGCCACGTGCCGTTCTCCCGCCTGCTTCCGACGCCCGGCACCTGCCCTTCGTGCAGCAGGTGATCGTCGTAGGTGAGATCGCCGACCATGAGCAGCGGCGGCTGCCCGGGGACCCGGACCAGCAGCGACAACGACATGTATGTCGTGTCAACTATTTCGGCGGCCCGCGGGCGGAGACGCGAACGGACCGGGGGACGCGCGTCGGAAGCGGCGCGATGCCGCGCCGGTGGGGCGCGGACCGGCCGATGTCAGATCGTGATCACGGACGCCACCTCGGTCGGCGACGATCGTGGCGCTGTCGTTCCGGCCCGCGAACCGGGCCCCTGGCCGCCATCCGCATCTTGATCGTTTGAGGTACTTGTGGCTCTTCGGTCGCGAGCGTTCCCCCAGGCGGCACATACTGGAGGAGATGAACCAAGCTAGCGGCGTGCCCCGTCGCCACCTGCCCACCAGTCCCTTCAAGCCCCCGCCTCCCACGCCACCGGTCGAGCGGTTCAGCGTGAACGACCGGGTGACCCATGATCGCTATGGTCTTGGCGTCGTCATCGGTGTGGAAGACGAGGTCGCCGTGATCGTCGATTTCGGATCACGGCAGGAACGAATTACCACACCCTTCAACAAGCTGTACAAACTCTGAGTCCTGAGGCCGCCGCGGGCGGGGAAGCATCACGATGCGGATGCGTCCACGCCGGCGGTCCCGGCCCGGTCCTGCCTTCCTCGGTCCCGGTCGTAGCGGCGCGGGGCCACGAGCAGGCGCCAGCATGCCGTCGGCACGATGCCCGCCGTCATGCCCGCAGTGGTGCTCATCCGCACCATGTGCTCACTGCCGATCCGCTCATCGCCGTCGTCCTGCTCGCGGTCCCCTGGCCGGTCTCCTGGAGACGGCGGACCGCGGCAGGCCGAACCCCGCGGTCACCGTCAGGACAGGACGCGGGAAAGGACCGTCTCGGCGGGCCGCCCGAGCACCCGTTCGAGGTCGGCGGTCTGCAGTTCCAGCGCGCCCGCCCGCACCTGGGCGTTGATCCAGCTCATCGGGCCCGGGCCGGCGTCGGGCACCTCGCGGTAGGGCACTCCGGCCGCCTCGGCCACCTCGGGATGAGTCCACAAAGGACCGGTGAAGTCGTAGGCCCGGCCCAGATGTCCCTCGCCGGTCAGGACGTTCGCCGCCGCCTCCGCGAGGTCGGACCGGAAGGCCGTGTTCAGGCCGCGCCCACCGGTGCTGCCGGTGATCTCCCCGTTGGTGACGCGCGGGACGAAGGCATCGCTGTAGAAGGGGTGTCGCAAGATCGTGTACGCCAGCCCGCTCGCGCGTATGGCCTGCTCGGTGGCATGGTAGGCCTCGGTCATGCCGGTGGCGACGGTGCCCGCCCCGAGGAAGCTGGTGAAGGCGACGGCGTCGACGCCCGCCTCCTCGGCGGCGGCCACGGCGGCTAGGTGCTGCCTGATCCTGCGGGCGGGGTCCAGTTCCGGGGAGGAGATCAGGAGCAGGCGCGTGACTCCCTTGAACGCCTCGCGCAGGCTCGCCGGGTCGTCGTAGTCGCCGCGCCGCACCGGGACGCCTTCGGGAGCCCTGCCAGGGTCGCGCACCACCGCCGTCACCTCCGACCGAGGCCGCAGATGGTCGATGACGAGGCGGCCGAGCGCACCGGAGGCGGCCGAAACGGCGATCATGGGACTCCTTCTGGGAAACGGTGGCCCCAAGTGAACTCCCCGCCCGTGCCACGATGCCACTGCTTTTCCGCCCCGCCGGCCCGCGGCACACCGGCCGCGGGATGGGTCCTTCGTCTCGTCGGTCGAGGGCGGGCGCGGGGCTAGGCCTCGGCGAGCGCGCGGTAGGTGCACACCTGGACGCCGGTGCGGCTGGTGGTCGTCGTGACCAGCTCCAGCGTGCGCTTGCCACCGTCGTCCGGGAAGATCGTCTTGCCGCCGCCGAGGAGCACCGGCATGATCACCAGGCGGAGCTCGTCGACCAGGCCCTCGTGCATGAGAGTGCGCGCGAGCGTGGGGCTCCCCATGACCAGCAGGTCGCCGCCGTCGGTGCCGCGCAGCTCGCGGATGCGGGCGACGGCCTCGCCGCCGGGGATGCGCGTGGTGTTGTCCCAGGTCAGCTTGTCGTCGCCCAGCGTCTCCGACACAACGTACTTGGGGATGGCGTTCATCCGGTCGGCGAAGGGGTCACCAGCCCGCTCGGGCCAGGCGGCGGCCATCGACTGCCACGTCCGCCGCCCGTACAGCAGGGCCTCGGCCCTGCCCAGGGTCTCGTCGAAGGCGCCGCCCACCACGTCGTTGTCGAAGAACGGATGCGACCAGCCACCGTGGGCGAAACCGCCGTCGGTGTCCTCCTCGGGGCCGCCCGGCGCCTGCACGACGCCGTCCAGGCTCATGAACTCGATGATCACGATGCGCATGGGACTCGCTCCTTCGTGGGTACGGTGCCGAGGTGGTGGTCGGTCTCGTGCCGGGACGGGCCGGCCGCGGCGGGCGGCATGGCCGCCGCGCCGAGCTCTTCTCCCCCGGCCGACGGCCGGACCATGACGGGATCGCGGCCGACCTCGGCTGCGGCCGGTCTCCCGTTCACGGTGCTGTCCCACATGGCCCGCACGCTACGCGCGACAAATATTCTTGTCAAGGAAGTCTAATTTGTCGGTGTGGCGCACGGCTGAGGCGGTACGCGGCGGTTCAGGCAGTGCGCGATGAGCCGTCCGGCGGGCGGGCCGGGCGGCGGCGCGATCATAAACCAGAAATAAACTTTCCTATTGACAAGGGTTGTGACAGCGGTGTTACATCCTCTTGATTCAAGGTCTAAAAGAACTTCCGGCAAGACCGGGGAGCCCCATCGCGCTCCCCCGCGCCGTGCCCCCGCGCGACCGGAAGTCCGTGCCTGGCAAGGACCACACGACCGGAGGTCTCCATGCGCAAACCCCGGCTTCTCCTCATGGCCGCAGCCGTGCTGGTCACCCTGACCAGCGGCCTGGTCACCGTCACGGGCAGCGGAAGGGCCGAAGCCGCCATCGGCCCTGTCACCTGGTCCGACGAGTTCAACGGCGCCTCGGGGTCGTCCATCGACGGCTCCAAGTGGAAGTTCGACACCGGCGGCGGCGGCTGGGGCAACAACGAGCTGGAGTACTACACCAACTCCACCCGCAACGTGTACCAGGACGGGCAGGGCCACCTCGCCATCACCGCCCGCAAGGAGAACCCGTCCAACCTGCAGTGCCATTACGGCACCTGCCAGTACACCTCGGGCCGCATCCTGACCGCCGACAAGTTCAGTCAGGCGTACGGCCGCTTCGAGGCCAGCATCAAGATTCCCAAGGGCCAGGGCATCTGGCCGGCGTTCTGGATGCTCGGCGGCGGCGACTGGCCGAACACCGGCGAGATCGACATCATGGAGAACATCGGCAAGGAGCCGAACACCGTCCACGGCACCGTCCACGGCCCCGGCTACTCCGGCAGCGGCGGCATCGGAGGCGGCCGCACGATCGGCGCCCCGCTCGGCGACGCCTTCCACAACTACCGCGTCGACTGGTCGCCCAACCTGATCGTCTGGTACCTCGACGGCTCGGAGTACTTCCGCGTCACCCCGGCCAACCTCAACGGCAACCGGTGGGTCTACGACCACCCCTTCTTCATGATCCTCAACGTGGCGGTGGGCGGCTACTGGCCGGGCAACCCGGACGGCAGCACCAGCTTCCCGCAGACGATGCTGGTCGACTACGTCCGCGTCTCCGCGTGGACCAACGACAACCCCGGGACCGGCACCGCGCTGAAGTCCGGCCTGAGCGGCCGATGCATCGACATCCCCGGCGCCAACCCGGTCGACGCCGCCGCGCTGCAGACCTACGACTGCAACGGCACGGCCGCCCAGCAGTGGTCGGCCAACGGCGACGGCACGATGCGCGCGATGGGCAAGTGCATGGACGCGGCGGCGGCCGGGACCGCCAACGGCACCCGCATTCAGCTCTACACCTGCAACGGCACCGCCGCCCAGCGCTTCACGCTCAACTCGGCCGGCGACCTGGTCAACCCGGCCTCCGGCAGATGCGTGGACGTCGTCGACCGCAACACCGCCAACGGCGCGCTGCTCCAGCTGTGGGACTGCACCGGCGCCTCCAACCAGAAGTGGACCCGCGCCTGACCCTCCCACCCGGAACGCAGACCGAGCACGGAAAGGCCGGCAGCACCCCGCTGCCGGCCTTTGCCGCGCCGTTCACGCGCCCGACGTCTGGGGCGCCGTCCGCCTCGGTCCGGTCGGCACCCCCTTGTCGCGCCCGGACACCGGTGTGCCGCGACGCGGCCGCGCCGGATCGCTCAGGGGGCGTCCACCTGGTCGCGGGCAGCGATGGCCAAGGCCATGAAGGCGCTGAAACGCTGGAACTGCTCCCGGTCCATCTTCAGGCTCAGTCCGCCGAGAATCGTGTCGTCATGCCGCCGGGCGCCGAGCCGGACCTTGAACCCCTCCCCCTTCGGCTGGGCGTCCACGCCGACGAACGCCACGTGGTAGCGCATGCTCTCGGACGCGTCCCTGCGGAAGATCTCCAGGACGCGGCCGTCCAGCACCAGGATGTGATCGCCGAGCTCGAACTCCGCCGCCATGGCTACGCTCCAGAATCCGCGTGAGGATCATTGCGGCCAACTGTCCCATACACCGGACTCCGCGCAGCACCCGATATGAGCTCGGCTCACGCCACTGACGCGAGCGGCCCCAGGACTCCTCCGAGCCACGGCATGGCGGCGAAGCGGCGCCGTGGCGACGAGGAATGCCCGGTGGGGAGCGGGGGTTGCAGTCGCACATGACGACTATCGGATTCATCGGCAGCGGATACATCGGCGGCACGGTCGCCCGGCTTTCGGTGGCGGCCGGCTACGACGTGGTGCTGAGCAACTCGCGGGGGCCGGAGACGTTGAAGGACCTGGTCGCCGAACTGGGACCGAAGGCCAGGGCGGCGACCCCCGCCGAGGCGGCGGCGGCCGGCGACCTGGTGGTCGTCAGCGTCCCGCTGCGGGCCTATCTCGACGTCCCGGTCGAGCCGCTCGCCGGCAAGACCGTCATGGACACCGACAACTACTATCCCCAGCGGGACGGGAACATCCCCGAGCTGGACGACGCGTCGGCCACCTCCAGCGAGCTGCTGCAGCGGCATCTGCCCGCGTCACGGGTGGTCAAGACGTTCAACAACATCAGCTTCCGGCACCTGGGCGAGCTCGCCCGGCCCGCCGGCGCGGCCGACCGCAGCGCCCTGGCGATCGCGGGCGACGACCAGGCGGCCAAGGACGAGGTCGCCGCGTTCCTCGACCGCATCGGGTACGACACCCTGGACGCGGGGACGCTGGCCGAGAGCTGGCGCCTGCAGCCCGGCACCCCCGCCTACGGCGTGCCCTACGCCGGGGAGAGCCACGACTTCAGCGGTCCGGGCGTGCGGGTCACCGCGGCCACCCTGCGCGAGGCCGTGGCCGCCGCCCGGCGCTGACCAGCGCCGCGCCGCCAGGTGCCGCCAGGTGCCGCCAGGTGCCGCCAGGTGCCGCCAGGTGCCGCCAGGTGCCGCCAGGTGCCGACCGCGTGGGATCACCCGCCGAAGAACGCCGTCAGCACCGGCGTGAGCGCCTCTGGCGCGACATCGTGGGTCTGACCGGGGAGGGTGCGGTACTCCGCGTTCGGCAGCGCCTCCGCCGTGGCCCGCGCCGCCTGCCGCAGCGGCGCGGGGCCGGCGTCCCCGGCGAGCACCAGGGACGGAACGGCGATCGCCCGGGCCAGGTCGCGGGGAACGACGCCGCCGGTGAGCACCGCGTCGTCGTAGGCCAGCGTCGGGGCGATCGCCTCGAACGCGGCCCAGGACGACTGCTCCCGCATGCCCGCGACGACGGCGGCGGGCACGCCGACCCGCGTCATGAACAGCGCGACGGCGTCGCCCCGGCGGCCCGCGTCGAGCAGTTCGCGCAGCCGTTCGGTGTACTCCTTGGAGTGGGGGCCGGTCTCGACCTCGGCCATGAACGGTGGCTCGTACAGCGCCAGCCTGGCGATGCCGGAGCCGGCCGCGGCGGCGGCCAGGGCGAGGGCCGCGCCGGAGGAGATGCCGTAGACGAACGCCCGGCCGCCGGCCCGCGCGATGACGGCCTGGAGGTCCTCGACCTCGCGGGCGACGGCGTAGGGCGGGGTGTCGGAGCTCTCGCCACGGCCACGGCGGTCGTAGGCGTGGACGGTGAAGCGGTCGCGCAGCAGCGCGGCGAGCGGCCGCATCGGCCCGGCGGCGCGGTGGCACATGGCGCCGTCGACCAGGACCAGCGCGGGCCCCTCGCCGGCGCGCTCGTAGACGATCTCGGTCCCGTCGGCGGAGGTGACTACCGGCATTCCGTGCTCCTTCCGAGCCCGGCCAGGTAGGCGTCGAACCGGTCGAGGCTGGTGGCGAACCCGGCCCGCGCCGCGGCGTCGAGGTAGGCGGCCGGCACGTTGGTCTGGTGGGTGATCACCTCGGTGCGCCCGTCGTGCAGGTCGACGAAGGTGATGGTGGTGCGCATGCCGCCCTCGACTCCGGGTTCCACCCACTCCAGCAGGTCGGGGCGGCGGACTTCGACGTAGACGGCGCGCATCGTGTACGTGCCGCCGTCGGCGTCGTTGACCATGGTGGTCTGGAAGATCCCACCGGGGCGCGGATCGGCGACGATGCCGTCGATGGGGGTCGTCGTCCCGGCCGGACCCCAGAAGTGGGTGAGGTGCTCGGGCGTGGTCATGCAGTCGAACAGCAGTTCCGGCGTCGCGTGGTGCACACGCCGGTAGGTCAGCTCACCGGTCTCGCTCACCGCGCCGTCCCCTCGCCGTCGCTCCGCGCGTCCAGCGGGACGGCCCGCGCGGTCTCCTCGCCATCGCGGCGTGCGTCCCGCAGGGCGGCGAGGTGGTCGCCGAGGCGGTCGTGGCGGTCGGCCCAGATCTGCCGGTGACGCGCGATCCAGCCGGCCGCCGCGTCCAGGTGCTCGGTCCGAAGGACGCACGGCCGCGACTGCGCGCTGCGGGTGCGCGAGATCAGGCGCGCGCGTTCGAGCACCTTCAGATGCTTGGAGATCGCCTGCTGCGACATCGCGAACGGCTCGGCCAGCTGGTTCACGGCCGCCTCACCATGGGCCAGGCGCTCCAGGATGGCACGCCTGGTGGGATCGGCCAGGGCCGCGAACACCAGGCTCATCTCGTCTTCGACGACTGTCATGCCCCGACCCTACTCACAACCAGAAAGTTTTACAACCTTCTGGTTGTCAGAGTTCGCGGCGGAGCCGACCTCACCCGGCGGGCGTGGCGGCGGGGGTGTCGGAAAGGAGCGCGCGCACCCGGGGCACGACCTCCTCGCCGTAGAGGCGAAGAGTGGTCATCAGCTTCTCGTGCGGGAGCGTCCCGGAGCTGTACTTGAGCTCGAAGCGGTCGACGCCCAGCGTGCGCACGGTGCCGGCGATCTTCGCCGCCACCGTGTCGGGCGATCCGACGTACAGCGAGCCCTCGTCGGCCTCGGACTCGAACCGTGCGCGGGTGGTCGGTCCCCAGCCGCGCTCACGGCCGATGCGGTCGTGCATGCGCTGGTAGTGGGGCCACAGTTCGTCGCGCGCCTGCCGGTCGGTCTCGGCGATATGGCCGGGCGAGTGCACCCCGATCGGCGACTTCGGCGCCTTGAGCTGGTCGAGGGCGCGCTGGTACAGGTCGGTGAACGGCGCGAAGCGGGCGGGCGGGCCACCGATGATCGCGAGCATGAGCGGCATCCGGTAGCGCGCGGCGCGGATCACCGACTCGGGGCTGCCGCCGACGCCGATCCAGGTGCGCAGCCGGCCGGACTCCGTCTTCGGGTACACGTGCTGGTTCTCGAGCCCCGCCCGCAGCCGGCCCCGCCAGGTGACCGGGCCCTCTTCCAGCAGGTGGGAGAGCAGGTCGAGCTTCTCCTCGAACAGTTCCTCGTACTGCGCGAGGTCGTAGCCGAACAGCGGGAAGGACTCGGTGAAGGACCCGCGGCCGAGGATGATCTCGGCTCGGCCGCGGGACACCGCGTCAAGGGTGGCGAACCTCTCGAACACCCGCACCGGATCGTCTGAGCTGAGCACGGTCACCGCGGTGCCGAGGCGGATGCGCTCGGTCCGGCCGGCGATCGTCGCCAGCACGATCTCGGGCGCCGAGACGGCGAAGTCGTCGCGATGGTGCTCCCCGATGCCGATCGCGTCGATCCCGACGCCGTCGGCGAGCACGGCCTCCTCGACGAGGTTGCGGATCACCTGCGCGTACGGCAGCCGGTTCCCGTCCGCGTCGGCGGTCACGTCCCCGAACGTGTCGACGGCGAACTCAAGTTGTTCGGACATCCCTTGCCTTCCTCCACTGCGTGAGCAGTAGGCCGAACCGTGGGCCGGCTCCGGGCATTCCGGCGCGCGGCCACGGCGGCACCGTGGGCACCGTGGACGCGGTCCCGCTCGGGCGGGCCGGTCGGATGGGCGGGAATATCGGGGTATTGGCAATGGTTTTCATACTCGTGAGGGCGAAGACCCCTCACCCCGACCAAGTACGAGCCGGTCGCGCGCGAGCACGACCTGCGCCGAGAGGAGCGATGACCCCGTGAAGAAGGGCATCCACCCCGTTTACCGCCCCGTCGTGTTCCGCGACGCGAGCGCGAACTACTTGTTCCTCACCCGGTCCACCGCGGCGAGCGACAAGACCGTCACGTGGGAGGACGGCGCCACCTACCCGGTGGTCGACGTCGACGTCTCCTCCGCCAGCCACCCCTTCTACACCGGCCGCGGCCGCATCCTGGACACCGCCGGCCGCGTCGAGCGCTTCAACCAGCGCTACGGCAGGTCCTCCAGGGCCGGGCAGCCCGCCGCGTGAGGACCTGCGACGGCCCCGGCCTCACGGGCCGCCATGCCGAGGCCACCGCTCGCCGCCGTACCTCCTCGCGGCGTCCGAAGGGGACGCCGCGAGGGGGCGGTGGCTACTCGGCACGGGTCACGGCCTCCTGGAGCTCGGTCACCCAGCCGGCCGGGTCGCCCTCGCCGTAGTTGAGGTACACCTCGCGCGCGACGCCGGAGCCGCGGTGGCCGCTGTCCTCGATCCACCGGGCGAGCTGCTGGTAGGAGACGTCGACGCTCTCCATGCCGCCCTCGTGGATCAGGGTGGCCGCCCGCTCGAGCGCCGGCAGGTCGACGACGTCGAAGTCGTAGGTCCCGCCCGGCTGGAGGTTCACCTGGACTCCGGCATGCACGCGCACCCCCTCGGGCACCGGCTCGTAGTAGGCGATCGCCGGACCGGTGAAGACCAGCCCGGCCGCCTCCACCCGGTCGCACAGGTCGCGGTACAGCGGCTGGACCACCGAGCCGATCTTGTCGGACTCGAAGCCGTCGGCCGTGGCGCTCAGCTCGGCGACGCGGACCGCGGGCACACTCTTGATCACGATGTCTGCGGGCATGACGCCCTCCGTTTCGATCATCCGGAGCCTCGCCTCGACCCTGACCAGCCGCGCCATGTCGTCGGCCACCTGGGCCTCCAACTGCGCGCGGCGCAGCCGCAGCATGCCGTGCAGTTCGTCGGTGCCGACCTTCTCCGCGAGGATCCGCCCCACCTCGTGCAGGGTGAGGCCGAGATCCTTGAGCGCGATCAGCCGGTTGAGCCGCGACAGCTGCCCCGCCTCGTAGTAGCGGTAGCCGGTGACCTGGTCGACCCGCGCCGGCCGGAGCAGTCCGAGCACGTCATAGTGCCGAAGCATCCGTACCGACACCCGGCCGAGACGGGCGAAGTCTCCGATGGTGTACATGACCCCTCCGGTCTATGGCCTCACACCGTGTCAGGGTCAACGGGACGCCTGGCGGGACGAGCGGACGAAGGTCAGTAGTAGCCGGTCTCGCCGTCGAGGATCTCGCGGATGGTGTCCAGATGGCCGGCGTGCCGGGCGGTCTCCTCGACCATGTGGATGACCATCCAGCGCAGGCTCGCGGCGGCCGAGGTGAAGTCGGGGTGCCGGCCGGGCTCGTCCAGGGAGTGCGCGGCGATGATCTCGTTCGACCGCGCGCACTGGCGGGCGTAGTCGTCCAGCAGCCGCGCGAGGGGCACCCCCTCGACCATCATGTCGGCGTCCTCCTGCTCGCCGGCCATCTGCGGCCCCTCGGCGGGACCGCCGAGGAACAGCACCTCGAACCAGCAGTGCTCGGTCCACCGCAGGTGGGACACCAGGCCCGCCACCGTCATCAGCGGCGAGGACGGCAGGACCTGGCGGTGGGCGTCGGCCTCGGACAGCCCTTCGCACTTGTAGTGGACGATGGCACGCTGCAGGTCGAGCCAGCCGACGAGCTGCGTGCGCTCGTCGGCGACGAACGGAGGGCGAACGCGGGGAGGAGTCACGCCCGCCGACGCTACCCGACGCCTCACCACGGCCGCATCGCATATTCGGAGGGGCTCGCGGGCGACCCCGCCGGCGATGCGCAGGCCGCGCACCGGCGTGCCTCAGCCGGCGTGCCTACGCCCGCGCGTCCAGGGCGTGCCTACGCCCGCGTGTCCAGCACGACGCGGAAGCGCGCCTTTCCCGACATCATGCGCTCGAAGGCCTTGGGCGCCTCCGACAGCGGCATGACCTCGTTCATGGAAGCGATGCCGTGCTCCCGGACGAAGGCCAGGTTGTCCTCGTTCTCGATCGGGGTGCCGACGAGGCTTCCGACGATCGACCGCTGACCGAAGAGCAGGTCGCCGGGCAGCACGGACATCGCCTCCATCCCGGCGCCGAGGACGACCAGTCGCCCATGCGGCGCCAGCCCGGTGACCAGCGGCGACATCGCACGGCCGTCGGGCACGGTCGCGATGATGGCCGCCGCGCCGCCCAGCCCGCGCAGCGCCTCGGCGGGGTCCTCGGCGGTGGCGTCGATGTAGTGCCGGGCGCCCAGCCGCGCCGCCAGCTCGGCCCTGTCGGTGCCACGGGCGATGGCGACGGTGCGGTAACCGAGCTTGTCGGCGTACTGGAGGCCCAGGTGCCCGAGGCCACCGATGCCGAAGACCGCCACCAGCGCGCCGGGGCGGGCGCCCGCCTGCCGCAGGCCCTGGTAGACGGTGAGGCCGGCGCACAGGAGCGGAGCCGCGTCGGCGGGGGCCATCCCGTCGGGGATGCGCACGAGCCCGCTCGCCCTGGCGTAGGCGACCTCGGCGTACCCGCCGTCCACGGAGGTCCCGGTCAGGGGCTGGTCGGCGCAGTTGACGAAGTCACCGCGGCGGCAGAAGTCGCACTCGCCGCAGTGGCCGTTCAGGAAGCCGACGCCGACCCGGTCGCCGGCGTGCCACCTGGTCACTCCCGCGCCGACGGCGTCGATGACGCCGACGACCTCGTGGCCCGGCACGATCGGGGCCGAGGGGTCCGGCCGCATGACGCCGGTGAACGCGAGGGCGTCGGAGTGGCAGATGCCGCAGGCCTCGACCCGCAGACGCACCTGCCCTGGCAGCGGATCGGTCAGCTCACGCTCGACCAGGGCCCAGTCGCCGTTCCCTGCTCCGGACACCTGAACCGCACGGTAAGTGGACATGTCGTGATTCCTCTCGAAGGGTGTGCCGTTCCAATATGACCGGTCGTCTTAACCGCGTCAACCGTCCCGCCAGGGCCGGCAACTCACGGGCCTCGGCGAGGATCCGGGCGGCCTGGTCGACGGCACCGCCGGGGGAGCGGTAACCGTCGGCGTAGATCGGTACTGGTCCTCACCCGCCAACGCGTCCTCGACACCGCCACCGGCCAACTGGTGTTGGTGGGCGTCCCCCACGGTCTGCGGCAGTTGGTGCGCCGCATCGGCCTGCTGGACCACTTTGAGCTGCGTGACAGCGTCGAGCCGGCCGTCGCCGAGCTCCTGGCGACGTGAAGGCTCACATCCCCGGCACCGAAAATCTGTAGTGGCTGAAGTAGACATCCGTGGCCGGTGGCGGTAAGTTCTTGGCATCGCAAGGAACGGATCCACGAGGGCAGAGCAGGACGTAGGCATCACGACGAGCTGCCCGGACGGGCGTGGATAGCTGGATGACGAAGACGACGCAGTAAAGACGGGCAGAAGGTCGGACGTGCCAGGGCCGAGCGGTAGAAGGGTCCCGGCCGTGGACGCGCTGCCACAGCAGTCAGGCAGTGACGAGTAAGCGGTACCAACGTCGGACGTGCTAGGGCCAGCAGCAGGTGAAGGGTCCCGGCCGTGGGCGGCGCAGCTGCGGTAGTGAAAGGGCAGAAGGTCGGACGTGCCAGGGCCGAGCGGTAGAAGGGTCCCGGCCGTGGACGCGCTGCCACAGCAGTCAGGCAGTGACGAGTAAGCGGTACCAACGT
>NZ_JBEXGT010000013.1:0-15239 GCF_040607475.1 Sphaerisporangium sp. NPDC005288 | reverse complement strand
GGTACCAACGTCGGACGTGCTAGGGCCAGCAGCAGGTGAAGGGTCCCGGCCGTGGGCGGCGCAGCTGCGGTAAGTAGTGATGCATGAGGTCGAGGTAGTAACGCCAGCAAAGAGCGAAGGAGTGTTGAACGCCATCAGGATCGCCCGTTGTCGGCTGATGTTCGCCGCACGGGTACCGCAGTCCCACGGATTGGAAGGTGGTCTACGGTCACGCATACGCGATCCCCGCATCCCCGCCCCCATAGGGCGGCCACTGCGGAACAGACAGGTCGGCCTCCGGGCCGGTAGATGGTGTTGAACCTCGTGGGCCCCGACGCATCATGCGCCGGGGCCCTGTTGGCATTCGGGAAGGTCGTCAGGAAGGTTGTATGGACCAAGCACCGATAGCGTTGGCCGTCCGCGCGCAGCCCAGGCTCCGCGGCAGCGCCGACACGGCTGAAACGGCCTACCGGGCCGACACCGCGGGCAGCACCATTGGGCTCCCCGCCACACCGGGCGACACCCCCGGTCAACGGTTCGACGATGAGGACTACCCCGCCTACAGCATGGGCCGGGCCGCTGAGATCCTCGGCGTCACCCCGGCGTTCCTGCGCAACCTGGGCGCCGCCAAACTGATCGAGCCGCAGCGCTCCGCCGGCGGCCACCGCCGCTACTCCCGCTACCAGCTCCGCCTGGCCGCCCGCGCCCGCGAACTCCTCGACCAGGGCACCGCCTTGGAAGCCGCCTGCCGCATCATCATCCTGGAAGACCAACTCGCCGAAGCCCTCCGCATCAACACCGAACTCCGGCAGAATTGCGACCACCACCGGCCCGACAACGCGAGACACCGCCCGGCCTGAAGGCCGGCACCATTGGCGGCACCGACCGGTGGGTTCGGCGGGGCGTTCATCGGCGAGGTGTCGTCGACGGCCGGTGGCACCCCTCGATGGCCCTTTCCGTGAGCCTGCTCGCCGTCGCTGATCGGGTTCTGATAGGCGCGTTGGTAGTCCCTCGGTGGAGCCACGGACACGTTCACGGAAAGGGGCGGGGTGTGCACAGCGGGCAACGTTACGGTTGGCCGATCAGCTATGATCTGATTGGTTTACGACGGCACCTGTACCACTACGCCGGCCGGGCGGGACTGGCCGGAGAACGGCTCGATGACCTGGTGCTGGCCGCCAACGAGGCCATCGTCAACGTGCTCGAGCACGGCGAGGCGATCGGCACCGTGAGCATTCGGTACGACACCCAGGCGTTGACGGTCGACGTCGTAGACGCCGCAGGACGCCTGCGTGCCGAGCACGCCCCCATGAGCCTCCCGGCCCGGGTGCGTGCCGCGGACTTGGGCTGTGGCTAATGAGTCACCTGTGCGATGAGTTCACCATCGACCAGGCCGGCGCAGGTTCCCGCGTCCGGCTCCGGATGTACCTGAACCCGACGTCCGCCTCGACCCGGTGAACGCCGCCATTGTTGGGCGAGCAGCCTGGCTGAGAGGAGAGGGGACAACCCCGCGCGCCTGCCTGCCCGTAGGGGGCGATCGGCCCAGCAGCTGCTTGAATCCGCAGGAACAAGATCACGCGAAGGTTGATACATGCACCACTTCGCTGGATGTGACCGATGAAAAGCGAAGGAGGGCGGCGTGTTCGGGGGAAGGCTGGAGCTGGCCGAGGTACTGGCAGCCGCGGAGAACGCCGCGCCCATGGAGTCTTTGGACGTGGTGGCGAGCAACCTGCAGAAGCGTTTCGGAGCCCGGCGGGTGTCCTTGCTCATCGTCGACCTCATCGGACGCGAACTGGTGCGGGTGACCGAGCAGACCGCGACGCCAAGCAGGCGAGACGCCGAATGCATCATGCTCGACGGCAGCGACTACGACGAGGTGTTGCGCACGCAAGAGCCGTACTCGGTGGCAGGCGACGAGGACGGGCAGAGGGTGATCGTGCCGGTCAGCAACCGCGGCGACCCGATCGGAGTGCTGGAGGTGACCGTTCCCGACCTCGACCAGGACATACTGGAGCAGGTCACCCAGGCCGCGCACGCCCTGGCGTACATCATCATCACCGACCGGCGCTTCACCGACCTCTACCACCGGCGGCGTCGCACCACCGCGACGAGCCTGGCCGCCGAGATCCAGTACCAGCTCCTGCCGGACGCCTCCTGCTGCGAGGCGGCCGACTTCATCCTCGCCGCGGGCCTGGTGCCCGCCGACGACATCGGCGGCGACACCTACGACTACGCGCTTGACGGTGAGGCTTTGCACGTCTCCCTCACCGATGCCATGGGCCATGACGTCGAGGCGGCCATGCTGGCCACCCTCACAGTCAACGCGTTGCGCGGAGCCCGCCGCGCAGGCGCAGGCATCGCCGAGCAGGCACGCCAGGCCCATCAAGCCATGCTGGACCACGGTCGCGGCGCCCTGACCACCGGGCAACTGTTGCGCGTCGCCATGGATGGCACCGGCGTCGAACTCGTCAACGCCGGCCATCCCTGGCCGCTGCGCCTGCGCGAGGGCATGGTGGCGGAGGTGACTTTGCAGATCGACCCGCCCTTCGGCGTCGATGTGCGCGGTTCCTACCGGGTGCAGCACCTGGACCTGCGCGCCGGTGACCGGCTGCTGCTGCTCACCGACGGCATGTTAGAACGCGGCGCCGCAGCCGTCGACCTGCCCGCCCTCTTGCTAGGCACCCGCCACCAGCACCCCAGGCAGGTCGTCCAGACCCTGGTCACCGCGGTGATGGACGCCTGCCAGGGCCACATGGCCGACGATGCCACCATCGTGTGCCTGGACTGGCACGGCTCCCCACCCGGAGCCGACCCGTGGTGAGGTTCCTATGCGGAGGCTGGGGGCAGCCGTCGGGCGGGGGCTCACCGCCTGCGACCTCGCGGTTTCGGCGGAGTGTCGGCAGACGGGTTCGCCGGCACCGAGAAGCGGTCACTCGGAGCTACTTTGCACTTCATGGCACCGACCCGGCGTCCTCCTCCCGAAGGCGTCCCCAGCCCCAAAGCCATGAGTGCTTCTTGATCGTTCTCAGCGCCAACGGCTGTCCGCCGGTTCCTCAACCCCGGGCACGGTTGGGTACTATAAGACGACCGACCATATTGGTGGACAAGGCGGGGATGGCCGTGGCACGGCAGAGCATGCGCGAAGAGATCGTCGAGGCCGCGCTCGACCAGTTCCACGCCCGCGGGTACAACGCGGCGGGGGTGAAGGACATCACCGACGGCGCCGGCGTGCCGAAGGGGTCCTTCTACAACCACTTCGCCAGCAAGGAGTCGCTGGCCGTCATCGCCCTGGAGCGCTACGGCGAGGGCCGGCGCATGCGCGACCTCGCCGACACCTCCGTCGAGCCGCTGACCCGGCTCAGGAAGCACTTCGAGTTCCTGCGCGACGACGTCGTGAGCTGGGGCTACAAGCGCGGCTGCATGTTCGGCAACTTCGGCACCGAGATCACCGACCACAGCGAGACCATCCGCGCGAGCGTCGGCGACAGCCTGCGCGCGTGGTCGGACCTGGTCGCGGCCGTGCTCGCCGAGGCCGCGCAGGCGGGCGGGCTCCGCACCGGCCTCGACCCCGCCGCGACGGCCCGGCTCATCGTCAACGCCTGGGAAGGCACCCTCATCGACGCCCGCGCCACCCGCTCGCCCGACGCCTTCGCCTCGTTCTTCACCGTCGTCTTCGGCACCCTCCTCACACCGCCCAACTAGTACGCGCCGCGCACGTAGGAGGGTGGGGGTCAGGCGGTGCGGGGGGTTTGGGCGGTGGGGACGGCGGGGGTTGGGCCGGGGGGGAACAGGCGGTGGTCGCGGGCGCCCGACAGGAGCATCCAGAAGGCGTGCGCGGCCGACACCAGCGTCACGTGGTGGTGCCAGCCGCGGAACGACCTGCCCTCGAAGTCGCGCAGGCCGAGGCGGTGGGTCACCCCCGCCCGGTCCCAGGCCACCCGCTCGGCCGTCTCGGCCAGGCGCAGCAGCGTCGTGGGCGGCAGCGTGGTGATGTTGGACAACCACACCGCGACCGAGCGCCGTTCGGGGCCGAGGCAGGCGCCGAGCAGGGTGAGGGCCGGCGGCTCGTCCTGGGCCGTCGCCGAGTGGAACGGGGTGTGCACCCGCGCGGCCACGACCACCGACTGCGGCGCCGGGGTGGCGCCCATGGACGGGGGCCTGCGGGACTCCACGATGCGGTTGACGTCGCGCAGCGCGTCGACCAGCCGGCCGGCTTCGATGCGGCGGCCCATGCCCATCGGGATGCGCGGGTCCGAGGGACTGACCGGCACCGAGTCGTTCACCCGCAGCACGAACGGGACCTGCCGCGCGGACAGCTCGTAGATCAGCCGTCCGAGGTCGATCTCCCTGGCGTCCATCACGACCGGGCGCGGCTTGAGGCCCCACCCGTGGACGATGCTCGTGACCACCTCGGCGGCGCACTCCTCGACGGTGAGGCTGACCTCCTCGTCGGGGATGCCCGCCCGTCGCCGGCGGCCCGGGTCGTCGGTCCAGCTCTCGGGCAGGATGAGACGCCAGTCGATGGGGAAGGCCGCCTGCTCGGAGGCCAGCCATACCCCGACGACCTGCTGGCAGTTGGCCAGGCGGCCGAGCTTCTGGACGAACCGGCGCTCGACGCCGACCGAGTGGTCCCCCGACTTGGGGATCACCAGCGGCTCGGCGACCAGCGCGATCGGGCGGATGGCCTGTTCGAGGTAGCCGGCCAGGGCGCGCCGCACGGAGATCCAGCCCCACGGGGACTGGCTGATGAACTGCTGCAGGCTCTGCTCGACGGCGGGCTCGGCCTCCAGGGAGGCGATGCCGCGCATGGTCTTGCGTCCCTCGATGGACAGCAGCCCCCGGATGTACAGCCGTGCCCATCTGCGCTGGTCGCGACGCTTGAGGGAGGAGAACACGATGCCGCAGAACCGTGCGAAGAACTCCGACGCCGCGTTCTCCTGTTCAGAGGTGAAGGAACTGACGCTCACGGGCGACCCCCTATGTCCGCGGCCCGCGCCCACAGAGTTCAAAGGCGAACACCCGTAAGAGGTGCCGAAGAAAACAATACCGGCCGTGCGGTTTTTTTGCGCTAGGGGGCGCTGACTTTGTCAGAAACCGGACGAGGGTCCGGACGCAGCCACACGGTGGACAGCGGCGGGAGGACCATGGAGGCGCTCGCCTCGCAGCGGTGCCACGGGGAGGCCGTCGCCTCCACGGCCCCGAGGTTGCCCAGCCCGCTCCCCCCGTACGGCGCGGCGTCGGTGTTGATCACCTCGGCCCACCGGCCCGTGAACGGCAGCCCCACCCGGTAGTCCTCGCGGGCGACCGCGGAGAAGTTGCACACGCACGCCAGCGGCGTGCCGTCGTCGTCATAGCGCAGGAAGGCCAGCACGTTGTCGCTCGCCGCGTCCGGGACGATCCAGCCGAACCCGTCGGGAGAGGCGTCCAGCCGCCACAGCGCCGGCAGCCGGCGGTAGGCGGCGTTCAGGTCGCGCACCAGGGTGCGCACGCCCTCGTCGGCCTCCTCCCAGCCCAGGCCGAGAGGCTCGTCCCACTCCCCCTCGTGCGCGAACTCCTGGCCCATGAACAGCAGCTTCTTGCCCGGATGGGCCCACATGAAGGCGAGGAAGCCCCTCAGGCCCGCCCGCCGCCGCCGCGCGTCGCCGGGCAGCGCGGACGACAGCGACCCGGCCGCGTGCGAGACCGGCAGGATGTGGCGCTCGGAGTAGGCGTACACCATGGGAAAGGTGATCTCCCCGTGGTGGTACCTGCGGTCATCGGGGTCCCTCGCCAGGTAGCCGAGGCAGTCCTGCGTCCAGCCGGTGTTCCACCGCAGGTCGAAGCCCGGCCCGGCGACCCCGGTGAGCGGCGCGGTCTCCTCGGCCGCGCCCGCCGCCTCGGCGACCGCCACCGTCCCCGGGCTCAGCCAGTGCAGCGTGGAGTTGACCTCGCGGAAGAACGGCGCGACGGCCTCGGGGTCGCGGTCGCCCGGGTACCCGGAGGTGCGCAGGCCATCGATGTGGAACTGCGAGCACCAGTGCAGCGCGTTGGCCGTCAGGAAGTTGCGGACCCACGGGCTCCGGTGGTCGAAGGCGTGCGCGGCGGGAGCCTCGCGGGCGCCGCCGGGGACGCTCGGCTTGCCGTCGCCGGCGTCCACCGCCTCGTACAGGGGTGTGCCGTCGAAGCAGGCGAGCCCCTCCTCGTCGGCGGCGAAACATAGCGGCGTCCAGTCGAGGATGACGCCGACGCCCGCCTGGTGGAGCCGGTCCACCAGGCGGCGGAAGTCGTCGGGGTCGCCGTATCTCGCGGTCGGCGCGTACAGGGCGGTGGGCAGCCGCTCGTCGGAGGTGTGCTCGGCCACCGGCAGGAGTTCCACGTGCGTGAAGCCGAGCCCCGCGACGTACGGCGGCAGCGCCTCGGCCAGCTCGCGGTAGGTCAGGCCGGGCCGCCAGGAGCCGAGATGCAGCTCGTAGACGCTCATCGGCTCCTCCTGCGCCACCGCCCGCGCCCGGCGCTCCAGCCAGGCGGCGTCGCGCCAGCGGTGCCCGGAGGTGAACACGACCGACGCGGTGCCCGGAGGGCGGTCGGCGGCCGAGGCGAACGGGTCGGCCTTGCGCCGCCACTGCCCGTCGGCGCCCAGGACGTCGTACATGTACCGGTAGCCGTCGCCGACGTCGGGCAGGTAGAGCTCCCAGATGCCCGAGGAGCCGATCGGGAGCATGCGGTGCGAGGACCCGCCCTCCCTGCCGTCGAGGTCGCCGGCCACCCGGACCTCGCGGGCGCTCGGCGCCCACGCCGAGAAGGTCGTGCCCGAACCGGTGGTGTGCGCGCCGAACACCTGCCAGAGGCGCTGGTGACGGCCCTGGCGGATGCGTCGCAGGTCGAACTCGCCCAGCAGCCGGGATGGAACGTGAATGCCGCCGAGCGGGGAACCGTCACGCCTGACAATGAAGCTCACGGTGTCGCCTCCCGCCTTCAGCCAAGGGAGCGATTGCGCGTTCACTGCACGTAACGGTACCTGCCGACGCCGAGAACCGACATGTATGCGCGGCTACTGTGTCAAGTCCGCTTGTCAAGCGAAGGCCGGGCACACCCCTGACCGGCCGCCCCCCACGCCGGCCGCGCCGCGCGAGGGGCGCCGTCGCGCCGTGCCCGTCAGGAGGGCAGCCGGCAGACGGTGTCGGACATCACCAAGGCGTTGATGTCGTGATATCCGGCGGCGGAGGCGTGCCCGGGGTCGGCGGTGACGAAGACGTGGGCGCCGTCCGGTCCGGCCATCGCGGGGACGTACGGCAGCACCGCGGCGACCGGCAGGCCGTAGGCCTGCTCGACCCGCGGCACCAGGTCGCCGTCCTCGATCCCCTCGGGGACCATGTTGACCACGACGATGCGCTGCCGGCAGCCGAGCCGGTCGGCCAGGGCGACGCTCTCGCCCGCGCCCGCCAGGTCCAGCCGGTGGGCGCGGGTGACGATGACCATCGCGTCCGAGCCGGCCACGGCGGTGACGGTCTCGGTGTTGATGCCCGTGTGCGTGTCCATGATCAGCACGTCCAGCGCCAGCGAGGCGGTGAGCCGCAGGACGGCCTCGTTCAGCAGCCCGAGGTCGTAGCCGCTGGTCATGATCTCGTTGATGGCGGTGAGCCCGGCCCGGCTCGGGACCACGAACAGGTCCATGCCGTCCACGGGCCGGGCGGCGTCCTCGATCTCGCAGCGGCCGACCAGGTAGTCGGCGAAGGTGCACATCGAGGGGTCGGGTTCGAGGCCGAAGATGGCGTCCACGGCCGGGGACTGGATGTCGGTGTCCAGGACGCCCACCCGCAGGCCGCCCGCGGCGAACAGCAGCGCCATGTTGGCCGCCGTGCTCGACTTGCCGGTGCCTCCCCGGTAGGAGTGCATGGTGACGACGCGGGCCATCAGGGGCCGGTCCTGTGCAGGGCCAGCATGGTGATGTCGTCGGACTGCTCGGCCGTGCCGACGAACCCGGTGAGCGCGCCGTCGACGCGCCGCAGCAGGTCGTCCCCGGAGCCGGCGCCCTCGCGCAGCACGTCCAGCATCCTGTCCTCCCCGAAGAACGCCCGGTGGGGGTCGCGTGCCTCGGTCACCCCGTCGGTGTAGATGAACAGCAGGTCGCCGGGGTCCAGGTGGGCGTGGCCGAGCGTGAAGGTCGAGTCGCGCAGCACGCCCACGGCCGGCCCGGTCGGGTCCAGCACGAGCGGGGCCCCGCCGTCGCCGCGGATCAGCACGGGCGGGTTGTGGCCCCCGTTGATGTAGACCAGCCCTCCGGTGACCGGGTCGAGCACCGCGAAGAACATGGTCGCGAAGTAGCCCTGGTGGACGTGGTTGCGGGTGAGGTACTCGTTGGTCGCCTCGACGGCGTTGAGCAGGGTGGCGGCGCCGGCCACGGGCATGGATCGCGCGTCGCCCGGCAGGTCGACGCTCTTGAGGCCATGGACGCCGCCGTGCTCGGCGGTGTGGCGCAGCAGGCTGCGGATGAGCGCCATGAACAGCGCGGCCCCCACCCCCTTGTCGCACACATCGGCGACGACCAGCCCGAGCCTGCGGCGGTTGACCAGCTCGAACACGTCGTAGAAGTCGCCGGCGACGGTCCTCGCCGGGCGGTAGCGCACGTCGATGTCCCACCCGGCGGGCGTGGGCAGCGAGTCGGGCAGGAAGCCGAGCTGGATCTCCCTGCCGATCTCCAGCTCGCGCTCGTACCGGTGCAGATCGGCCTCGCCTCCCGCCAGCCGCAGCGCGCGGCTCAGCTCGGCCTGCTCGTGGCAGGTGCCGAGCCGCGCGCGGACGAGCGAGGTCAGGAACGGCGGCATCAGGTAGTCGGCCCCGCCGTGGACGTGCCCTTCCAGCGCGCCGAAGTCGTGCTCGGTGTAGGCGAGCAGCGTGGGCCGCCAACCCTCCTCGTCCATCCGCCGGGCGACGGCCCGCACGATGTTGGGCGGCACGGCGGCGGAGGCCAGCAGGACGTCCACTTCGGGGATCCGTTCGGCCGCGAGCACGTCGGCCGGTGAGTGCACCCGCACGCGGACCCCCGCCTCGGCGAGGGCCCGCCGCAGGGCGGGGGGCGGCGAATCGTCATCCAGCACGAGAACGCTGGTCATTTTGATGTGCTCCATCCCTGAGGATCCGCAGCGTGCTGATGTTGCGCCCCGCGACTCGCCGGTAGGTGAAGCCGTCAACGGCGGTCAGGGCGAGGTACACCCCGAGACCGCCGATGCGGCGTTGTGCGAACGGCAGCCCGTAGTCCGGCCGCCGGTATCCGGACCTGGGGTCGAACGGCCGGGCGTCGTCCTCGAACCTGACCCAGACCGACTCTCCGTCCATCCCGCCCTCGACGGCGAACTCGCCTCCGGTCTCCCCGTAGCCGTGGACCACGATGTTGGTCGCCAGCTCGTCGGCCGCCAGTCGCAGCCGGTCGGAGAGGCCGGGAGGCAGGCCCGCGCGCTCGGCTAGAGAGAGCACGTAGGCCGCCACCTGGTCGAGGGACGACAGGGACGCCGGGATGCGCGGCACGACGGGCTCACGAGCCGGTGATGTCGAAGCCGTGGTCGAGCCCGGCCATCTTGATGACCTTCAGGACGGGCTCGGTGACGCCGACCAGGGAGATGGTGACGTCCTCGGCGACCTTCTGCCGGGCGAACACCAGGGCGCGCAGGCCGGCGCTGGCGATGTAGGTCAGCTCGGAGGCGTCGATCACCAGCCGGGCGGCCCCGGTGGCCACGGCGTCGTCGATGGCGTCGTGGAACTCCGGCGCGGTGGCGGCGTCGAGCTCGCCGGCCAGGCGGATGGTCGCGGTGCCCGAGCCGGTGCTGAGGGTTGCGATGAATGCCACGTCAGTTCTCCTAGTCGTCGGAGCGGGTCAGGATCACCACTGAGCGGGGTGCGACGTACACGCGCCCGGGGTAGGCGGTCGCCGGCTCGGCGCCGGGGTCGTGGACGTCGTGCGGCGCGGAGGCGCCGGTGTCGGCGAACAGGCGCCAGACGCCGCCCGCGGGGTCGGGCAGCTCGACGTCGTGGCCCTCCCAGTGGGAGTTCATCACCACGTAGAGCTGGTCCATCGCCCCGTCCGCGTCGCGCCCGGCTCGCATCACGGCCAGCAGCCTGCTGCCGGGCGACCAGTCGGGCCGCCAGGCGTCCACCCCGTGCCAGCTCACGTCCGGCAGGCCGACCCCGGTGGTGTCGACGCCGAGCGGGTGCCTGCCCTCGCGCAGGACGGGGTGGGCGTGCCGGAAGGCGATCATCCGCCGGGCGAACCTGAGCAGCTCGGCGTTGGCGTCGGTCAGCGTCCAGTCGAACCACGAAAGCTCGTTGTCCTGGCAGTAGGTGTTGTTGTTGCCGAGCTGGGTGCGACCCACCTCGTCGCCGGCCAGCAGCATGGGGATGCCCTGGCTGACCAGCAATATCGCCAGCGCGTTCTTCATCTGGCGGGTGCGCAGCGCGTTGATTTCCGGGTCCTCGGTCGGGCCCTCTGCGCCGTGGTTCCAGCTGTTGTTGTCGTTGGCGCCGTCGGCGTTGCCCTCGCCGTTGGCCTCGTTGTGCTTGTCGTTGTAGGAGACCAGGTCGTTGAGGGTGAAGCCGTCGTGCGCGGTGACGAAGTTGACCGAGGCGGCCGGTCCGCGCCCGCCGTACAGGTCGGGCGAGCCGGCGACGCGCGCCGCCAACTCTCCGGTGGTGCCCTCGTCGCCCTTGAGGAACCTGCGCAGGACGTCGCGGTACTTGCCGTTCCACTCCGACCAGCGGCCGTAGTTGGGGAAGTGCCCGACCTGGTAGAGCCCTCCGGCGTCCCATGCCTCGGCGATGAGCTTGGTGTGGCGCAGGATCGGGTCGTAGGCGAGCTGCTCCAGCAGCGGCGGGTTGGGCAGCGGGGCGCCGTCCGGGCCGCGGTCCAGGATCGCGGCCAGGTCGAAGCGGAACCCGTCGACGTGGTACTCCGACACCCAGTGGCGAAGGCAGGTGAGCACGAAGTCGCGCACCACGGGGTGGTTGCAGTTGACGGTGTTCCCTGTGCCGCTGAAGTTGTAGTAGTACCCCTCGGGGGTGAGCATGTAGTAGGTGGCGTTGTCCAGGCCCTTGAAAGAGATCGTCGGGCCCTGCTCGTTGCCCTCGGCGGTGTGGTTGAACACCACGTCGAGCATCACCTCGATGCCGGCCCTGTGCAGGTCCTTAACCAGCGCCTTGAACTCGTCGGCCTGCATGCCGAACGCGCCGGTCGCGGCGTACCCGGCCTTGGGGGCGAAGAAGCCGATGGTGTTGTAGCCCCAGTAGTTGTGCAGCCGCTCGCCGGTCGCGGGGTTGACGCGCCCGTTGTCGAACTCGTCGAACTCGAAGATCGGCATCAGCTCGACGCAGTTGACGCCGAGGTCGCGCAGGTAGGGGATCTTCTCCCGCAGCCCGGCGTAGGTGCCCGGGGCCGCCACCCCCGAGGAGGGGTGGCGGGTGAAGCCGCGGACGTGGGTCTCGTAGATGACCAGGTCCTCGCTCGGCGTGCGCAGCGGCACGTCGTCCTCCCAGTCGAAGTCCTCCTGGGCGATCATGGACCGGTACTGGTAGGGCTTGCTCCAGTCGGGCGGGACGCCCCACACGTCCCGCCCGGACAGCAGCAGCGCGTGCGGGTCGGCCAGGATGGCGCCCGGGTCGAACCGGTCGCCGCGCGCCGGGTCGAACGGGCCCTCCGCGCGGTAGCCGTATTCGAGGCTCTCCAGGTCCAGGCCGAAGACGGTCATGGTGAAGACGCTCCCGATGCGGTACTCGGGCGGGAACGGCAGCTCCTCCAGCGGCTCGGCGTCGCCGCGCCGGTACAGCACCAGCGTCATGGCGGTGGCGCCGTCGGAGAAGACCGAGAAGTTCACCCCGCCCGGCACCAGGGTGGCGCCGTGCGGGAAGGGCCGGCCCTGCCGCACGCGGTACGCGCCGATCCGCCGGGTCGGGAAGTCGTCGATCCGCGGGAGGTCGATGCGCTCGGCGGTCACGGTCCCACGCGTCCCATCTCGGCCGCGAGGCGGCCCATCTCGCCCTCGACGTCGTCGGCGACCTCGAAGAAGCCGAGGAACCCGGTGGCCGACATGACGAACCGCACCTCCGGCGACAGCCCGCCGATGACGACGCGCGCCTCGGCCTGCTGGGCCCGCCGGTACAGGATCAGCAGCATGCGCAGTCCGGCGCTGGAGACGTAGGTCACGGCGGAGAAGTCGACGAGCAGCGTGCCGGAGCGGCCGGCCAGCGGCAGCAGGCGCTCCTGGACGGCCGGGGCCGTGGCGCTGGTGATCTCGCCCTCGACGCGGGCGACGGTGAGGCCGCCCGCCGTGCTGAGGGTGACGCCGGCCGTCATCGGACGGCCTCCACTGTGACCTTCACCTTGACGCGCCCGGTGGCCTCGGGGAGGTTCACGGTGAGCGCGCCGGCGTCGTAGTCGTCGTAGGGCTCGCCGTCGATCTCGACCGCGCCGATCCTGATGGAGCCGGGCGGCAGCAGGTCCGGCGAGACGCGCAGGACCCGGTCGTCGAAGCCGTCGGGGTCGGGCTTGAAGTACAGGTCCATCGGCTTGCCGCTGATGAGCAGGTTGTTGTAGACGGCGGCCAGGTAGCACAGCTCGGAGGAGTGGTACATGCTCATCGAGTGGCTGCCCTTGAGCCGCTCGGTGCCGAGCAGGTACGGCAGGCCGCTGGCGAGCACGTTGAAGTAGACCGCGCCCTCGTCGTGGTCGAGGAAGAAGGCGTTGTAGAACGACTCGGCGCCGCGGGCCTCGTCGCGGAAGCGGTCCTGGCCGGTGACGCCGAACAGGATGAGGTAGGCCAGCACGGCCTGCTCCTGCTGCCACCACGCCTTGCGGTCGTGCCAGACGAACCGGAAGCGGTCCTCGCCCTCGCGGCGCAGGCGCTCCACGACGTCGTACCAGCCGCCGCGCTGCCGGTCGGCGCCGATGGGCGGCATGATGTCGCCGATGTGCGTGGCGAGCTCGGCGTACTCCGCCTTGGGCTTCAGCGAGTTCATCCGCATGAGGTTCCAGGCGATCTTCAGGTTGTGGCCGACGACGGCGCGGTTGAGCTGCCAGCCGTGCGCGGTGTCGTGCGACCAGTCGCGGTGGAAGCGCTCCTGGACGAACGGGCTGTTCTTGTCGTCGGGGAAGTGCTCGACGATGGTGTCGAAGGTGTACTCCAGGAACGCGGCGTACTTGGGGTCGCCGGTGGCCAGGTACAGGTTGATCAGGTAGGCGGGGGCGTGGTCGCCGACCGAGTTCCAGTTCTTCCTGGCGCGGTTCTCGCCGAGCGACTCGTGGTCGGGGCTCAGCAGGATGGGGTCGATGTGGGAGAAGTAGCCGCCCTTCTCCCGGTCCAGGTAGAACCGGTCGAACAGCCGCAGCGTCGCCTCGGCGTCGCTCTTGATGCGCGGGTCGCCGGTGATCCGGTAGGTCTGGACGGGGCCGGCGAGCGCGTATATCTGCTCGTACATCGGGAGGGCGTCGTAGTCGTCGGAGAACTCCGAGGTGAACAGCTTGCGCTGCACGTCGCCCTCGATCTTCAGCCCGTGGTACCAGTAGACGATGTCCTCGTCGGCGTCGACGAAGCGCAGGTTGGCCCGCAGGTATTCGGTGCCGCGCTCGGCGACCTCCAGGTAGGCGTCGTCGCCGGTGAGCATGTAGGCCGAGGCCATGCCGTAGACCAGGCGCGAGATCGTGTCGGTCTCCTGCACATGGCTGTCGGTCTTCTCGCCGCCGAGCCTGATCATCGTGCGGTAGTCGGAGAAGTCCACCGGCCCGTCGCCGAACTGCGCCTTGCGGTAGAACGCGGCGATCTCCTGGATCTGGTGGACCCACCAGTTCTGCTCCTCGAAGCGGAACTCGCCGGGTCGGCGGCCGAGGAAGATGACGCGCTTGGCGTCGAAGATCTCACCCTCGGCGTGCGGGTAGAACACGCCGTAGGCGAACAGGTAGCGCCCGGGCACGAGCATCGCGTCGAGCTGGCCGGAGGCGTCGGTGTAGGGCTCGCCGAGGTTGTGCAGCAGTTCGGCGCTCGGGCCGCCGTCCATCGAGACCGCGAAGTCGCGGCCGTCGGCGGTGACCACCGTGGCGGTGCGGGAGGCCGCGTCGTAGGCGCTGACCTGGCCGGCGATCGTGTCGGAGAAGGTGAAGTTCATAGGATTTCGTCCTTCTGGGTGAGCAGGTCGACGAGGGTCCTCGCGAACAGGTGGCACTGCTGTCCCGAGCGTCCGGTGACGAGGTCGCCGTCGATCACCACGTCCTTGTCGACGTACTCCGCGCCCATGTTGCGCACGTCACCGACCAGGTTGTTGTGGCAGACGATCTTGCGTCCGCGCACGACGTAGGGGATGGAGGCGGCCAGCCACATGCCGTGGCAGATGATCCCCTTGATGACGCGGGAGTCCTCGAAGGCGCGGCGCAGCAACTCGGTGGCCGGCGCGAGCCGGTCCACGTCGTCGGTGTAGCGCAGCCGGTCGGACACCATGCCCGAGGGCACGACGAGCGCCGCGTAGTCCGAGGGGTCGACCTCCTCCAGGCTCTTGGAGACCGTGAAGGGCGCGCGGTACTCGTGCCCGGTGAAGGTCATTGACTCCTGGCCCCACAGGCGGGTGATGAAGTCGACCGGGATGCCTTCCTCGGCGAACCTGCGCTGGTAGTAGAAGATCTCGGGTTCGTAGTAGTCGCTTTCCATCAGGACGGCGACGCGGGTGTCGGCCACGGTCACTCCGTGATGAGGTCGATGAGGAACGGCCGGTCGTCGAGCAGCATGCGCTCGACGGCCTCCTCCACCTGGGAGCGCTTCTCCACCCGCATCGCCTCCACGCCCATGCCGCGGGCGATGTCGGTGAAGCCGAGCTCGGGGTGGGCCAGGTCGAAGGAGCGCGGGAAGGCGTGCGCGGCGATGTCCCGCTCGCGCCAGTACTGCTCGATGTTGAGGTCGAGCAGCCGGTACCCGCGGTTGTTGCAGACGACGAACTTGGCGCCGGCGCCCTCGCGGACCGCGGTGGCCAGCGCCTGGATGGTGTACATGCTCCCGCCGTCGCCGGTGAAGCCGACGACGGTCTTGCCGGGGTTGGCGATCTTCATCCCGATCGCGCCGGGGATGCCCACGCCGAGCGAGCCGCCGCGGGTCTGGAACCAGTGGCCCGGCAGCCGCGGCGGCAGGTGGGCGCCGAGCACGCCGGAGGCGGTCAGGGCCTCGTCGAAGACCATGAGGTCCTCGGGCGCGCGCTCGGCCAGCCGCCGGGCGAACGCGCCGAGCAGCGAGTCCTCGTCGGCCGGGGCCGCGGGC
>NZ_JBEXGT010000012.1:0-193693 GCF_040607475.1 Sphaerisporangium sp. NPDC005288 | reverse complement strand
GGTGCCGGTTACTTCCGGCATGCACCGGGGTGGAGTGCCGTGCCCGGTGGACGGGTGCCGGTTACTTCCGGCATGCACCGGGGTGGAGTGCCGTGCCCGGTGGACGGGTGCCGGTTACTTCCGGCATGCACCGGGGTGGAGTGCCGTGGCTGGTGAACGGGTGCCGGTTACTTCCGGCATGCACCGGGGTGGAGTGCCGTGGCTGGTGAACGGGCGTCGGTTACTTCCGGCATGCACCGGGGTGGAGTGCCGTGGCTGGTGAACGGGTGCCGGTTACTTCCGGCACGCACCGGGGTGGAGAGCCGCGGCCGGTGAACGTGAGTTCACCGCATTAGGGGTGATGGGACAGGGGAGTAGGACCGGCGCTGCGGGTCCCGGCCCACCGGCCTTGTCATGGCAGAGCCCGGCGGTGGGTGCCTCAGGAGGTTCGTGAGGGGGACGGTATCGGGGAGGGGAAGCCGGGGAATCCGTCGGCGGGGAAGCCGCCCACGGTGCCCGGCAGCTCGACCTGGTCGCCTGCCGCCAGGCCGGAGGTGACCTCGACGTACTGGTCGCCCCGCACGCCGAGCTCGACCGCGCGCTCGACGGTTCGCCCGCCGTCGCGGACCAGGACCGTCGCGACGCCGTCCGCCCGGGTGCGCACGGCCTGCGCGGGCACGTACACCGCGTCCCGCGCCTGGTCCAGCGTCACCTGGACGGTGGCCGACTGCCCGAGCAGTAGTCCCTTGGGCCGGCGGACGAAGGCGATGTCCACCCCGTACTGGACGAGCCGGTTCGTCGCGGTCGCGGTCACGTCGATGTGGGCGACCTTGCCGCGGTAGGCGACGCCGGGCCGGGTGGCCAGGGACACGGTCGCGGGCTGGCCGACCTTCAGACGCACCACGTCGGTCTGGGAGAACATGGCCTGCACCTGCAGCTCGTCGAGATCGCCGAGCGTGATGAACGGCGACCCGGCCGTGGCCGCCGCGCCGGCCGCGCCGGAGACCGTCAAGATCGTGCCCTTGGCGGGCGCCTTGATCGTCACTCCGGCCAGCGCCTCCTCGGTCCGCCGCAGGGTCGTCTCGGCCTTGGCGATGTTCGCCTCCGCCTCGGTCACCGTGGTCACCGCCTGACCGCCCTGCCGGTTCTCACCACCCTGGACACCCCGGCCACTCTGACCGGCCAGGCCGGCGCGCCCGGTCCGACCGGCCTGGCCGGACCGTCCGCTCCGTCCGCTCCGTCCGCTCTGGCCGTTGCCGTCGCGGCCGTTCTGCCCGTCATGACCCTGCGGGTTCCCGTCGGGACGGCCGTCCTGGCCGGTCGGCGTACCGCAGGTGGGGGTGGGACGCGGGGCCGGCGTGCCGCTGTCCTGCGGGCCGGGCGCCGAACCGGTCGGCGACGGGTCGACGGGGACGACGGTGGGAACGGGCCTCGGGGTGTGCGACCTCGTGTGGTCGGGCGTGGCCGTGGCCGAGGGCCGGGGCGTAGGAACACCGGACGGCGAGGCGACGGGGGTGGGAGTCGCGGAGGGCCTGGGAGGCGCGGACGGCGTAGGGCCGTGGGCTGCGCCCGGTCCGGAGGTGTGGGCTGCGCCCGGTCCGAAGGTGTGGGCTTCGCCCGGTCCGGAGGTGTGGGCTTCGCCCGGTCCGGAGGTGTGGGCTTCGCCCGGTCCGGGGGTGGGGGATTTGGCCGGCTCGAAGGTGTGGGGCCGGGCCGGTCCAGGGGTGGGGGTCCCGGTCGGTCTGGGGATGTGGGTTCCGGCCGGCTTCGGACCGTGCCGTCCTGCGGCCTTGTGGCCACCGGTGCCTCTGTCCCTCACATCGTCCGAGGCGGACGGCCGTGCGGCGGAGGCCGTCGGCCGTGGTGTGGAGAGGGACCGTCGAGGGGTGGCCGGCTTGGACGATCGTGGCGATCTCGTCCTGGACGGTCGCGGAGTCGGAGTTGTAGTCGGAGTCAAGGTCGGGGTGGGCGTCGGGCTAGGTGTGGGAGTGGGAGTGGGGGTGGGGGTGGGCTCAGGGTGGGGGGCGGCATCGTGTTCACGGGACGGCTCCCCGGCGTCGGCGTGATCGCCGCCGGTCACAGGGCCTTCGCCGCCGGCCGCACCGGCCCCCGGACCGCCTGTGGACCCGTGGCCGTCCGAGTAGGAGAGCGGGACGACGTCGGTCGCCGCGGCCAGGCGCACCGCGTTCGGCGTGATGGTGAACCCCACGCTGGGAACGGCGCTCGGCGAGGGGGTGGCGGGGGCCGCTGATCCCGAAGGCCGCGGATTCGCACTGGTCTGCGGACACGCCGGCGTTCCCGTAGGCGAGACCGACGGCCCTCCGGAGGGCTGTCCGGTCGGTGTCGTGGAGGGGCGCCCGGTCGGTCCTCCGGAGGGCCGCCCGGTAGGAGTGCCGGAGGGTCGTGCGGAAGGGGCGCCCGAAGGTCGTCCGGTGGGAGTGCCCGAAGGACGTCCGGTCGGTCTCCCCGAGGGCTGCTGGGAAGGCCGTCCTGAGGGGACGCCGGAGGGCCGTCCTGAGGGGGCGCCGGAGGGGTGTCCTGAGGGGGTGCCGGAGGGCCGGCTGGTGGGGGTGCGGCCGGTGGGGGGTGGGGTGGCGGGGCCGGCTCGGTCGCGGGCGCCGGTGGGGGTGTTCTGGGCTTCCTCCAGTTTGTCGCGGGTCTCCTCCGCGGCGGCGAGGGCCGCCTTGGCGGCCGTGTGGTCCTCCTGGGCGATCGTGTCGTCGATGCGCGCGAGCACCTGCCCCTCGCGCACCTTCTGCCCGACCGAGACGTACACCTTCTCCACCGTGCCGTCCGCGCCGAAGGCCAGGTCGCGGATGTGGGCGTCCACGGTGCTGCCCGCCGCGGAGGCGCCGCTGACGATCGTGCCCCGCCTGGCCGACGCCAGCTCCACGCGGGCGGCCGTGGGGGCGTCGCCGCCGCCCAGGTAGACCAGCCCGGCGGCCGCCAGGACGACCCCGGCGAGCGCGAGTCCCCCGACGCGCGCGACGGTTGGCGGATTGCTCGATCTCATGCGGCCAATCCTGGTCACCGGACGTGACTCCAAGCTCAGCCCGGCCTGAGAGTTTCCTGTGTATCGCCCTCGCATGCGACCCTCCTGAGCTGCGGTTTCGATGCGCAGGGACAGGCAAGACGTGGCCCGGCGGTGTTCAGGCGCCCGCGAGACGCCCGGCCTTTCAGCAAACCTTCAGGGACGGCGGAGGTTGGCCCCAGCGGCGTGGTCCAGGCTCAGTGGTCGTGAAGCTGTCGACGAAGCGCAGAGCGCTGATCGTGAACGGCGCCCTCGGGGTGCTGTTGCTGGGAGGCGCGGGCGTCGCGTACGCCTCCCTGAACGGGGGCTCCTCCGCAGAGGCGGCGCCTTCCACCACGCCGGTCACCCGGGGCACCGTTCTGTCCTCGGTCTCGGCCTCCGGCGCGGTGGAGAGCGCGAACACCCGGTCGCTGAGCTTCGGCACGAGCGGCACGGTCGAGAAGATCTACGTCGAGAGCGGCGACAAGGTCACCAAGGGCCAGATCCTCGCCCGGGTCGACGACACGGCGGCCGAGGAGGACCTGGACGCCGCGGCGGCCTCCCTCAGTGCGGCCGAGGACGGCGACACCACCACCGCGTCGGGCTACTCGCAGTACATCCAGGCGAGGAACGCCTACCGGGACGCCAAGCGGACGCTGGACGGCACGGTGCTCAAGGCGCCGTTCGGCGGCACCATCACCGCCGTCAACGGCGCCGTCGGCGGCTCGTCCGCGGGGTCGGGCGGCTCCTCCACGGGTTCCTCGGGCGGTACGGGCTCCTCGGCCGGGTCGGGCGCGCGAGCGAGCGGATCGTCCGGCGGCTCCTCGGCGGGTTCGGGCGCCTCCGGCTCCTCCGGGTCATCGGGGTCCTCCGGTGGCTTCATCGACATCGCCGACACCAGGAGGCTCCAGGTCGTCGGCGACTTCACCGAGTCGGATGTGACCAAGCTGAAGTCCGGTCAGACCGCGACCGTCACCTTCGACGCCCTGCCCGGCGTCACGGCCTCCGGCAAGGTGACGGTGATCGACCCGGTGGCGCAGACCAGCAACAACGTGGTCCAGTACGCCGCCACGATCTCCCTCACCGACGTGCCGAAGACCGTGCGCCTGGGTCAGACGACGAGCGTCCAGGTGATCGTCGCCAAGGCGGACGACGTGCTGACCGTCCCCACCTCGGCGGTCAGGACGGCGGGCGGCCAGGCCACCGTCACCGTCCTGTCCAACGGCAGGCAGGTCGCCAAGACCGTCGAGGTCGGGGTGAAGGGGGACACGCTGACCGAGATCAGGTCCGGCCTGTCGGAGGGCGACGCGGTGGTGCGGAGCACGACGGCCGGCACGGGCGGCCTGCAGGGCGGCTTCCCCGGCGGTGGCTTCCCCGGCGGCGGCGCCGTCCGCATCGGCCGCGGCGGAGCAGGCCAGTGACCCCCTGGGAGAGCGCCGGCGGCGGCCGGGACGGCGCCGCGCCGCGCGCCGGTGGTCCGGACGGCGGCGTGCCGCGCCACGGGTCCGGCGTGCCGGTGCAGCACGCGGGCGGCCGCATCCCGCCCGTCCTCGACGTGCGGCGGGTCACGAAGGTCTACGGCGAGGGGGACACCGGCGTCCAGGCGCTGCGCGGCGTCACGCTCGCGGTCGAGCGGGGCGACTTCGTCGCCATCATGGGCGCCTCCGGCTCCGGCAAGTCGACGCTGATGAACATCCTCGGCTGCCTGGACGTGCCCAGCGCCGGCGCGTACCTCATCGACGGCACCGACGTCGGGGCGCTCGACGACCGGCAGCTGGCGATCCTGCGCAACCGGAAGATCGGCTTCGTCTTCCAGTCGTTCAACCTCATCCCCCGCATGACCGCGCTGGCCAACGTGGAGCTGCCTCTCGCGTACGGAGGGGTCGGCGCGGGCGCGCGCCGGCGGCGGGCCCTCGCGGCGCTGGACCAGGTGGGGCTGTCCGACCGCGTCCAGCACGAGCCGAACGAGCTGTCCGGCGGCCAGCAGCAGCGGGTCGCGGTCGCCCGCGCCCTGGTGACCGCGCCGTCGCTGCTGCTGGCCGACGAGCCGACCGGCAACCTGGACACCAAATCCACGGCCGACGTGCTGGCCATCCTCGACCGGCTGAGCGACGCCGGCCGCACGATCGTCCTGATCACGCACGAGGACGACGTGGCCACGCACGCCAAGCGGGTCGTCCGCCTGGTGGACGGCCAGGTCGTCGAGGACCGGCGGCAGGCTCCCGTCGACGGACCGCCGCCCCGGCTGTCCTCCCAGGTGGTGAGGGACCGATGAACGCCCTGGAAATCCTGCGCTTCGCCGTGCGCGGCCTCACGGCCAACAAGATGCGCAGCGCGCTGACCACGCTGGGCATCCTGATCGGCGTCGCGGCGGTCATCATGCTGGTCGCCGTCGGCGAGGGCTCCTCGCAGGCGATCCAGCAGAACATCCAGCGACTGGGCTCCAACACCCTCACCGTTATGCAGTCGTTCACCGGCGGCGGAGCGCGTGGCGGGGGTGGCGGCGGGGGTGGCGGAGGGTTCTTCGGCCTGGGCGGCGGGGGCGGCAGGAACCAGCAGCAGGCCGCCACCGGCCCGCGCACCCAGGCCAAGGAGCTGACCCTGGACGATGCCAGGGCGCTGGCCGACCCGGCGAACACCCCGTCGGTCAAAAGCGTGTCCCCCGTCGTCACGGCCTCGGCGCAGACGGCGACCTACCAGGGGGCGAGCCACGCGATCGCGCAGCTCGTCGGCACCTACCCCAGCTACTTCGAGGCCTCGAACAAGCCGGTGGACAAGGGGTCGTACTTCTTCAACGAGGACGTGCTGGCCGCCCGCAAGATCATCGTCATCGGGCGGACGGTGGCCGACGACCTGTTCGGCTCCGTGGATCCCGTCGGCCGGCAGATCACGATCAGCGGGGTGCCGTTCACGGTCGTGGGCGTGCTCAAGACCGCCGGGTCGGCCGGCTTCCAGGACGCCGACGACGTCGCGGTCGCGCCCCTTCCGGCCGTGCAGCAGAGCCTCACCGGGTTCGGGCCGCTCGGCCAGATCATCGTCCAGGCCAAGAGCGCGACGGCGGTCGACGCGGCCCAGTCGGAGATCACCCAGACCCTCGACCAGCGGCACGGCATCACCGGCACCGCAACCGCCGACTACCGGATCCTCAACCAGGCGACGCTGCAGGAGACGGTCAGCGCCGCGACCGGCACCTTCACCGTGCTGCTGGGGGCCGTCGCCGCGATCAGCCTGCTGGTGGGCGGCATCGGCATCACCAACATCATGCTCGTGACCGTGACCGAGCGGACCCGCGAGATCGGCATCCGCAAGGCCATCGGCGCGCCGCGCGGCGCGATCCTCGGCCAGTTCCTCGCCGAGGCCACGATGCTGAGCCTGATCGGCGGGCTGCTCGGCGTGGCCATCGCGCTGATCGGCACCAGGTTCACCATCGCCGGCGTGCGGCCGGTCGTGGTGCCGACGTCGATCGTGCTGGCTCTCGGCGTCTCGGTCGCGATCGGCCTGTTCTTCGGCAGCTATCCGGCGAACCGGGCGGCGAAGCTGCGTCCCATCGAAGCGCTGCGGCACGAGTGACGTAGGGCCGTCGCACAAGGAGTGATCATGAGTACGAGCAGGCGCAAGCCGTACACGACGGAGGAACCGGTGACGGCGCACGAGCTGCTTTCGACCTCGCCCTTCGAGGACGACCTGGACGACGAACTCGCGGCCCGCCCCGAGCGGCGCCGGATGTCCACGCTGACCATGGCCCTCGCCGCGGCCGTGCTGCTGGTGGCGGGCATGGTCGTGGGCATCCAGCTCCAGAAGCTCTGGGGCGCGGCGAGCTCCCGGCAGGCCGCGATCCAGGGCCTGCTGGCCGGCGGGGGCGGCGGCGCGGGCGCCGGGCAGCGGGCCGGCGGGGGCGGCAGGTTCGGCTTCCCCGGCGCGGGCCAGGGCCAGGGCAGGAACGGAGGGCAGGGACAGGCGGGCGCCGGGGGCGCGGGCGGCGCGTTCGGCAATCTCACGGTCGGCACGGTCAAGCTCGTCGACGGCGGCAAGATCTACCTGGAGACCACCGGAGGCGGCATCGTCACGGTCAGGACCTCTGACGGCACCAAGGTGCAGGTCAGCAAGGAAGGCAAGGTCAAGGACCTCAAGCCGGGCAGCACCATCGTCGTGCAGGGCGAGCGCGGCAGCGACGGCTCGGTCACCGCCACCTCGGTGAACCAGGGCGGCGCCGGCGGCTTCGCCGGCCCCCGCGGACGCGGCTGATGGACGCCCCAGCACGCCCCGGCCCCCCGGCGAGCCCCGCCTCCACCGCACGGGGTGCCTTTCCAGCACGCCCCGGCTCCTGGGCGCGCGATGCCTTCCCGGTGCAGGGAGGTCCGCATGTCCGGTGAGGCCAAGCTGCTCATCGTCGACGACGAGCCGAACATCCGCGAGCTGCTGTCGGCGACGCTGCGCTACGCGGGGTTCGACGTCGTGACCGCCGCGGACGGGCGCGAGGCCGTGCAGCTCGTCGACCGCGTCCGGCCCGACCTGGTGGTTCTGGACGTGATGCTGCCGGACATGGACGGCTTCGCCGTGGCGAACCGGCTGCGTGCCGGCGGCAGGCGCACCCCGGTTCTCTTCCTCACCGCGCGGGACGAGACCGAGCACAAGCTGACCGGGCTCGGGCTCGGCGACGACTACGTGACCAAGCCGTTCAGCCTGGAGGAGGTGCTGGCCAGGATCCGGGCCGTGCTGCGCCGCACGCGAGGCGACCTTGACCTGCCCACGCGGCTCCAGGTGGCCGATCTCGAGCTGGACGAGGAGGGCCACCAGGTGTGGCGCGGGGGCGTCCGGGTGAAGCTGTCGCCGACCGAGTACAAGCTGCTGCACTACTTCATGGTCAACGCCGGGCGGGTGCTGTCCAAGGCGCAGATCCTCGACCACGTCTGGAACTACGACTTCGGCGGGGACCGGAACGTGGTGGAGTCCTACGTCTCCTACCTGCGGCGCAAGGTCGACACCGTCGAGCCGCGGCTGATCCACACGCTCCGGGGAGTGGGCTACGTCCTGCGCGCCCCACGCCGGTGACCGTCCTGCCGCACCTCGGATGAGCGCACGATGAGCCCGGCCCGCAGGATGAGCCCGATCCGTGCGACGAGCGCGCTCCGCAGGATGATCCCGGTCTGGGCGATCAGCCCGGTCCGCAGGATGATCCCGGTCCGTGCGATCAGCCCGGTTCGTGCGATGAGACGGTGGGCGGCCCGGTCGCCGTTGTGGCTGCGCCTGGTCGCGGGGACGCTGGCGCTGGTCACCCTCGCCATCGCGCTGACGGGTGGCGCCGCCGTCCAGCTCCTGCGCGGCTACCTCGTCGACCGGGTCGACCAGCAACTGCGGGTGGCCGCGGAGCTGCGGCGCGACCCGGCGGTGCAGCAGCAGGTACGCGACGTGACCCGCCCGCTCAAGCAGTTCGGCCTGTTCTACATGGCCGTGCTCCGGCCGGACGGCGGCGTCGAGCGCACCCTGCAGGAGCCGCCCGGCTCCTCACCGCCGGTGCTGTCTCCGGCCCAGGCCGGCGGGGCGGCCTCCGCGCGGCCCCGCCCGTTCACCGTGGAGTCCGGCGAGGGGACGCGCTGGCGGGCGATCGTGGTCGCCGACGACCGGCGGATCCGCGTGATCGCCGTCCGGATGGACGACATCGACGCCACCGTCACCCGGCTCGCCGTCATCGTCGCCAGCGTCGGCGGCGGCGCGCTGCTGGCCCTGGGCCTGGCCTGCAACTGGCTGGTCCGGCGCAGCCTGCGTCCCCTGGGGGAGATCGAGCGGACCGCCGGCGCCATCGCCGGCGGCGACCTGTCCCGCCGCCTGCCCCCGCGGCACCGCCGGACGGAGATGGGACGGCTCGGCAGGGCCATCAACGGCATGCTCGCCCAGATCGAGGCCGCCTTCGACGACCGCGAGGCCTCCGAGATCGCCGCGCGCAAGTCGGCCTTCGAGGCCCGCCGGTCGGAGGACCGCATGCGCAGGTTCGTCGCCGACGCCTCCCACGAGCTGCGAACCCCGCTGACCTCCATCAGAGGCTTCGCCGAGCTCTACCGGCACGAGGCCCCGAGCCTTGAGGAGGCGGCCAGGCTGCTGCGCCGCATCGAGGACGAGGCCACCCGCATGGGCCTCCTCGTGGACGACCTGCTGCTGCTCGCCCGCCTCGACCAGCAGCGCCCGCTCGACCGGCAGCCGGTCGACGTGCTCAGCGTGGCCGCCGGGGCCGTCCTGGACGCCCAGACGCTCGCGCCGGACCGCGAGATCGACCTGGTGCGCCTGGACGGCTCCGACGGGACGGTCACCGTGACCGGCGACGAGGCGCGGCTGCGCCAGGTGGTCGCCAACCTGGTCGGCAACGTCCTGCGGCACACCCCCGCCGGCACCGCGTTCCGCGTCGGCGTGGGCAACCTGGACGGGCACGTCGTCATCGAGGTGGCCGACGAGGGGCCGGGGCTGCCGGTCCAGGACGCCGAGCGGGTGTTCGAGCGCTTCTACCGCGCCGACCCTTCGCGCACGCGCAATGGGGTGGGCGGGACGGGGCTCGGCCTGTCCATCGCGGCCGCCCTGGTCCAGGCCCACGGAGGCGTGATCACCCTCGACAGCGACCCCGGCCGCGGCGCCACCTTCCGCGTCGCCCTGCCCACCGACGCGACCCCGTCCTGACCGCGCCGGGGCCCGGTGGTTGACAGCGGAAATTCAGCTTTGTCGTACCTGGCGCTGAGTTTGGTGGCCTTCCATGGATACCGCCAGAGTCCCTCGGTCCCCCGATGGAGTTCACTTCGTGAATGCGTTGCCTCATGTCCTCGGCGTCGCCGCGGTGGCCACCGTCCTGCTGGCGTCCGGCTGTGGTTCCGACTCCGCCACGACCGGCGCCCAGCCTGCACCGGGCCGGACCGGTGGCGCTCCCGCCGCGTTCGTCGAGTGCATGCGTAAGAACGGCGTGAACATGCCCACAGGCCGCCCTGGCGGCGCACCCACGGCTCAGCCGGGCGGTTCCCCGTCAGCTCGGCCGAGCGGCGGACCGAGGGGCTTCGGCACCATGTCACCGCAGATCCGCAAGGCGTTCGAGGCGTGCCGCTCGCTGATGCCGCAGGGCCGCGCGGGTCAGGGCGGCCGGCGCGGCGGCTTCGACCCCTCGGCGCTCGCGGCCTTCCGGTCCTGCATGAAGGACAACGGCGCCGACCTGCCGGCCGGCGGCGGAGTGCGCCGATTCGACACCAAGGACCCGGCCGTCGCCAAGGCCCTGGAGAAGTGCCGCCCCCTCCTGCCCACCCCGGCCGCCACCCCGACGGCAGGTTGAAGCCGTTCGTCCACGATTGTCCGGCGGTCCGTCCGCTTCGGCGTCTGATCTCCGCCGTAGGCGTGGTCCCAGCCGCCGAATCCGCGCCGATGGCCGCCTTCAGCGTCCCGTGCAGAGAGCCCCGCGAGAGACGGGAAGCCCACCGCGCGCCGAGCCCCGGCCGTGGTCGGCCGCGGCCCGGCGTACTCGGGACGTGGTCAGCCGGGGAACGCCCCGGTGAAGCCGGGGAAGCTCCCGGTGAGCAGGGCCCAGCCCTCCGGCCAGTCGCCGAGGCCGGAGTCGGCGTTGATATGACCCTTGCGTCCGATGGGCACCAGCTCCGCGCCGATGGCGGCGGCGACCTCGGCGGCGTGCCCCGGGGAGCCGTACGGGTCGTCGTCGCTGGCGACCACGACCGTCCTGAACGGCAGCCGCCGGTGCTTCGGCGCGTCGAAGCCCACCGCCTGCGCGGGGAAGTCCGGCCCGTGCACGTCGGGCACGGCGACCAGGAAGGCGCCGGCCACGTCGTCGTTCTTGTGCTGCGCGGCCCACTCGGTCACCAGCGTGCAGCCGAGGCTGTGCGCGACGAGGATCACGGGACCCTCGACCGCGCGCAGGGCCTGGTCGAACTCGCGCACCCACACGTCGCGGACCGGGGCGTCCCAGGAGGAGTGTTCCACCCAAAGGCCGCCCGGCACCCGGGCGTGCCAGATGGCCTGCCAGTGGCCCGGGCCGGAGTTGCCGATTCCGGCCAGGTACACCAGGGCGGGACCGCGCGTGGCGTCCATGCTCAGACCTCGTACTCGACGCCGACGCCGTCGAAGCGCAGGCGGTCCTGGATGGCGACGCGTTCGTCGTTCTTGTCGTAGCCGGACAGCAGGCCGGCCTCCATCAGCCGGATGACGATCTGCGAGCTCACCTCCCGCACCCCGGAGTCGCTGAGCTGCTTGATCAGGGTCTTGTAGCTCACCGTCTCCTTGACGACGCCCTGGAAGATCTCGCGCTGCTCCTCCTCCACCGGGAACTTGATCATGTCGGTGCCGTCCTCGTTGGCCAGCACCTGCTTGCGCTCCAGCCGGAAGCTCGTCGGCTCGACCTTGTAGTACGGCTTGAGCCGCACCTCGTCGCCGGCCCACCGCAGCCGCGTGATGCGGTTCAACTGCTTGGTGAGACCGCTGATCCAGCGCATCCGGGCGAAGCCGAGCTCGTTCTCGGAGAACTCGTCGCTCAGCTCCTTCCGCTGATGCCGGCCGATGGCGATCATCGTGGACGCCCGGTCCCGGAAGTCGGCCACCGACGTCGTCGGGTTCTCGAGGTCGTCCTGGACCAGCCGGTCGAACCAGCGCAGGCGGGACAGCCGGGCGTCGTCGGACTCGCTGATCCGGCGCTTGCGCCAGAACTCCGACTCCGGCTCGGTGAAGGAGGCGAAGGTGTAGAACGAGGCGAGGAACTCGTGGTACTGCTCGTAGGTCTCGCGGTAGCTGCGGTTGTACCAGGCGTGGACCTCCTCGCGCTCCTCCTCGTGCCGCGTGATCCGGTCGATCGCGGACGCCGCGCTGACCGCCGACTGCGTGGCCAGGTGGACGCCCTGGGAGAACAGCGGGTCGGTGAAGCACGCCGCGTCGCCGCACAGGAAGTAGGCGCCGCCGGAGAACCATTCGGAGTCGTAGGACCAGTCGTGGACGATGCGCACCTCGTCGACCATCTCGGCGTCCCCGAGGATGGCGGTGGCCCGGACGGCCTGGGCCAGGGTCTCGCGGTAGAAGCGGTCGGGGCCCAGCTCCTTGACCTCGCTCGCCTTGGAGCGGTCTACCACCAGGCCGACGCTGTAGAGGTCGCCCTTGAGGGGGATCATCCACACCCAGCCGTCCTGGAAGGTGATGGAGAAGGTGGTGCCCTTGAGGTCGCCCTCGAACGGCTGCTTGCACCTGAAGTAGGACCACACCGCGAAGTTCTTGTAGAACTCGTCGTAGCGGCGGACCTTGAGCTGCCGCGCCAGCGGGCTGCCCGCGCCGCCGGCGTCGATGACGAAGTCGCTCTCGACCACGCGAGAGTCCTCGCCCTGCCGTACCGTCAGCGAGACGCGGCCGGGGTCGGAGATGTCCACGTCGCTCACGGCGGCGCCCTCGAAGACGGAGATGCCGCGCTCGCGGACCTCGTCGAGCAGCAGGGCGTCGAACTCCTCGCGCTTGACCTGGATGGCGTGGTCGAAGACCCACGGGGCCGTCTTGGGGGTGGCGAAGGAGAAGGTCCAGGGCGCCTGGTCCTGGCCCCACAGGAAGGTCGCCGAGGGCTTCTTCACGAAGCCGGCCGCGTCGATCTTCTCCTGCAGGCCCAGCCGGTTGAGGATCGACAGCGTTCCGGGCAGGAACGACTCGCCGATCCGATATCGGGGGAAGTGGCCCTTCTCGTAGACCTCGACCTCGTGGCCGAGCTTGTTCAGGGTCAGGGCGGCCACGCACCCGGCGGGACCCGCGCCGATCACGGTGACCTTCGCTCGCTTCATCATTGCCTTCCTCAGGACGTCTTGATCGACTTGATGCGGTTGGGAACCAGGTGGGAGTGGCCGCTCGGCGCGTCCTCGAACAGGGTGATGCCGGCCTGGAACCTGCTGCCGCTGCCCGCGTCCACCCCGGGGGCGACGGTGCAGCTCAGGCCGAAGAAGTTGTCGTCACCGATCTCGACGCCGCTCCCGCAGTGGAAGTTGGGCGCGAGGAAGTTGTTCGAGCCGATGCGCGAGTGGTGCCCGATGGAGCAGTGGTAGTGGACGATGTTGAACCCGCCGAGAACGGCGCCCGCGCCGATGTAACAGTCAGGCCCGATGATGTTTCCGGGGCCGAGGAGTTGCGCGGGGTCGACCCGGGCCGCCGGGTGCACGACGTTGACCACGTCGAGGTCGTGGTCGTCGACCAGGCCGTCGATCAGCCGCCGCCGCTCGGCCGGGTCGGTGAGGGCGAGCACGACGCGGACGCCGGGGTGGGGCTCGAAGTCCGCGAACGGGACGCAGCGTTCCAGGGGCGCGTGCACGGGCTCTCCGGGAACGGCCAGGTAGCGTGCCACGCGGTGGTCGTGGTGCCCGGCGGCGACCAGGTCGTCGAGGTAGCGGGTGACCTCGACCGCGAACGTCCCCGCCCCGATCACGACGAGAGCGGCGTCGGTCATGGCGTCGACCTCTTCTTCTTGAACCGCTCGGACACGGTGACCGAGTCGATCAGGTTGACCTTGGTGGGCATCTTGAAGGCGTCGACCTTGCCGGTGAGGAAGTCGGCGACGTGCCTGCGCAGCTCCGCGCGGGTCATCTCGCCGCGCGGCCTGACGTCCGCGCACACCGACTGCCCGGTGATGGCGTTGGGCCTGCCGTAGACCACGCAGTCGTCGATGAGCGGGCTGCCGAGCAGGATCGACTCCAGCTCCAGCGGCAGCACCTTCTCGCCGCCGACGTTGATGACCTCCGTGGCGCGGCCCTTGACGGTCATGTAGCCGTCGGCGTTCTGCTCGACCAGGTCGCCGGTGCGGAACCAGCCGTCCTCGGTGAGCGCGTCGCTGGGGTAGTTGAGGTAGCCGAGGAACTGGGTGCGGCTCTTGAGCTGCAGCTCGCCGTCGACGACGCGGTGCTGGACGTTCGCGTCGTCGATCCGGAAGTAGGTGCTCCGCGAGGACTCGCTGGTGGTCGTCGAGATCCCGGTCTCGCTGGTGCCGAACGTCTGCAGCAGCCTGACCCCGGGGAAGGCGGCGTTGACCCGCGCGAGCAGTTCCTGCGGCATCGGCTCGGTGCCGTAGGTGATCAGGCGCAGGCTGCTGAGGTCGTACTCGCGGTGGTAGCCGCCGATCAGGATCAGATTCAGGAACGTCGGGCTGGTGGGCAGCAGCCTGATCTTGTGCTTCTCGATGAGCGCGCAGATCTCCTCCGGCGTGCGGCGCCGGGGCACGATGGCGGCCCCGCCCATGCGCAGGGCGCCGAGCAGCGAGTTGAGGCCGCCGATGTGGTCGAAGAGCAGGAACATCAGGATGTTGGCGGGGCGGCCCGCCGTCCGCGCCCGGGTGCCGAGCTTCTCGGCGATGATCGCGTCCAGGTCGTGCAGGATCGCCTTGGGCTCGCCGGTGCTGCCGCTGCTCAGCAGGACCAGGCCGGAGGCCCCGGCGGCGATCAGAGAGTCGTAGGCGCCGGTGGCGGGCGCCCCGGCGATCGCCTCGATCTCCACCTCCGCGCCCACCCGCATCAGGTGCCGCGGCGAGCAGGACCTGGTGACGGTGGCGAGCACCGGGTCGGTGAGGCTCACCACGGGCACCAGGACGTTCCGGTTGAGGTAGAGCGCCAGAAGCGCCGCGATCGAGCGGAAGGAGAAGTCGCCGTTGAGCACCACGACGTCGTGGGGCGGCACCCGGTGCTCCGCCAGGAACGTTCCCAGCCGCCGGATCTCGTCGGCCAGATCGCGGTAGCCGTAGGCCGCGTCGGCGTCGACGACCGCGGTGCGGTCGCCGAGTTCGTCGAACCGGGCGAGGATCGCGTCCCGCATTTCAGTGAACACCCCCAAGGAAGAGCGTCTCGCCCGTGACGAACGAGGACTCCGGAGAGATCAGGAACTCGACCGGCCCGGTGATGTCGGCCATCGTGCACATGCGTTTCAGCGTCTGCCGCCCGATCAGGGCGTCGATCTTCTCTCTGGGCACGGTGCGGGTGAGGACGGTGTGCACCGGCGGCAGGCCGATGCCGTTCACCCGGATGCCGAGATCGGCGACCTCTTTGCTCATCACCCGCGTGAGCTGCTCGACCGCGCTCTTGCTGGCCGAGTAGACCAGTTGCCCGGCCAGCGCCCAGGGGACGGCGACGGTGGAGACGTTGAGGAGGGCCGGGGAGCCGCTGCTCTTCTGGAGCAGCTTGACGCTCTCGCGGGAGCAGTTCAGCACCGCGAAGAAGTTGACGTCGAAGATCCGCCGGGCGACGTCCTCGGGCGTCATCATGAAGTGGTTCATGGTGGCGACCCCGGCGTTGTTGACGACGGCGTCGAGGTACCCGTGCTCGGCCCGGACGGCCCGGCACATCGCCTTGATCCCTCTGCTGTCGGTGAGGTCCACTTCGTGGTGGCGGTAGCCGGGATGCTCGATGGTGGAGGGCCTGCGGCTGCACCCCACCACGTGGTGGCCGCGGGCGAGGAAGTGCTCGGCCAGGGCCTTGCCGATGCCGGTCCGGGTGCCGGTGATCATTATGATCATGATGCGGTGCGGCCCGCCCCGTCCGTCCGGTCCGTCGTGGTCACCGGCTCAGCCGCCCAGCCGCACCGGCTCGGCGTCCGCACCGGGCGCCTCGCCGGCGTCGCCCCCGGCGAGCCGCATCTCCTCCTCGATGAAGTCGATCAGCCGCCGGACGCTGCTGAACGGGCTCATCCGGCGGGAGACGGCCTTCTCCGAGGTCAGCGAGATCTCCACGTCGTACTCGTCCTCCAGTTCCTCCTCCACCCGGGCGAGGAAGTTGACCAGGTGCATGGAGTCGAACACCCCCGCGTCGCCGTAGAGCACCACGCCGGGCAGGTTCTCGGTCGGGATCTTCTCGCCCCTGCGCTCGTTGAGCTCCTCGACGACGCCGGTGATCAACTCGAGCAGTCGGTCGTGCATGACGGTGCCTTTCGTTCGGGCTGGACGAGCGGACTTCCTGCCCGCCCCGTGGCGGGGCCGCGGTCACGCCACGGCGGGCTCATCGGGTTCCGGTTCCTGTTCGAGCGCGTCGTGGCGCTCCGCGTGCCTGAGCCGCGCGCCCACCACGGTGGCGGCGGCCGCGGTGAGCAGGAACAGCGCGGCCAGGGCGACCATCCCCGAGGTCCGCAGTTCGAGCACGACGGCCAGGAGCACCGGGCCGACGATGCCCACGGCCGCCCCGCCGAGGCTGAACACCGAGAGGTACTCCGTGCGCAGGTCCGGGGGCGCGTGCCGGTAGGACAGCTCCCAGCCGCCGACCGCCTGGAGCATCTCGCCGCAGGTCAGCAAGATGGTGGCGACGACCAGCAAGGTGATCGTCAGCCAGGCGTGGGCGTACGACGAGGCGACCAGGACCAGGCTGGAGGCCGCCAGCGTGACGCCGGCGCCGCGCAGCGCCCGGGTGCCGCCGCGCGAGTCGCCGACCCGCTTGGCGAAGTGGACCTGGAGGGTGATCGCCAGCACCGTGTTCACCGTGATCAGGCCGCTGAGCAGGCCGGGCGGGGCGTCGGTCGACTGCACCAGCCAGAGCGGCAGGCCGATGCCGAACAGCACGGTGTGCAGGAACAGCACGCCGTTCACGGTGGTCAGCGCGAGGTAGCGGCGGTCGCGCAGGACGGGCAGCAGGCCGCTGTGCCAGCGGGCGGGCCGGTCCGCGGGCGCCGCCACCCGGACGTGGAGCAGGCCGAAGAGCCCGGCGGAGGCGACGCAGCACAGGGCGCCGATCAGCAGGATCGACCGGAGCATCCAGACGCCGCCGAGGCTGAGGAACGGCGCGGCGGCCAGGGCGCCCAGGCACATGCCGACGTTCGAGACCGAGCCGATGACCCCGAGCGACTTGGTCTGGTCGCGCTCGCCGGCGACGGCGCCCACCACGAGCTGGACCATGGGGAGCACCGGCCCCTGCGAGATCATGAACAGGGAGGCGAAGAGGGTGAAGGTCCAGACGTTGTCGGCGAAGGCCAGGGCGGCCAGCCAGGCCGCCCGCCACACCTGCACCATGCGCAGCAGTTGCAGCGGCCCGAAGCGCCTGGCCAGCATGCTCACCGGCACCGTGGTGAGGAACCCGGCCAGGCCGGCGACGGTGAGGCCGGTGCCGACCTGCGCGGTGCTCAGCCCCACGGCCTTGACCAGGAAGACGGTGCCGCCGGCCAGGTAGAGGCCGCTGCCGGTGGCGTAGACGACGACGGCGGCCACGATGAGGCGGCCGTCCCTGCTCGGCAGGATGTAGCTGCCGAGCAGGCGCCGCAGCGCGTTCGAAAAGCCGCTCACCAGGCGCCCCCGATCGGTTCCATCTCCGCCCGCACCAGCTCCGACGCCCGGTCCAGCGCCCGCCCGCAGTTTTCGGGGGTGTCCCCGGTGACGATCACGGCGGCCAGGCGCGGCACCACGCCGCGCGGCGGCAGCAGCAGTCGCGCGCCCGGCTCCGCGAGCCGGACCACCTCCACCACGCCCGGAACGGCCGTGGCGCCGGACACATCCAGGGAGCCGACCACGCCGTCCTGGGGCGGGTAGAGGAAGCGCACCTCCGCGCAGATGTCGCGGGACTGTCCCGCCTCGGGCCGCAGGCCGAGGGCGAGGTCGATCGCCGCGGCGGTCAGGTCGACGCCGGTCGCCAGCTTGCCGAGGTAGGGGATGAAGTCGCCGCCGAGGCGCCCGTTGAGCTCGACCAGACGCGGCCCGGCCGCGGTGAGCCGCACCTCCGCGTGCGTGAGGCCGGTCTGCACGCCCAGCGCCCGGTGCGCCTCGGCCAGCAGGTCGATGAGGTCGTCCGCCCACGGCTCGGCCCGCCAGGGCGAGACCAGGTGGCCGACCTCCTCGAAGAAGGGGTCGAAGCCGAGCCGCTTGCGGGCCACGTTCACCGGCCGCGCGTCCCCGTCGTGGACGACGGAGTCGACGCTGATCTCCGGCCCGGACAGGAACTCCTCCAGCAGCAGGCCGTCCAAGGGGTCAAGGCCCGGGTAGGCCGCCTCGGTCGCGTGGTGGTACACCTCGGTCAGCTCGCCGGCGTCGTGCGCGACCACCACGCCGACGCTGCCCGCGAGCGATCGCGGCTTGACCACCACCGGGTATCCGATGGCGTCCGCCTCCCTCAGCGCCTCCTCCCGGCTCCGTACGTGGGCGAAGCGGACGCCGGGAAGCCCGGCCTCGCGCAGCAGCCGGCGGGTGGCGAGCTTGTCACGACAGTTGCGCGCCGCGGAGGGGGACATGTGCGGCAGGCCGAGCCGCGCCGCGGCGGCGGCGGTCACCTCCAGCAGCACCTCGTCCCAGGTGAACACGCCGGCCGGGCCCGGGGCGCCGGCGACGCACTCGCCCACCGCCCGGGTCAGCGCGTCCGCTCCGGAGTCGGCCACGGTGCGGTGACCGGCGAGGTAACCCGACTGCCAGGTGGGTTCGGCGGCGGCGACCAGCGTCACCTCGCAGCGGGCGGCGGCGTCGGCGAACGCGTACTCCCGGTAGGCCCGGCCGCCGCTGCCGACGAGCACGACACGTTCGGGCGCGTCCGGCTCGACCGGGACGCAGCGGAAGTCGAAGTCCCTGATCGTCCGGCGGATCGCCGCCTCGACCTCGGCGGTGGTGGCGCCCCGGTAGCGGAACCGGGCGCCGGAGTGCTCGTATCCGGCGTGGCCGGCCAGTGTCCGGCCGACCACGGGCACGCGCTCGGCGTAGGGGCCCGCGTGCTCGCCGTCCGCCGTCCGGCCGGCCCGCTCACCGCCGGACGGTCGCGGCCCGGCGGCGACGACCCGGCACGGCCGGGCGACCGGAGTGGGCACCAGCAGCCAGCCGCCGCGTTCCGTCCCGCCCAGGGAGTGGCAGGCGCCGGGCAGGGGCTCGCCCATCTGGAGGGCGAAGGCGGCCGCCATCAGGTCGACGCCATGCACCTCTTTCCAGACGAACGGCACCTCCGCGCCGCCGGGTCGCGCGCCGACCTCCAGCACCTGAAGCTCGGGCCGCTCGGGCGTCCCCGACAGGAACAGCTCCAGGTGGAACACCCACGGGTCTGGTGACAGGGCGCGCACCACGCGGCCGGTGAACGCGCCCACCGCCTCGATCAGCGGCGGATCGTCCAGCTCCACCGAGCCGAGGGCCAGCCCTTCGGTGAACTCCAGGCAGGTGTTGACGTAACGCGACGCCCGCCAGGCGCCGAGGCCCGTTCCGGTGGACACGCCGTCCACGTGCAGGATGTCGTGGGGCAGGTAGGGCTGCACCAGCATCGGCATGTCGCGCGGGAAGGCGTACGCGTCCAGTTCCGCGGGGGAGGCGAGGCGGGTCACTCCGGCGCTCGCGGTGCCGCGTACCGGCTTGACCAGCAGCGGCCAGCCGTGGAGGGCGGCGAAGGCGGCGACCGCCGCCCGGTCCGGCGCTGGCGCGGTGGCCGGCACGGGGACGCCGGCCTCGGCCAGACGCCGCGCCATGACCAGTTTGTCGCGGAAGGGGGCGAGCTCGCCCGGGGTCTCTCCGGGGACGCCGAGTTCCCCGCGCAGTTCGGCCACGATGTCCAGATCGACCTCGTGCAGCGCGATGATCCGTGCCGGCCGGCCGAACTCCTCGACCAGGGATGCGACGGCGGCCCGCACCTCCTTGCCGTCCTCCGTGCTGCGGACGATGCGCACCGCCGCGGCCCCCTCCGGCAGTGACCCGGCGGCACGGCCGGTCGTCACATAACTGACGTGGAGGGCGTCGTGGTCGGCGTAGGAGGCGTAGTCCGCGTAACGGTCGCTCCATCGATGGATGACGATGATCTGGTCGGGCACCGACCCTCCCTATGGTTGACGGACGACGATCGGTCTGCGGACGTGCGGGACGGCCTTGCGTGGGCGGGAGGGGCGCCGCCTACTCGGGATCGGCGGCGGCGACCAGGATGTCCCGCAGGAGCAGCAGCAGTCCGGCGACCTCGTCGAAACCGGTGCCGGCCGAGTTCTCGCGCAGGGTGCAGGTGAGCGCCTCCCCGTCCTGCACCTGGAGGTAGAGGGGAGCCCCGATGTTGCGGCCGGCGGTGCCGGTGCGGATCTCCTCGTCCACGGAGGTGTGCTCCTGCTGGTACCGGCCGAGGTAGTTGAAGAAGTAGCGGAAGAAGCCGCTGACCGACCCCTCGAAGGTGCCGTTCACCGAGCCGGTGTAGCCGTGGGCGCGTCCGAGCTCCAGCACGTCGTCCACGTTGTACACGCTGTGCCGGTAGGAGCGCAGGGAGTCCCAGTGGACCCGGCGCACCAGCTCGTCGAAGTCCTCCCCGGCCTTCGGTTCGACCAGCAGGGGGACGATCTGGTTCTGGGCGGCGACGAGCGTCTCCCAGCGGGGGTCGCTGCGGTTGTGGGCGTAGACCGCCACCAGCAGCCGGTCGCGGCCGGTGCGGCGGTGGACGGCCAGGCAGAAGGCGGCGAGCACCACCGAGGGCAGCGAGACCGTCAGCCGGTCGGCGATGCGGCCGGCGGCGTCGGCCGCCTCCTTGGAGCCGAGCCGCGCCCAGCGGGTGGACAGCGCCGCCCTGCCCTCGGGCCCGTCGGTCCCGGGCTCCCGCTCCATCGCCGGGGCCGCCTCGAAGACGCCCGTCCAGAACTTGCGCGCCGCTCTGCGGCGGCGCTCCCGTTCCGGCGACCACTGGTCGGCGGCGAGCTCCCGGCCGCTGGGCGCCGGCTCGGGGATGCTCAGCCCGTCCAGCAGCGCGAGGAACTCCTGGTGGAGCTGGTTGATGGCCCACGCGTCCACGGCGATGTGGTGGAAGCAGATGACCAGACGGACGGGAACCTTCTCCACGGTCACCGCGCGGGCGCGCCAGGAACGGTCCACCGCAAGGTCGAAAGGATCGGCCCCGGCCCGTTCGGCCGCCTCCTCCGCCACGCGGACGGGGTCGTCGTCTCCGTCGATGGTGTCCAGGTGGATCGGCGCGGGCGGCCAGACGGCCTGGACCAGGTCGCCCTCACCTGCGGGTTCGTAGCGGGTGCGCAGCGACTCATGGCGTCGCTCCAGCGCCTCCAGCGCCTGCTCGACCGAAGCCAGGCTCGCGCCGTCCGGAAGCGTCCAGATCTGCGGCAGATTACAGGCCTCCGGAGGAAGCCTTTGGATCGATCGCCATAAGGAAAGCTGGCCGAATGTCAACGGCGCGCGAATGACCGACAAATGCTCCACGACCTGAAACCTCACCGAAACAAATGGGTTTTGAGGAGCACACAGGCAGCGGCCCGGCCGCCCGAATGCCTCGCGGAGGGCGTCGTCTTCGTCGCCCAGGAAGAAAGTGAAAAGAATTGTCGCCGGGGGCGAACGGGCTCACCGTCTTGCTTCCGCGAAGACGCTAACGCAGCGCCCCCGCTGCGGAACAGAATGTTCTCAACAGCTGAGACGGACAGATTACCTGCTTTGATCTCAGATTATGACAATCCATGCTTTTGGTGGGCGCTCGCCGCTACCAATGGGTATGAGCCGACGCTATGGATGCCGCTCGACCCGGTATTCCGGCTGCCCGGTATCGGGGCCTCGGCTCGCCCTCAAACCGGGAATCTCTTCTCACAATACTGCGGCATCACGTGAAACACCGGCCGGATGTGAGACTGTTACCGACGGCCGGACGTCCGGCGGCGGGCCACCGCGCCGTGCTCACTCGTTGGCGGCCGGTGGGGATACCTTGTCCCCGCTGGGGCATGACCGGTCGTATGGCAGGGAACAACGGGTTGCTCACGGCCCTTACGGCCCTGCGACGTCAGCTCGATCGCGATCTGTTCCCCCTCGCGATCGGGGACGTCGCGTCGCATCGTCGTGCCCTCAAGGAGCTGAGAGGCCAGCTCGACGACTACCTGCTCCCGCGCGTCGCCGCCATGGACGCCCCGCTGCTGGCCGTGGTGGGCGGCTCCACCGGGGCGGGCAAGTCGACCCTGGTCAACTCCCTCGCCTCCGCCGACGTCACCGAGCCGGGCGTGCTGCGCCCGACCACGCTCGCGCCCACCCTCGTCGCCAGTCCCGCCGACGAGGCGTGGTTCACCACGCAGAACGTGCTGCCCGGCCTGGCCAGAACGACCGGGCGGGGACGCGGCGAGCCGGGCACGCTGCGCATCGTCACCGCCGGCACCCTGCCGGCCGGGCTGGCGCTGCTCGACGCCCCCGACATCGACTCGGTGGTCACCGCCAACCGCGAGATCGCCGCCCAGCTCCTGGCCGCCGCCGACCTGTGGCTGTTCGTCACCACCGCCGCCCGGTACGCCGACGAGGTCCCGTGGGGCTTCCTGCGCAGCGCGCGCGAACGCAGCACGGCCCTGGCGGTGGTCCTGGACCGCGTCCCCCAGGAGGCGCTGGAGCCGGTGACCGCCCACCTCACCCGCCTGCTGGACGCCAACGGCCTGGGCGGGACTCCGCTGTTCACCGTCCCGGAGGTGGCGCTGCCCGAGGAGAACGCCCGCCTGCCCGAGCAGGCCGTCCGGGAGGTGCGCGGCTGGCTGGCCGCGATCGCGGCCGACGCCCAGGCACGGGCCGAGGTCGTGCGCAGGACGCTGTCCGGGGCGCTGGACAGCGTCGCCGCCCGGGTGCCCGCCCTGGCCGACCAGGCCGACCGGCAGCGGGCCGGGCTCGCCGACCTGCGGCTGTCGGTGGAGTCGGCGTACGGGGCGGCGATGGCCACCTTCGACGACGGCATCCGCGACGGCTCGCTGCTGCGCGGCGAGGTGCTGACCCGCTGGCAGGACTTCATCGGCACCGGCGACCTGATGCGCTCGCTGGAGTCGCGCATCGGCTGGCTGCGCGAGCGCATCGTGGCCGCGTTCATGGGCACCCCGCCGCCCGACACCCGGCTGCGGGTCGCCCTGGAGACCGGGGTCGAGTCGCTGATCAGGTCCGCCGCCGACGCCGCCGCCGAACGCACGCTGGAGGCGTGGTCGGGCATGCCCTCGGGCCGTGACGTCATCGAGCGCGCCGGCGCGGTCACGGCCGGGCGGCTCGGCCGCGCGTCCTCGACGCTGCCCGACCGCGCCGCCTCGGCCGTACGGGCCTGGCAGGCGTACGTGCTCGACCTGGTCGCCAAGGAGGGGGCCGAGAAGCGCACCACCGCGCGGCTCGCCTCGTTCAGCCTGAACGGCCTCGGGCTGCTGCTCATGCTCATGGTCTTCGCCTCGACCGGCGGGCTGACCGGCATCGAGGTCGGCATCGCGGGAGGCACGAGCGTGCTCAGCCAGAAGCTGCTGGAGGCGGTGTTCGGCGACCAGGCCGTGCGCGCCCTCACCCAGGCCGCGCGCGACGACCTTCGCGAACGGGTGAGCGCGCTGCTGGAGGAGGACGCCGCGCGGTTCACCTCGCTGCTGGAGGGCGTCGAGCTGCCCGAGCAGGTCTCGGCCGACCTGCGCCGCGCCGCCCAGGCCGTCCGCGACCACCGCGACGAGGTCACCACCCGACCCACCGGCTCCCCGGAGGACGCGGCCCTCACTGGCACGCCCGGGACGCCCGGGACTTCCAGTACTCCCGGGACGCCCGAGGAGGCCGTTCCCGCCCCAGGGACGCCCCAGGACGCCACCCGCTCCGACGGCTCGGCGCAGGACGCGGCCGGCTCCGAGGGCTCGGTGCGGCAGGACGCGGCTCGTTCCGAGGGCCCGCCCGTCCGGGACGCGCCGCCCGTCCGGGACGCGCCGCCCGGCGCCGCCGTCCGGCCGCGCTCGGGGGACCGGTCGTGAAGGTCCTGAGGCGGCCCAAGAGCGTGCCGCTGGACGACCGGCTCGCCGCGCTCGCCGAGGCGGCCGAGCTGGCCGAGGGACGGCTGCAGGCGGCGGCGGTCGCGCGGGCCGCCGGCGTGGTCGCCCGGGCCGGGACGCGCCGGAGCCTGTCGGTCGAGCACACGGTCGTCGCCCTCGCCGGAGCCACGGGAAGCGGCAAGTCCTCGCTCTTCAACGCCCTTTCCGGCACCTCGCTCGCCACGGTCGGGGTGACCCGGCCGACCACCTCCACCGCGCAGGCCGCGATGTGGGACCCCGAGGGCGCCGGACCGCTCCTCGACTGGCTGGAGGTCCCGCGCCGCCACACGGTCGGCGAGGACGGCGGGATGGACGGCACGCTGTCCGGGCTCGTCCTGCTCGACCTGCCCGACCACGACTCGATCGAGGCGGCCCACCGGTTGGAGGTCGACCGCCTGGTCTCGGTGGTCGACCTGCTCGTGTGGGTGCTGGACCCGCAGAAGTACGCCGACGCGGCCGTCCACGAGCGCTACCTGCGCCCGCTGCGGCGGCACCGCGACGTCATGCTGATCGTGCTGAACCAGGTGGACCGGCTGTCCCCGCCCGCGGCCGAGCGCTGCGTGCGCGACCTGCGGCGGCTGCTGGAGGAGGACGGGCTGTCCGGGGTCCCGGTGGTCGCGACCTCGGTCCGGGAGGGCCGGGGCGTCGCCGAGCTGCGGTCGGCGCTGGCCAGGCGGGTGGCCGACCGGCACGCCTGGACCGCGCGCCTGGAGGCCGACGTGCGGCAGGCCGCCGACGTCCTCGCCGCCGCCTCCTCCGGCGTCCTGACCGCCGGCGTGCCGACGGACGGCGCCTCCTCCTCCGGTGTCCTGACGGACGGCGCCTCCTCCTCCGGCATCCCGACGGACGGCGCCTCCTCCTCCGGTGTCCTGACCGCCGGCGCCTCCTCCGGCGTCCTGACGGCCGGCGTCCCGGCGGAGGCGGCCTCGCCGCCGGGGGAGCCGGAGACGTGGGCCGAGGCGTCGCGGGCGCTGGAACGGCGGGCCGAGGCCGCGGAGAAGGCACTGCCGGACGAGCTGTCCCGGCCGCTGACCGCCGCGCTCGCGGAGGCCGCCGGCGTTCCCACCGTCGTGGAGGCCGTCCGCAAGGCCCACCGGCACCGGTCGGTCGCGGCCACCGGCTGGCCGGTCACCCGCTGGCTGCGCCGGCTGCGGCCCGACCCCCTGCGCCGCCTGCACCTGGGCGGGGCCTCGGCCGCCGCCGGCGGGCGCACGTCCATCCCGGCGGCCTCGGGCGTGCAGCGGTCCCGCATGGAGACCGCGATCAGGGACGTGGGCTCGGCCGCCTCCGCGGACCTGCCCGAGCCGTGGGCGGTGGTCGTCCGCGGAGCGGCCCGGTCACGGGCGGACGACCTGGCCGAGACCCTGGACCGCGCGGTGGCGACCACTTCGATGGGCGCCGGACGGCGGCCCCGGTGGTGGCGGGCCGTGGGCGTGCTGCAGTGGCTGGTGTTCACCGCCATGCTCGCCGGGGCCCTGTGGCTGTTCGCGCTGTTCGTCATGGACTACCTGCGGTTCCCCGAGGTACCCACCCCGACGCTGGACACCGTCCCCTGGCCGACCGTCCTGCTCGTCGGCGGCGTGCTCGCCGGGTTGCTGATCGCCCTGCTGTCGCGCGCGGCGGCGGCCGTGGGCGGCGCCCGCCGGGCGCGCAAGGCCCGGCGGGCGCTGTGGGGCGGCGTCGACCAGGTCGGCCGCGAGCTGGTGCTCGACCCGGTACGGGACGAACTCCACCGCGCCCGCCGCTTCGCCGAACTCCTCACCACCGCCCGCGGCTAGTGGGCTGTCCGCGGACGTTCACCGGGCCGGGCGCCGTAGCAGGCGCCGATATCGCCCTACCACGACCCGCCGACCCGGCGCCGATCATCTTCGGCACATGGCCGGAGTGGAAAGCCGCGCCCGGTGAAGGTCTCTGGTCAGCGCGATAGCCGACGTTCGGTGCTGGACGGTCGGAGGAGCCGTCTCAGGCTCACCCCACCAGACGGACCCTCCAGGGGCCGACTCGGCGCCGATCATCTCCAGCACATGGCCGGAGTGGAAAGCCGCGCCCGGTGAAGGTCTCTGGTCAGCGCGATAGCCGACGTTCGGTGCTGGACGGTCGGAGGAGCCGTCTCAGGCTCACCCCACCAGACGGACCCTCCAGGGGCCGACTCGGCGCCGATCATCTTCGGCACATGGTCGGAGTGGGAAGTCGTGCCTGGTGGGGGTCTCTGGTCGCCGCAATGGCCGACGTCCGGTGCTGGACGGCCGGGGGAGTCGTCTCGGGCTCACTCCTTAGACGGACCGCCCGGGGGCCGACCCGGCGGCGATCCTCTCCGGCACATGGCCGGAGTGGGAAGTCGCGTCCGGTGGAGGTCTCTGGTCAGTGCAATGGCCGACGTTCGGTGCTGGACGGCCGGGGGAGTCGTCTCGGGCTCACTCCTTAGACGGACCGCCCGGGGGCCGACCTGGCGCCGATCATCTTCGGCATGTGGCCGGAGTGGGAAGTCGCGTCCGGTGGAGGTCTCTGGTCAGTGCGATGGCCGACGTTCGGTGCTGGACGGTCAGGGGAGCCGTCTCAGGCTCCCCGCAGATGGACCGCCCAGGGGCTGACCCGGTGTGACCTCAGGATTCGGGAGTGCTGTTCGGGCTGGGGCGGACGGTCTGGTGGGCGGGGGCGGGAGCGGCGAGGGGGTCGGGGAAGGAGGCGCCGGCGGTGATGCCGCGGGGGCCGGACTCCTCGGCGTCGGCGATGGCCTCCTCGGCGGCCCTCTGCGCCTGCGCGGCCTCGGCCTGGGCGGCGGTCTTGCCCTCGGTCACCTCGCGGGTCGCCGCGGACCTCGGCAGCGACTCGGTGAACGCCTTCGACACGCCCTGCAGCGCCGAGGTGACCTCGCTCGGGATCACCCAGAAGGTGTTGCCCTGGCCCTGCGCGAGCTGTGGGAGCACCTGAAGGTACTGGTAGGCGAGCAGCTGCGGGTCGGGGTCGTTGCGGTGGACGGCCTGGAACACCTCGTCGATGGCCTGCGACTGGCCCTCGGCCTTGAGGATCGCCGCGGTGCGGTCGCCCTCGGCGCGCAGGATCGCGCTCTGCTTCTCGCCCTCGGCGGTGAGGATCTGCGACTGGCGAAGACCCTCGGCGGTCAGGATGGCGGCGCGCTTGTCCCGCTCGGCGCGCATCTGCTTCTCCATCGCCTCCTTGATCGTCTTGGGCGGGTCGATGGCCTTGATCTCCACCCGGTTCACCCGGATGCCCCACTTGCCGGTGGCCTCGTCCAGCACCCCGCGCAGCTGGCTGTTGATGGTGTCGCGCGAGGTGAGGGTCTTCTCCAGGTCCATGCCGCCGACGACGTTACGCAGCGTGGTGACGGTGAGCTGCTCGACGCCCTGGATGAAGTTGGCGATCTCGTACGCGGCGGCGCGCGGGTCGGTGACCTGGAAGTACAGCACCGTGTCGATGTCGACCACGAGGTTGTCCTCGGTGATGACGGGCTGCGGCTTGAAGGAGACCACCTGCTCGCGCAGGTCGATGAGCGGCCGGACCCGGTCGATGTAGGGGATCACGAAGTTCAGGCCGGGCCCGAGGGTGCGCGAGTAGCGGCCGAGGCGTTCGACGTTCCCCGCCCTGGCCTGCGGGACGATGCGGACCGACCGCAGGACGGTGAACACCGCGAGAAGGACGATCAGAATTCCGGCGATCAATGCGGCGTCCATGCTCACTCCCGGGGATACACGAGCGCGGTAGCGCCCTCGATTTCGATCACGTCCACCGTCGCGCCCGCCGGGATCACCAGCGTCTCGTCATAGGCGCGGGCCGACCATTCCTCCCCGCCGATGCGCACCCGCCCGTTCATCCCGGTGACCTCGCGGGTGACGTAGGCGGCCTTGCCCACCAGGGCGGACACGCCGAAGCGCTGGACCGGCGGCTGCTTTATGTGGCGCTGGGCGATGGGACGCAGGACGACCAGGCCCGATATGGAGCCGAGAATGAACACGGCTAGCTGGATGCCGGTCGGCAGGCCGATCGCGGCGACGGCGGCGGTCAGCAGGGCCGCGGCGCCCAGCAGGCCGAGTGCGGCGGTGAGGGTGAACAGCTCGGCCGCCCCCAGTGCCGCCGCGAGTATCAACCAGAAGATCCATGACTCCATAGCCCCGGCCCTCCTATGAATGAGAACGCGTTCCGGGCTCCGGTGGTTCCTGAAACCCACAGTAGCTCCGTTTTTCCGGGCGCGGCATGACGAATGAGTCACGGCGCCCGGATCACGGCAGGGCTCGCGATGACCTCCTCCGGGGCGGGTGCTCCCCATCAGGCGGGCCGGGCGGAATCATGCCCGTCATCTCACGCGGGACCGGACAGGATCATGCTCGTCATCTCACGCGGGGCCGGGCAGGATCGTGCCCGTCACCTCTCCGAGGGCGATGCGCGTCCCGCCCGCGCCGGGAGCGGTCGCGGTGATCGTCACGGTGTCGCCGTCCTCCAGGAAGGACCGCGACTGCCCGTCGGACAGCTTGATCGGCTCGGCGCCGTTCCAGGTGATCTCCAGCAGGGACCCGCGCCGCGCCGGCTCGTCCCCCGAGACGGTGCCGCTCGCGTACAGGTCGCCGGTGCGCAGGGACGCGCCGTTCACGGTCAGGTGGGCGAGCATCTGGTCGGGCGTCCAGTACATCTCGCGGTACGGCGGGCTCGACACCGGTTCGCCGTTCAGCGTGATCTCCATGCTGATGTCCAGGCCCCACGGCTCGCTCCGCCGCAGGTACGGAAGCGGCTCGGGGTCCTGCGCGCGGCCGGGGATTCGGGCGGCCTCCAGCGCTTCCAGCGGGGTCACCCAGGCCGAGACCGACGTGGCGAACGACTTGCCGAGGAACGGCCCGAGCGGGACGTACTCCCACGCCTGGATGTCGCGGGCGCTCCAGTCGTTGAGCAGCGTCACGCCGAACACGTGGTCGGCGAAGTCGCCCGCGCTCTCGCCCGGCCGCGTCGGCGTCCCGACGACGAATCCCAGCTCGGCCTCGATGTCCAGCTTGGCGGTGGGCGCGAGGACGGGCTCGCCGTCCGGCGTGGCGACGCGCTGGCCGCGCGGGCGGGTGACCGGCGTGCCCGACACCACGACGGTGCCGGACCGGCCGTGGTAGCCGACCGGCAGGTGCCGCCAGTTGGGCATGAGCGCCTGGCCGCCGGGCCGGAAGATGTGGCCGACGTTGGTCGCGTGCTCCAGCGAGCAGTAGAAGTCGACGTAGTCGCCGATCTCCACCGGCAGATGGAGCCGCACCTGGCGCAGCGGGATCAGGTGCGGTTCGAGCGCCGCCCGGTTGGCCGGGGCCTCCTTGGCGTCCGCCGACAGCAGCCGCTGCAGCAGCCGCCGGGTGTCCTGCCACGCCGTGCGTCCCCTGGCCATGAAGGCGTTCAGGCTCCCGGTGGCGAACACCTCGTCGTGCAGCACGGGCGCGAGGTCGAGGACGTGGTCGCCGATGCGCACGCCGGCCCTGGCCGGCTCGCCGGGACGGGAGAACACCCCGTAGGGCAGGTTGGCGACGGTGTAGGGCGTCGCGTCGGCGCCGGGCACCCAGGTGGCGGTCACGTTGTCCTCTCTGGCGGTCACGGCCGGGCCGCGGTCGACGGCGAGCCCGAGCGCGCGCAGGTCTTCGGCCGGTGTGGCGGTGTTGCACGACCCGTAGGAGACCAGCAGCTCCCTGGCGCGCCGCGCCACCTCCACGGGGGTGGCGCGGACGAGCTCGACCAACTCGGCCTTGTCCATGATCTCCAGGACGGGCACCGGGTCGCGTCCCTGGACGGCCGCGCACACGGCGAGCACGAGGTTCAGGAACCCGTGCCGGTAAACCCCGAGGCTCGGGTCGGGGTGCCGGACGGCGTGGTGCAGCCCGGCGGTGGCCTTGAACGGGGTGCCCTGCTCGACGCAGGCGCGGACGAAGGCCCCCAGCTCGTGGGTGGAAGGGTAGTTCTCGGGCGCGGCGCCTCCGCAGCGGACCTTCAGGCCGACCCCGGGGGGCGCCTGGTGCAGGTCGGTGGGAGGCACCTCGACGAACAGCCGCACCGCCGGGTCCACTTCTGTCGCCGCATCGCGCGGCCCGCCCGGGGCCTGCGTGAGCAGGCGCCAGGCCACGGCGGCGAGGGTGGAGCCCGGGGGCAGCGGCGCCTCGAACCAGTCGACGGTGAGGGCGGGGGCCGCGGTCGCCAGGGCGGCCAGGTCCGGCGGCTCGGGCGTGTCCACGATGATGCCGAGCCGTATGGGACGGGTCAGTTCCGCGCGCAGTTCGTCCAGCCGGCTCGCCGGGCACAGCAGGCGGTGGGTGAGCATCGGGTCGCCCGCGTCCTGGTCGGCGTAGTGCCGGGCCAGCGCCCGCGACATGGGCAGCGACGTGGGCGGGTACAGGCCGGCGTCGTCGACCAGGAGGCGGAAGAGCGCCGCCGCCGTGTCCGTCATCGGGCCCACGTCCAGGCGTAACCGGGGTCCTCGCACGCGAGCGCGGCGTCGCCGAGGTCCAGAGGCCGGAAGGTGTCGACCATGACGGCCAGCTCGCTGGTCATGGTGTGGCCCTGCCGCACCGCCTCGACGACCGCCTCCACGGCGCCCGGCTGCGGGCCGTGGGTGAAGCCGGCCGGGTGCAGCGAGATGGAGCCGATGTCGATGCCCGACCCCTTGCGGGCGGTGTAGTCGCCGCCGACGTAGAACATGAACTCGTCGGAGTCGACGTTGTGGTGGTTGTAGGGGATCGGCACGGCCTCGGGGTGGAAGTCCAGCGGGCGCGGGCAGAACGAGCACACGACGAAACCGGGGCCCTCGAAGGTCTGGTGCACCGGCGGCGGCGCGTGGGTGCGCTTCACGACCGGCTCGAAGTCGGCGATGTTGAAGGCGTAGGGGTACAGGCAACCGTCCCAGCCGACCACGTCGAACGGGTGGTGGGCGTAGGTCAGCCGGGTCAGCCCGCCCCGGGTCCTGACCAGGACGGGCGTCTCGGCGTCCTCGACGGTCAGCGGCTCGGACGGCGCGCGCAGGTCGCGCTCGCAGTAGGGAGCGTGCTCCAGGAACTGGCCGTACTGCGACAGGTAGCGCTTGGGGGGCCGGACGTGCCCGGACGCCTCGATGGTCAGCGCCCGCACCGTCGTGCCGTCCAGGGGCACCCACCGGTGGATGGTGCCGGTGGGGATCACGACGTAGTCTCCCTCGCCGGCCTCGATCGCCCCGTAGGTGGACTCGAACCGCACCCGGCCGCCGGCGATGTAGACGCACTCGTCGCCCTTGGAGTCGCGGAACAGCTCGCTGGGCCGGTCGGCGGCCGCGTACGACATGCGGACGTCGGCGTTGCCGGCCAGCGGCTGCCGCGAGGTGACCAGGTCGCCGCCGGTGGGCAGGGCCTGGGTGCGGAAGTGGCGCGGCGACAGGGGGAGGTTCGGGGACAGCGCGGTGCGCACCATGTCCGGCACGGCCTCCACCTTGACGATCGCGGTCGGCAGGTGCCGGTGGTAGAGCAGCGAGGAGTCGGAGGAGAAGCCCTCCTCGCCCATCAGCTCTTCGGCGTACAGGCCACCGTCGGGCTTGCGGAACTGGATGTGGCGTTTGCGCGGCACCTCGCCGACGGTGCGGTAGTACGGCATCGTCCCCTCCTGGCGTACGCATATCGGACAGCGATGTCCTCTATACGTACGACGATCCGCCATCCCCGGAACGATGTCAACCTGCCCACGCCGCCACACCTGGGACATTGCCGTGATCTGGGGCGCAGGCGGCGGTGGGATCGTCAGGCGATCGCGCGTTCGGCCAGGGGCCGGGTCAGGCGTCGATCGCCTGGTACACCGTGGTCCAGAAGTCGTGGATGAGCCGCGCGGAATCGGGGACCGACATTCCGACCTGGGTGAGCAGGATTCCGGTGAGCCGGTTCCGCGGGTCGGCGTAGGTCGAGGTGCCGCTTCCGCCGTCCCAGCCGAACTGGCCGATGGGCGCGTAGTCGCCGCGGTAGGTGCGCACCGCCATCCCGAAGCCCCAGCCGCCGTGCTGGCCCTGGCCGAACGACAGGTGGACGTTCTCGGTGGCCATGGCGCTTCGGACGGCCTGCTGCTCGGGCGTGAGGCGGTTGGTGGTCATCAGCTCGACCGCGGGCCGGGACAAGATGCGCTCGCCGCCGTGCATCCCGTGATCGAGCAGCATCCGGAAGTAAGCGTGGTAGTCGTCGGCGGTGGAGACCAGTCCGCCGCCGCCGCCCTGGAAGGCCGGAGGCAGGCTCCAGCGTCCTCCCTTGGCCTCGTCCCACACGGTGAACTCTCCGCTCCGCGGGTCGGGGGCGTAGAGGGTCGGCATCCGGTCGATCTGGTCGTCGGGTACGCGGAAACCAGTGTCCTTCATGCCCAGGGGGCCGAAGACACGTTCGCGCAGGAACGTCTCGAACGACCGGCCCGTGACCCTGGCGACGAGCACGCCGAGCAGATCATTGCTGATGTGGTACTGCCAGCGCTCCCCGGGCTGGTGCATCAGCGGCAGCTCGCCGAGGCGGCGCATCCACTCGTCCGGCTCGGGCATCGGCGTCGGCAGGTCGGGCGTGAGCCCTTTCTCGAAGATCGCGCCCATGATGGGAGTGCCCAGTGACGTCATGTCCATGCCGAGGCCGAACGTGGAGGTCAGCAGGTCGCGGACGGTGATCGGCCGCCGCGCCGGCACGGTGTCGTCCAGCGGGCCGTCCAATTGCTTCAGCACCCGCCGGTCGGCGAGCTCCGGCAGCCACGGATCCACCACGTCGTCCAGCCGCAGCCTGCACTCGTCGAGCAGCACCATCGTCGCCGCGACCGTGACCGGCTTGGACGTCGAGGCCATGCGGAAGATCGTGTCCCGGCGCATCGGCGCGCCGCCGTCATGGCGCATCGTCCCGATCGCTTCGACGTGCGTCTCGTCGCCCCGGCCGACCAGAGCGACGAGCCCGGGGATCTTCCCGGAGTCGACATGCCGCTCCAGCACCTCGCGCAGCCTGCGCAGCCCCGTGGTGGAGAAGCCGCCGTTGCCGTTTCCCATCGTGAATCTCCTCATGTGCGGCGTTCGATCCGCCGGTGTTCACCATCGTTCGGCAATCGCTGAACGTCTGCGACACTACATTGCGTTCACATATTCGTCAACGATTGGCGAAGGCTTATTCTGCCTGTAAACCCGGGGTGTGGATGCCTTCTTTGCAATGAGTATGACGCTGAACGCAATGGACCGACCGGCACTGGCATTGCAATGGGCGGCGAGTGAACGCATACTGTGCGGCGGGTGTGCGTGCGGAGCGCCCGCGCACGTCGACAGATGGGAGACCGGCACCGATGCCCGGAGGCAGACTCACCCCCGAGGACCGCCGGCACATCGCCGCGGGCCTGGCCGAGGGGCTCGGATACGCGGAGATCGGCCGGCGGCTGGGACGGCCCGCGTCGACCATCATGCGAGAGGTCACCCGCAACGGCGGACCCGACGACTACGGGGCGGACCGGGCGCACGAGGCCACCCGGCACCGTGCGCGGCGGCACAAGCAGGCGCGGCCCGCGGCCCCGCCGATCTCCGACGGCGGCCATGGGCGTGATCCTGAGGCGGTGCGGGACTTCGCGGAGTCCTTCACCGCTCTCCTCGTCGAACAGGGCCTGCCCCGCATGGAGGCCAGGGTGCTGGCCTGCCTGTACATCACCGACGCCGGAGCTCTCACCGCCGCCGACCTGGTCCAGCGGCTCCGCGTCAGCCCGGCGTCGATCTCGCACGCCATAGCCTTCCTCGAGCAGCAGGGAATGCTCAGGAGGGAGCGGGCTCCCGGCGCGCGGCGCGAACGCTATGTCATCGACGACGAGATCTGGCTCCGGTCCCTCATCGCGTCTCTGGAGATGAACGACGCCCTGGCGACCGCGTCGCGCCGCGGGACCGAGATCCTCGGAGCGGCGACCCCCGCGGGCGCCCGTTTCCAGTCCTCCACCGAACTCCTCGCCCTCGTGAGCGAGGCATTCCGCCAGGTCATCGACCAGTGGCGGCAGAACATGGCCACCCGCGGCACCCAGACCCCGGAGACACCAGTGGGCGGGGGCGATCCCGGGATCGCCCCGGCCCTGCGACCGCCGCCCTAATGAGGGTCTTCGACCGGCGTGCACGGCTTGACGGAGGAGCCCGCCTGAGCCAGCCAGGCGCCGAGCCGCCAGGGCACTTGTGCGCTGTGGTTCTCGCGGAACTCCACCACGAGGGTCTCGCCCGGCCTGATGTAGCGGGGAGAGATCCGGATCGTTCGTACAGAGGTCACCCGGACGGCGTAGTACGAACGCGACCCTTCCACCATCGAACGCAACTCATCCGCTCCCGCGGCGGGCGGCCCGCCGTAGGTCCCATCCACGCCGGCGAAACGAGGAGCCGCGCAGTGCGTGCCCGCGGCCAGGAACGTCACATCGGCCGTGATGCCGGCCGCGCCCAGCTTGGCCTGCAGCCCGGCGGGGTCGCGCAGTTCGTTGACGGTCACGGCGACCGTGCCGTCCGGGTTCTCGGCCACCGCGTAGGCGGGGTTCCCCGTTCCGCCGACCAGCGGCGTGATGAGGAGCGCCGCCGCGACACCGGCCGCGACCAGCAGCCGGGGACCGGTGACGAGGCGCTGCCGCGGGCGCATCCCGTCGAGCAGCCGCTGCCGCGCTCCGGCGAGGTCCTTGGGGGTGGCCGGCGGAATGGTGCTCCACATGGCCTTGAGCTCATCCATGGTCATTCTCCTTGCGGGTTCAAGGTGCGTCGGATCTGCAGACGGGCCCGGTTGAGGCGCGAGGCGACGGTTCCGGGCGGAATGGCGAGCGCGGCGGCGACCTCCTGGTAGCTCAGGTCCGCCCACGCGACGAGCAGCAGTACGTCGCGATCGGCCTGGGCGAGCCCCAGCAACGCCCTGGCCAGCGGCTGGTTCACGGCCAGGGTGTTGACGCCGTCCTCCACCTGAAGGCCCGACAACTCCGCCGGATGCACGCCGCTGCGGAGGTAGGCGCGGTAGAGACCCATCTCCGTGCGCCGCCGTTTGCCGATCACATTGGAGGCGATCCCGTACAGCCACGGCCGGGCGTCGCAGCGGCTTCGGTCATAGCCGGCCCGGCGTTGGAAGGCGGCCAGAAAGGTGTCGGCCACGACGTCCTCTGCCTCGCCGGGGCCCAGGCGTCTGGCCGCGTACCTGTACAGGAGCGGTGCGTGCCGGTCGAAAAGAACGGAGAAGATCTCAGGATCATCGAGCGATCTCTCGATGATGGTCGCATCATGGACCTCGACAGCTTCGCGGGGGATTGTCATGCATACCGGCCTTTCTTGGCGTATGCGGTCACTCGTACTTACCGCGCCAGGCCGAAATGCTTCACGAGGGCCGTCTTGCCGAACCCGAGCCCGCTGGGCGCCCTACCGCCGCCTCAAAGCACGAACCGCCGCAGCCCTGAGGGCTGCGGCGGTTGAGCGCTCTGCCGGGGAACCGCGACGCGGGCTTGTGGCCGTGTCGCGGCCCCGGGTCAGGGCGCCGGGCGGTGCGGCGGCGTCAGCCGCCTATCGCCATGGCGAAGATGTGCATGGTCGCGACGCCCGAGGCCGCCTGCGAGCTGATGTTGGGCAGGTCGACGCGGGAGACCTCCTTGTCCTGCAGCGCCACGCCCGCGAAGTAGATGGTCGCGGCGGTGTTGGCCCGCTGGTTTCCCGGCCGGTTCTGGTAGGCGGCCACGGCGGCGGCGACGCCCTCCGGCCTCGGCGCGCCGTACCAGTCAGGGGAGCTGAGGGTGAAGGTCTGCCTGGTGCCGTCCTTGTAGACGATGGTGGCCGGCCCGGACACCGCGCCGTAGGTTCCGGTCAGCAGGAAACCGAGCGTCTTGCCGGTGCCGGTGACCTTGATGGACTGCCCCGAGGCGATGGCGTTGTCCGGGCTGCCCACCGGGACGTCGGGCCAGGTGAAGGTCACCCCGCCCTTGCTGACCGTGCCGCCCGGGGTGACCCCGGCCTGGGCCAGCGCCTGGGCGGAGATGCTGGCGCCGCCGCCGTCGAAGTTCCCGGGGTCGGTGTTGGTGTCGTCGGTGACGGCGACGTTGCTGAAGCTTTCCGACAGCGGCGCCTCCCGGCCGTCCCACACCCGGACGGTGGCCTTCGCGGACGCGGCCCAGTCATGGCCGCTCACCGTGGCGACCAGCACCACCGCGCCCGCCGGCTCGTTCGCGGCAGGGGTGAGGGTGAACTCGACGGTGGTCTCCGAGTTCGGCTTCAGCGGCCGAAGCACGATCTGCGCGGGGGTGACGGTCCATCCGTCCGGCGCCTCCATGGTCACGGTGGCCTTGGGCGCCATCGGCATCTCGACCGCCCGGACGGTGACGGCGACCTTCGCCTCCTGGCCCGAGCTCACCTCGGCGGGCGCGGCGAGCTTGATCTTCTGCAGGGTGTACGCGCGGTAGGTGTGCCCGGCCTTCCCGGTGAGCTCGATCAGGTCGGCCCCGGTCTTCTTGACGTGGGCAGGGCCGTGCGGGGTGTCGCTCACCTTGTAGCGGCCGGCGAACATCTCGCCGCGCAGCTTGACGACGCCGTCGCGATCGGGCGTGATGGTGAACTCGTCGGCCTGCCCGTCGCTCCACGCGGCGCCCACGGTGTGGCCGCCGCGGCCGCGCAGCCCCTTGACCCGCCCGCTCTGCCAGGCCTCCGGCAACGCCGGCAGCACGTGCAGCTCGCCGGTGTGGCTCTGCAGCAGCATCTCGGCGATGCCCGACGTGGCGCCGAAGTTGCCGTCGATCTGGAAGGGAGGGTGCAGGTCGAACATGTTCGGCGCGAGCCGGGCCGGAGTCACCAGGAAGCGGACCAGGTCGTGGGCCCGCGTGCCCTCTTCCATCCGCGCCCAGTAATTGATCTTCCAGGCGAGCGACCAGCCGGTGCCGTCGTCGCCGCGCAGCTCCAGCGTCCGCCGCGCGGCCGTGAACAGCTCGGGCGTGCCCCGCTTGGTGATCTGGTTGCTGGGGTGCAGGCCGTACAGGTGGGAGATGTGCCGGTGGTTGCGCTCGGTCTCCACCCAGTCGTACAGCCACTCCTGGATGTTGCCGCGCGAGCCGATCTGCATCGGGGCCAGCCGCTTGCGGGTGGCCGTGAGCTGGGCCCGGAAGTCGGCGTCGACGCCGAGGACCTCGCTCGCCTTGGCGCAGCCGTCGAACAGGTCACGCAGGATCTGCATGTCCATGGTGGGGCCGGCGCACACGCTGGCGTCCGGGTGGTGGCCGAGCTCGGGGGAGTTCGACGGGTTGGTCACCAGCCACCCGAGGGTCGGCTCCTCCACCAGGGTGTCGAGGAAGAACTGGGCGGCGCCCTTCATCGCGGGATAGTTCTCCCGCAGGAAGCCGAGGTCGCCGGTGAACAGGTAGTGGTCCCAGATCAGGCTGGACAGCCACGCGCCGCCGCTCTGCCACATGCCCCAGAACGCGCCGTCGACGACCGACGTGGCCCGCCACCCGTCGGTGTTGTGGTGGGTGACCCAGCCGCCGGCGCCGTACTGGGCCTGCGCGGTGCGGGCGCCGGTCACCGCGAGGTCCTTGACCATGCCGAACACCGGCTCGTAGCACTCCGACAGGTTGGTGGTGTCGGCGGGCCAGTAGTTCATCGGCAGGTTGGCGTTGATGGTGTACTTCGAGTCCCACGGCGGGGCCATCTGGTCGTTCCAGATGCCCTGCAGGTTGGCCGGCTGGGTGCCCGGGCGCGAGGAGCTGATCAGCAGGTACCGGCCGAACTGGAACAGCAGCGCGGAGAACTGCGGGTCGTCGGCGGAGGCGTACTGCGCGATGCGCACGTCGGTCGGCTGGTCGGCCGCGGCGGTGCGGCCGAGGTCGAGCTCCGTCCGGCCGAACAGCTTGCGGTAGTCGGCCACGTGCCGGGCGCGCAGCGCGTCGTAGTCCTTGCCCTGGGCCGCGTCGAGGTGCTCGCGCGCGATGCCCTGGTAGTCCCCGCTGACGTCCTTGTAGTTGACGTAGCTGGTGCCGATGGAGATCAGCACCGTCACGCTGTCGGCCGCGGACACCTGCAGCGTGCCGCCGGAGCTGGTCACGCTGCCGCCCTCGGCGACGGCCTTGGCCAGCGCCAGGAACCGGACCGAGCCGCTCTTGCCCTCGAAGTCGCCCGAGATGCCGTCAAGGCCGACCGTCGTGCCGTCCGGGCTCGAGCGCGTCGTCCGCTGCGGGCTGTCGAAGGTCGCGGAGAAGGTGATGGAGCCGGGCTTGTCGGCGGTCAGCCGGATGGCGATGACCTGGTCGGGCGCGCTCGCGAGCACTTCGCGCCGGTACCGCACCCCGTTCTGGACGTAGGTCGTGGACGCGGTGGCGGAGGTGAGGTTGAGCTGGCGGTTGTACTCCGAGACCCCGCCGGTGCCGCCGGGGAAGCTCAGCCTGAGGTTGCCGACGGGCTGGTAGGCCAGCTGGCCCGCGGGGCTGCCGAGCATGGTCTGGTTGATCAGGTTCTGGGCCTGCGCCCACTGGTTCTCGAAGACCAGCCGCCGGATCTCCGGCAGCGCCGCCGCGCCCTTCGGGTTGCTCTGGTCGTACGGCCCGCCGGCCCACACGGTGTCCTCGTTGAGCTGCAGGCGCTCCTGGTCCACGTTGCCGAACACCATGGCGCCGAGACGTCCGTTGCCGATCGGAAGCGCGCGCAGCCAGTCCGTGCCGGCGGCCTCGTCGTACCACAGCGCCAGGTCGTCAGCGGCGCGCACCTCGGGTGGCGCCACCGAGGCGGCCCGGGCCGCCGCCGTCCATTGCATCGGCAACAGCAGAGCTCCTGCTCCGGCCGCTCCGAACTTCATCAGTTGCCTACGCGTCAGATCTGCCATCTCGCTTCTCCAAGCGCCTGCGGCCTTGCGAGCGGCCGGCGCCGCACGCATGCGGAGACGAGCTCGACCTCGGTGAGGAAGGCGAGCTCAGCGGAACCGGCGGCATCACGAAGCACTGTTCTGGGGAGTGATCACCAAGCTACAAACATTCGATGTATGGGTCAACAGTTGTACTAATTAACGCTAAAACTCCACCGATACGCCGCATGCCAAGCCGCAGACATCCAATGTCTGGCTGTGCCTCCTGCCGTGGCGACCCGGACACCGGTAGATCACGCGCGCTCGGCCGGGCGAGGCCGTCGGGGTGTCGGCGCCGCCATGGCCCCGCACTGTGGCCGGCGGGGGTCAGGATGGTGGGTATGACAACCTTGGACGAGTTCGCCGCGCTGGCGGCGAAGGAGCAGGGCCTGGTCGTCGTCTCGACGCTGCGGGCGGACGACACGATTCAGGCGTCGCTGGTCAACGCGGGCGCGCTGCCCCACCCGCTCACCGGCGCTCCGGTGCTCGGGTTCGTCACCTACGGGAAGGTCAAACTGGCCAACCTGCGGGCGCGCCCCCAGGTGACCGTGACGGCGCGGTCAGGCTGGACCTGGGCCACCATCGAGGGCACGGCCGAGCTCATCGGGCCGGACGACCTGGTCGAGGGCGTCGACGACGAGAGGCTGCGACTGCTGCGGCGCGAGGTGTTCACCGCCGCGGGCGGCACCCACGAGGACTGGGACGAGTACGACCGCGTCATGGCCGAACAACGCCGCACCGTCGTCCTGCTCGCCCCGGCCCGCATCTACAGCAACTGAACGACGGCCGCTCGCCCATCGTTGGCCGCACAGAACCGGAGCGGGTTGCATAGCCTGGTGTCATAGCGCTCCAGGCGGGAGGCACGGTGATGTCGCCGTTACCGAGTCCGTGGGTCACAGTCACTCCGCGACCGAGTTTCGCGATCCCGCGTCCGCCTCAGCCTGCGACGTGTCCAGTAGGGGAGATCTGGCATTGGGCTGCGCGGCAGTGCTTGCCGCCCTCACCTCAGCCACGCCTGACACCACCTCCCACGATGCTGCAGCGGTCGGCCGATCTGGTCGGCCCCTTTTCCTTCAAGACGGTGCTGGTCCTGCTCGCCGTCAATGCCTGGTTGTTGATCGTGCTGGTCATCGCCGGCCTCGTCGATGAGACGTCCGCACAGCACTCCATCGTCTGGCGCCGGGTGTTCACCCTGACGCAGGGCTGGCTGATTCCCCTCATCCTGGCCGGGTTGACCTGGCTCACCACGGCTGTCGCGGTTCTCCACTTCGCGCGAGATCGCCACGCCGAAGCGGCCGGCTGGCTGCTCCTGGGAATCATGTTCCTGGCGGCCCTACCGATGATCGGCGATCTGGACTTCACCTCGGCGACAGCACGAGTTTGTTGGATCGCGATGACGATCGCCACATACGGCGTCGGCATGATCGCGGTGGACCGGACCGGATCTCCCGAGGAGATACATCGCACCCGGGACAGCCACCAAATGGAATCAGTCGACAGGTTGGAGCCGATGCCCATGCCTGTGCATGGTCGATGAGACATGAGCCGCCGACCGGCGCTTCGGACCGCGCGCCACGCCGACCGCTGTTGCCACGTTCGTCCACATCACATCGGCGCAGGTCGTGATGCATCTGGCGGTGGTCCCGGAAGGTGCGGGCAACGCCACCCCTTATTGGTGATGACCTGCCGTCTGACGCTCACGTGGAGGTGGGGGCGTTGAGGGCGGCGCGGTAGTCGGGGAGGGCGGGGAGGGCTGCCCGCTTGTCCGGAGGGACGGTGTCGAGCACTCTGCGGGCGGTATGGGCCATCATGCGGGTGCGGTAGGCGGGGTCCAGTTCGGAGAGCACCTTTGTGACGAGCTGAAGTGCTTCGTTGTGTCCGCCGCTGCTCGCGACGCTGATCGCCTCATGCAGTCGGACGTTCGTGGCGTTCTGGTAGCAGGGTGACTGCGCGAGCGTGTTGTCGCGCGCTTCCCGCGCCGCCTCGGTGGCCCCCTCGAACGAGTGGACCCAGGAGGAGACGAAGAAGGCTTGATCGCTTGTCCAGTTGAATTGGCGATCGGGAGTCGAACGCTCGACGAGGCCATGCAGCCGCTGGACGGATTCGCGGGCCTCCTGGTGTCTGCCCATCACGGCCAAGGCTTGGGCCTCCGCGCTAACGGCTTGGAACGCGCCCGCCGCGACGCGCCCGGCCGCGAGAGTCTGGGCGTCACGGGCAAGGGTGAGCACCGTCTCGAGGGAGCGGGGTGAGTAGAGACCGAACACCGCCTCAGTGCCACGAACCCAAACCTGCATGTCCACGTCCTGAGAGGCGTCGGCGGCTTGGCGGGCGGTGCGCCACCAGCGGCGGGCCTCGCCGTACACACCGAGCCGGGTAAGCAGGTTGGCGTGCATGGTGGCCATCCAGGCGGCGATGCGTTGCAGGCGGGCGCTCTGCTCCGGGGGAGCGACCGACATCTGCTGGTAGAGCAGTCTCAGGTCGACCATCAGGTCGTCGAGCGCCTCGGTGGGCGGTCGATTGACCAAGGCATGCATGTGGTCGGCGCAGATGGCCTCCCACTGGTCTTCGGTGCCGCCGTCGGGCCCGCCGAGGGAACGTTCGAGCAACTGCCTGATGTGCTCGCCGGTGCTGAAGATCGGGGATTGGGCGAGCATTCCCAAGCCCGCCAATTGCAGCAAATAGCGGCGTTCCATGTCGTCTCCTCCGGTGAGGGCGCAAGGTCCGTTTTCACGGTAACCCCGAGTAATGCGATTTGTCGCGGCGGCGAGGTCGTTGATGGGGTGGTTTCCGAGGCGTTGTACCACTGGCCACAGCAATATCAGCTGCCCTTCCGCCCGTAGCGCGTTGTCCAGCGTGCGCACGCGCGTGCCCGACTCGGGGAGGGTCTCGCCGCGTTCGATCTGGCCGATCATCGACGCCGAGTAGCCCGTGCGGGCGGCCAGGTGGGACATGGTGAGCGGCTCGCCGACCCGTGACTCGTGCGAATCGCGCAGATCGCGAATCAGTGCGCCGAAATAGTGGGCCATTGACCGATAACGGTCACTGCTCTTTCGGGGGGCGGGCATGCCGTTTCTCCTTTCCAAAGGGCCGGTCGATCGTCAGTGGATCAGCACTGTCGATCAGCTCTTGTCCGGGCTCCGCACGCGTACGAACGTACTGATGACTCTAAATGACGAGTCGATTACAGAACGCCAGTTCGCCGAGTTGTCCACAGGTCGATCAGGAGTACGACATGGCCCTCCTCGATGCGCGCCGCCGTCCCGGCCGCGGCCGCCTCCCGTTCTCGCGACGTCCCCCCACCGGCCGGCACCGCCTCCGGCGGCCCGCGACCATGCCCGAACCTCTTGCCCCGGACGGCGGGCGGAAGGCGTGGGACGAGAAGCAGCAGGCCAGGGCCGGGCAACTCGGGCTGCTGGAACCCGGGTGGCTGGTGATGTACGGGGTCTACTCGCGGCGCTTCTACGCCATCGCCCGCACGGCCGAGGTCGCGGAGCCGCTGGTCGAGGCCGCCACTCCCGGCGAGCTCTGCGCCCTCATGCGCGACTCCGAGAGCAGGCGCCCCGTCCCTCGCCCCCGGACGCCGCAGCTGGGGACGCCCGAGCTGTGGACGCCGCGTTGCGGGATGCTCGGTCCCCGCGCCGGGAGCCGGGGGTGACGGGCACGCTGATGTACGGCATGCCGGAGGGGCGGGCCGAGGAGCATCGCCGGGCGCTGCGTGAGCTGGCCAAGTACCTGGAGTCCCATGGCCTGCGCTGCCGCCACGTCGAGCGCGTCCATCTCCCCATGCGCTGGGGGTTCGACAAGGGCTTCCCGCTGCCGCCCGAGATGGACGTGTACGGGTGCGGCCGGCTGGCGGCCACCGTCGCCGTGGTCGACGTACCCGGCGGCGGAGCCTGGTACCTCGTCAAACGGCCCGACGGCCTGCCTGTGCGGGCGTGCGCGGCGGCCGACCCGGCCCGCGCCGCCGAGGACATCGCCGCGGACGCGGCAGGGTGAGCGCACGCCCCCTGGGCGCGACCGCAAGGGCATCACGCCACCGGAGCTCAGAGGCCGGGGCACGCCCGCGCTCCTCCTCTGGCGCCCCGGAATCCGGTCTCGTTCGCCGGTGGACGGCAGGGTGAGGTCACCTGGTCATGTCGAGGCCGGCCTTCGGGGGCATCGCCTGGTCGATGACCGCCGGCGCCAGGTACTCGTCCAGCCAGAGGGTCTGCGCGACCGTCCCGATCATCTCGTGGCCGTGCTCCTGGATGACGGCGCGGACCTTCGGATCCTGGTAGAGCCGATGACACGACTGGCAATGATGCGCGTACATGCCCTGCCACTGGATCGAGGGGTCCTTCTCGGCGGCCCACTGCAGGACGCGGTCGGGGCCGAGAGAGTGGATCCACAGCTTGAGCACGTCGGACTCCGCGGTCTGCACGGCGCGTGCGAGGAAGTCGGGCTCGTCGATGGTGGTGACGTTGAGCTCGTTGATGGCGCGCATGCCAAGCCCGCAGCACGCCGCGACCCTGCCGTCGGACTGCAGGGTGTAGGTGCGCAACAGGCTGTCACAGCCGGGCCGCTCCGCTATGTTGGCCGAATCGGTCGTGAGGCCATCGGGATAGCGCTCCACCTGATGCGGATCGAGCGGCATCCACGGACTCTCCACCACCTTGACCATGTCCCGCTGCGCATCCGACAGCGCGCGCAGTTCGGGGCGGCCGAGGACGGTGTCCCGCGTCACCGCACGCTCTGCTCTCAGTTCGACCATGACGTGCACGGGCAGCCGGCGCTTCACCGCCTCGACGACCGCGATCGCGACGCGGTCGATCGGTACGAAGCGGATGTGCTCGTCGCCGGTGCTGTAGTTGATCTCGGTGAGGCCGGCGCTCATGAGCTCATCGAGGACCCGCGCGGCCTTCTGCGGGCTCCGTGCCCAGTATGCGTTGGTGACCAACCGGGTCGGCAGGTCGAGGCTCGTCGCGTAGGCGATGGCGTCGAGCAGGTCGCGTCGCTGGAGCGTGGCCTCACCGCCGGTGAAGACCACGATCCCGAAGCCCAGCCGGTGGGCCTCCGCTATGGCCGCGCGGATGGCCTGCGGGTTGAGGACCGTGCGCTCCGCCGGGCTGCTGTAGGTGCCGCAACTGGTGCAGGCCGCCGTGCAGCGGAAGGTCGGCATGATCGACAGGATCTTGACTCCGCGGACGAGCGACTGCTCGTCGGGTTGGAGCGGGTTATCGTCGGAGTTCGTCACGTCGCCGGTGTCGGCTGTCTGCTCCATGAGGTCACCAGATCTCTTGGCGGAGGTCGGACAGCACTCCGGCCTGCGACAGTTGTTGTGCCCGCGTCGTCAACCGCTCGGCGAGCTGCCGCAGGAGGGCCGAACTGATCACGGACGGGGGGCCGAGGCTCTCCCCTGTGCCGCTGAAGTTCTGGGAGCTCTTGGCCTCATTGGCGCTCGACACCGGGGTGACGAATACGCTTCCGGCCGCATTGTTGACTATCAACTGGTTGGCGAGCGGTCCGAAACCACCACCTGGGATGGGCTGACCCACGGTCGCGGACTCGACCATCGCGGTGATCAGGTTCGGGTCCGCGAAACGCCGGATGGCCGCCGATATGTCGTTGGCGGCCTGATACGGAGGCACCCTCGTGCCCATGTGCTGCGCCGCATAGGACCGCAGCCACTCCCGGAAGCCGGAGTTGCTCAGGATGGAGAACAGCAGCCGGTTCGCGGCCGTGGTCGCATCGGCCGGCATCGTGTACCGCATGCCGTACTGGGCCAGAACGCCGGACGGATCCTGGATGAACTGCGCTTGCATCGAGTTGTTCGTCATCATGGTCGAGTACAACGACCTGAGGTTGGAGTACACCTCGCTCGCGGAGATCTGCAACGGCGAGCCGGGGCAGTCGGTCACGGCCGCCGCACCCGCCGCGGCCGGCGCGGACGCGGCCGAAACGCCGCCGATGGCGGCCAGGGCCCCACCGCCCATGGCGATCGCCTTGCGGCGAGAGACGTGTTCGGGGAGTCGGGTGCTGTCGGATTCGTCGCGAGCCACTGGATTTCCTCTTCCACACGCAAGCGGATGATCACTCAGATCGGGTTCGGCTCAGCCGCGCCGCGGGGAGTGCCGGCGCTCCTGTCAGAAGATTCGGGTGCGGAGATCGGACAGGGCTCCGGCACTCGACAGTTGCTGCGCCCGGGTCGTCAACTGCTCGGCGAGCGTCCGCAGAAGGACGGGATCGATCACCGATGGGGCGCCGAGGCTCTCTCCTGTGCCGTCGAAGTTGGAGGTGCTATTGAGTCTCTGGTCACTGGCCGACGGGCTCGACACCGGGGTGACGAAAGTGGTTCCGGCCGCATTGTTGTGGAACAACTGGTTCGCGAGCGGTCCGAAACCGGCACCCGGGATGGGCTGTCCCACGGTCGCGGACTCGACCATCGCGCTGATCAGGTTCGGATCTCCGAAGTCCCGGATGGCCACCGTGAGATCTTGAGCGGCCTGCCGGGGATCCACCCTCGTGCCGATGTGCTGCGCCGCATAGGAGCGCAGCCACTCCCGGAAGGCGGGGTTGCTCAGGATGGAGAACAACAGCCGGTTCGCGGCGCTGGCCGCCTCGTAGGTCAGCGACGAGGCCATGCCGTATTGGACCAGGACGCTGGACGGATTCTGAATGAACCGCGCCTGTAGCTGGCTGTCCCCGAGCATGGTGGTGTACAGCGACCTCAGCCGGGAACTGACCTCGCTCGGAGAAATCTGCAACGGCGGTCCGGGGCATTCGGATGGGCCACCCGGACCTCCCGCGGCCGCGGCGGTGGCACTCGACACGCCGTTGGCGGAAACGTGGGAGGGTGCGGCCCCGAACGCGGCCAGAACTCCACCGCCTAGGGAATTCACCATGTCACGACGGGACATCTTCGCGGGGGGCTCGGCGCCGGAGAATTCGTTGCGATCCACTGAGCGTGGTCCTTTCACATAATGGATAAGGTGATCACTCAGGGTTGGGACTCCAGCTTGATGGTGCACCGCTGTCAGGAGTCTGTCAATGCGTGCATTTCTGGTGAATGAAACCTGGTGAATAGAGCATCATCGAATTCATTTCGGTCGGGCCGTCATCGACACATCGGCTGTGGCTTCGCGATATCCGCGAGGTCTCCTGGCGCCTCCACCGCCGGCAGCGGTCACCGGGTGGGTCCCGCGGGTACGAGGCGCGCGGGGTGGGAGGGCGGTGGTGGGGGCGAGGACCGGATAATCGGGAAGGTGGATCACAAGGGGAGTCCGGAGTCGGCGCAGACGCTGGAGCGGGGGCTGCGGCTGTTGCGGCTGCTCGCCGACGGCCATCGCGCCCGTACTCCCACCGAGCTCGCCCAGGAGCTCGGGCTGAGCCGTCCGATCGTCTACCGGCTGCTCACCACGCTCCAGAACGAGGGCTTCGCCCGCAGGGACGCCGAAGGGCGCGCCCATCTCGGATTCGGCGTCCTCGCGCTGGCCCGCGCCGTCCAGCCCCTGCTCAGAGCGGCGGCCCTCCCGGCGCTGCGCCGGCTCGCCGAGGACGCCGGGGCCACCGCCCACCTCACCGTGGCCGAGGGCGACGAGGGGCTGGCCATCGCCGTGGTCGAGCCCACGTGGACCGACATGCACGTGGCCTACCGCGAGGGCGCCCGCCATCCTCTGTCGCGCGGCGCCGCCGGGCTGGCGATCGTGGCTCTGCGCGAGGGCCGTACCGACTACAGGGTGACCGAAGGGCAGCTCCAGGAGGGCGCCCGGGGGGTCGCCGCTCCGTTGCCGAGGTTGCCGTGGCTGGAGGCGTCGGTGGGCATCGTGACCTTCGGCGCCCTGGACACCGCCACCCTCGGCCCGCGCGTCGTCGCCGCGGCCGTCGAGCTGAGCGAAGCCCTCACCTGAGTCACCTGAGCAAGGTTCAGGGGGCGGTGTGGCGGTCGAGGCCGAGGGTGGCGATGAGGTCCTCGTGGAGCTCGAACCAGACGCGGTGGCAGGAGTCGACGTCGGTGTGGTCGACCCAGGCGGCGTCCCCGGCTCGCGCCCGCTCCAGAGCCGTTGCGAACCGTTCGTCGTAGCCCTGGAAGCGGACCAGGACGCGTGAGAGCCGGTCCGTCAGCGGCGTGAGCGCGCGGCCGATGTCGCCGAGCTCCCGCAGGACCCGGGCGTCCCAGGCGTGGTCGGAGTGGTCGTTGGCGGCGAGCCGGTCGCCGGCGGTGGGCCGGAGCTGCCAGTCGGTGCAGGCCTGGAGCAGGAGGGCGTTCAGCGGGAGGAACGCGCGGTAGACCTCACGGACCTCCTCGGCGCCGCCGGCATGTGCCAGCTCGGCCGCGAGCCGGCGCTCGTTCTCGGCCTTGCCCCGCTCGGTCAGCGACCACCCCGCGGTGCCGCCGAATGCGGTGTGCTGGACCCATCCGTACGCCTCGGCGTCGCGCAGCGTCTCTTCGGTCTCGGCCGGGTCGAGCCCGTACCGACGAGCGATCACCGGGGTGTCGGCGAACCCGGTGACGCGCACGGAGTGCAGGACCAGCAGGTCGGGCGCGGAGTCCCGCGTCATGAGCCGGCCTCCCGCCGCGTCGTCAGCCGGGTGTAGCGCTGCTGGCATGCCTGCGGGGAGTTGAACCCCATCGCCTGTGCCATCTGCGCCCAGGTCAGCCCTGCGCCGCGGGCCGTGAACAGCAGGCCGGCTTCGAGCGCTTCGACCTCGGCGCGTGCGGCGGGCATGAGGGCGAGCGCGCCCAGGATGTCCTCCGGGGTCAGGTCCGCCCAGCGCCAGACGGCGAAGTTCACCAGGTCCACCGCGGACGGCGGGACGGGTGAGGGGCGCCACGGGCGGGCCTCGAGCGCATCGGCGCCCAGCGTCAGGAGACGCCCACGCGCGTCGCGCTCGCGCTGGGCCTGGGCGTGGTCGGCGCGCTCGGTGTGAGCGATGTCCTGCTTGCGTGACATGCGGATCAGGATGCAGAATCAACGAAAAGTTGTCAACAGAACGTTGAAGGGTGGACGGGTGATCGTACCCCTCGGGGAGGCCGTCGCGGACACCTGCGGAGGCAAGGCCGGCGCGCTCGGCACGCTGCTCCGCGCGGGCCTGCCGGTGCCGGACGGCTTCGTCCTCCCGTACGCGGCCTATCGCGCCGCGGTCCGCGACCTGGACATCGGGCGGTCCGCCCGCGACCCGGATCGCGCCACCTCGCGGCTCACGGCCGAGACGGACAATTTGGCCACCGTGCGGGTCATCGGCCGGCCGGACGAGCTCGACGCGACGCGGCGGGCGATCGAGGCCCGTCCGGTCCACGCCGCCGTCATCGAGGCGGTGGGGCGAGGACTCCGCGAGCTCGGCGATCGGCCCGTGGCGGTGAGGTCATCGGCGGCGGGCGAGGACACCGGCCAGGCGTCGGCGGCCGGGCAGCACGAGAGCTTTCTCGCCGTGCGCGGCACCGCCGGCGTCACCCATGCCGTACGTGCCTGCTGGGCCTCGCTGTTCTCTCCGCGTGCCATCGATTACCGCGACGCCTCCGGCCGGCCGGCCGGCGATCTCGCGATGGCGGTCATCGTCCAACGCCACCTGGACGCCGAGGTGTCCGGGGTCATGTTCACGCCCGCGGACGCGGACGACCCGACCCTGATCGAGGCGTCCTTCGGCCTCGGCCCGAGTGTCGTCGGGGGACAGGTCGCCCCGGACGCCTACCGCGTCGCCGGCAATGGTTCGGTCACGCGCACCGTCGGGGACAAACGGACCCGCCTTGATCGGCACGGCGCGCGGCTCGTGGTCTCCGAGGTGCCCATCCGTGCCCGTGAGCAGCAGGCGATCGACGACGCGACCGCCGAGCGGCTGGCCGGGCTGGGACGGCGGATCGCCGCCGTGCTCGGCGGGCCGCAGGACATCGAGTGGGCGATCGCCGACGGCCGCCTCTGGGTCCTGCAGGCACGGCCGGTCACCGCCGCGCCCCCGCCGCCTGCCCCGCCACCGGCCGTGCCCCCCGTCGCCCCGGACACCGCGAACGCCGCGAAAGCCGAGGACATGGACGGTACCCGGAACACCGAGGACGCCAACGACGGCGCGCGCACCGCGGACACCGCGGACACCGCGGACACCGCGGACACCGGGGACACGGGGATCGCCGGGGACACGAGGGTCGCTGGGGATACCGGGGACACCGTGCTCAGGGGAACTCCGGGCAGCCGTGGGACCGTGACCGGCGCCGCGAGGGTCGTGCGCGGTCCCGGCGACTTCGGGCGCGTGCGCCGGGGCGACATCCTCGTCTGCCCGTTCACCGACCCCGCGTGGACGCCGTTGCTGCGCGTCGTCGCGGGCGTCGTCACCGAGACCGGAGGCGTGCTCTCCCACGCCGCGATCGTCGCTCGCGAGCAGGCCATTCCCGCCGTCCTGGGCGTCCCGGACGCGATGAGCAGGCTGCGCGACGACACCGTCCTCACCGTCGACGGCACCGCCGGCACCGTCACCGCCACCGGCTGACGGGCGGTGCGCCGCCGGCGGGCCGAGGGTGGCGCGTCGCCGCGCCCGTACCATCGCCGGCCGCGCACCCACGATCGGAAGGAGAGGGAGACGGGCCCGTACAGGGCGCCCCGTATCCTCACCGCTCATGACGACGCGACACCTCTATCTGGTACGCCACGGCGCGGCCGACGCGGCCGGGCAGCTGACCGACGTCGGGCGCCGGCAGGCGGGCCTGCTGGGCGAGCGGCTCGCCGGCGTGCCGGTCGACGCCGTGTGGCACTCCCCGCTGCCGCGCGCGGTGGCGAGCGCGCGCGAACTCGCCCGGCATCTGCCGGACGTGCCCGTGGCCGAGGCCGCCGAACTCGTCGACCACGTGCCCTATGTCCCCGACGCGGCTGAGATGCCCCCGTCCCGGGCCGGTTTCTTCGACGGCTACGACGACGCCGAGGTGGCCGCGGGCCGCAGGCTCGCCGACGCGCTGGTCGCCCGGTTCGCGCGGGCCCCCGCCTCGGAGGGAGCCGGGGCCGACATGCACGAGGTCCTGGTGACGCACGCCTTCCAGATCGCCTGGCTGGTGCGGCACGCGCTGGACGCGCCGCCGTCCCGGTGGCTCGGCCTGAACAGCGCCAACACCGCACTGACGGTCATCGACTACCGCGACGGCCTGCCGCCCGCGATCGTGATGTTCAACGACATGAGCCACCTTCCGTCCGAGCTGCGCTGGACCGGGTTCTCCGAACGCGTGAGGCCGTGAGGCGGCTTCCGCCTCCGTAGACGTGTCGGACGGGCGGGGGTGGCGGAACGGGGAGTGACGCGGGTCGGACGGGTGCGTGAAATCCGGGTTCGGACCAGCGTGTCGTGCGGGAGGATCATGCGAGCTGAGGGCACGGTGGGCCGCGTCAGCGGGATTCTTGGTGCTGGAGCAATCGTATGGTTCCTCTGGTCGTGTAGAGATGTGCCCGATACAGTCGTTTCGATCGTTTTGCACGATGCTCGGCCGTATCGCCCCCGCCCAAGGAGACGCTTGATGCGAATCAGGAGAGCCCTCGCCCTCAGCGCCGCCCTCACCGTTCTCGCGGTGGGCATCCCGGCCGCCACGGCGTTCTCCGAGGACGGCGCCGAGGACTGCAAGAACGTCACCAACGGCGGCTCGCAGTCCGACCCTCAGTGCTTCTGGATGGCCGACCCGGGCGAGGCGCTGGACATCGTCCGGTTCTGGGCCAAGGACGACGGCGCGAAGCTGAAGGAGGCCACCGAGTACCCGGTCGGCTGGATCGACTGCACGGTCGAGCAGTGCTCCGCCGAGGGCGAGGGCGACGGCCAGGCGCACGGTGACGGCGACCCGGCTCCCCAGGACTACCAGGACGACAGCACCCCGCCGGCCTGTCAGACCGCCGGCGAGAACTGCTCGGTGACCCCCCAGGAGATCGCCGCCGCCGCGCAGACCCCCGCCGGGCAGGCCATCGCCGCCGCCGCGGCGAGCAACATGCGGGTCTGGGTCGACACCGAGCTGCTGGACGACTACAAGGCCGGCGCCGCGACCTTCGCCGCGGCGGTGCGCAAGGTCGGCGCGCTCGCCGCGCAGCCGGGCGTCGTCGGCATCCGCTTCACCTCCCAGCTCGGCTACAACGGCGCGGTCAAGACGCCCGAGGAGATGAGCGGGTTCGTCACCGCCGCCGCCAAGGCCCTGCACCAGATCGCCCCGGGCAAGAAGCTCGGCGTGCACACCGTGGTCCCCGCGTTCGGGTGCGGCGCCGACGACTCCTGCGGCACCGAGATGACCAAGAAGTACCCGCTGCTCACCCCCGAGCACATCGAGCCGCTGCTGACCTCCGGCTCGGTGGACCAGCTCGCGCTCGACTCCGGCCTGCTGTCGTCGGCGTACGCCACCTGGAAGATCACGCCGCAGCAGGCGCAGCGCAACCAGTGGAGCAAGGTCAAGTCCCTGGCCTGGGACACGCTCGCGCAGATCGCCGCCGAGGACGCCGGGCTCGCCGGCAAGAACGCCTCGCCGCTGACCACCGAGCAGGCCGCCGCCGTGGCACAGGACCGCATCGCCGCCCCGCTCAAGGACGGCGCCGCCACCGTCAACCTGTGGACCCGCTGGCAGGACACCTCGGGGGCGACCTACCGCGTCATGGGATCCGGCCTGGCCTCCACGCCCGCCTGGGAGCAGCTCACCAAGCTCCAGCCGCTCCAGCGCCGCCTGTCCACCATGTACAGCCCGGCGGCCCCCGAGGTCGGCATCACTCAGGACCTCAAGAAGCTCTCCGAGGTCTTCAGCCAGGTGTACGTCACCGAGTGACCGCCGGTTCCCTGGCGGGGTCCGACTATGACATAGCGCGATAACTCCGGATTTCTGCGGCGTGTCAGTGCGAATTCCGGTATTTCGCTAATGTTTCGCTCTACCATCCCCCTGTGGCATATCCGGGACCGGGGGAGCGGATCCCCCCTGGCCAGTTCGTGCAGGCCGCCTCGCCGCTGGGGCGGTCCCCGCAGGGAGGCGCTCGGCCGCAGGCGGCGGCCGAGCCGGTGGTGGTCGACGTGGGGGCCGGTTCCAAGGCCAAGGCCGTCGCGGCCGCCGTCGTCGCCGGGACGCTCGGCGTGGTCACGGTGGCGTCCGCGCTGACCGGGCAGGTCGACGGCGGACCCGCCACGACCGTCGTCGCCGGAGTCCTCGGCGTGGTGTTCATCGCCCTCGGGCTGCTCCCGCTGCTCGCCTGGCGCAAGATCACCCGGCCGCGCAAGCTGGTCATCGAGCAGGTCGGCATCCGGTGGGACGACCCGCGCGGCACGTCATGGGCGGTCCCCTGGCATGAGCTGTCCGGGGTCGCCGTCTCGCGCACCGTCCAGCGCCGGTTCAAGCTGGACGACTACCTGCTGCCGCGCAAGGTGATGGTCCGGGTCGACCTGTTCCCGGCCGACCCGGGCTTCCGGGTCAGGCACCCCGAGATGGAGCCCCTCTGGGAGTTCCACCGGGTGCAGAATGGCTACCGTCTCCCGCTGGGGTCCGCGCCCAAGCACATCGACCCCATCGACCGGGGGATGCGGGCCCACCGGCCGAACCTCTACCTCGGCGTGCGGGACGAGGGGTTCGTGGTCGGGCTCGTCTGAACCGGCGTCGCGCCCCCGCTCGGGGTGCCCGGGCCCTGCTCGCAGCTGGAGTCCCGCTCCGTGCCGCCGACCTGCGGCAGCTCGTCCACCACCGACGTCTTGAGCCGCGCGGTCAGGGCCAGGACGCTGCCCACCGGCGCGCCCGCGGCCTTGGCGTCGACGACCGTGCCGCGCTCCCCGAGGTACATGGACGTCGCCGGGTCGAAGATGAGCTGGGTGAGGACGCCGTCGCGCGCCCTGCCGACCGCGGTGCCCCGGCGCCCGGCGGCGTCCTCGACGCCCTCGGCCACCTCGACGCCGCCGATCGTCTTGGCCGCGGCCACCAGCGCCTCCCGCTGGGCGCGCGGCAGGTAGCTCTCGCGCACCAGGTCGCCCACCGCCGTGAACGCCTCGTCGTCGGCGCCCACCTTCCCTCCGGGACGCGCGTAGAGGTGCTCGCGCATGCCGGCCTCGTCCGCGGGCAGGGTGCTCACGTAGGCGTAGTCGGTGCGGGAGTCGTCGGGCGTGCCCGGACAGTGCCCGGCGATGTCGTGCCACTGCTCGCCGGGCCATCCCTTCGCGTCCGCGGGGAGCGACTCGCCGGGCCACGGCTTGGACGGCAGCCCCTCGATCGAGAGCAGACCGCGCGCCGTCCCGTCGGCCGACTGCCAGATCTTGCGCTTGGTCCGGTACAGGTAGTGCGTCCCGCCCTGCGGCCCGGCGGAGGAGGCCGTGGACACCGTGGACACTGTGGACATCGTGTACATCGTCTCCGACTCCACCAGGACGAACTGGCCCGGCCGGGGGTGCAGCTCCGTGCCGTCCACGGACGGGGCGAGCGACACCGCGTCGGTCGCGGGCTCGGGTGAGGCGGCGGTGGCGACGGCGGCCGGCCTCGGGACGGGTGCGGGACGCGAGGAGAGGGCGACCCCGACGCCGCCCACCAGGGCGAGGGTCACCCCGAAGGCCGCGGCGGCCTGCCAGCCGGTCCGGGGAACGCCCGTCCGGAAGAGGCGGGGACGGGCGCGCGAACCGTTCGCGGCCTGGGCGAGCAGGCGGCGCCGCGCGCCCTCCCGGGCGCCGGGCCGGTACGGCGGGGCGTCCGGACGGCCGTCCCTGAACGACTGGATCTCGTCAGCCATGCTGGTGCTCCAAGGTGAGGGGGTCGCTGCCACCGAGCGCCCGGCGGAGTTTGACGCGGACGCGATGCAGCCGGGAGCGCACGGTCCCGGCGGGAATGCCGAGGGCCTCGGCGACGTCCTCGTAGCTCAGGTCCGCCCAGGCGACGAGCAGAAGCAGGTCGCGCTCGCGGGCCGACAGCGCGCCCAGCGCCCGCGCCAGCCGCGGCTGGAGCTGCTGTGCGGCCACCCGTTCGTCGCTGCGCTCGTCGAAGGTGCCCGGACGGTCCGCGGCGACCCGCGCGGCGGCGCGCGTGCGCCGGCGTTCGGCCCGCCGGTGCTGCGAGGCCACGTTGGTCGTGATCCCGTACAGCCACGGACGGGCGTCGGGACGCGCGAGGTCGTATCGTGCCCTCTGGCGGAACGCGACCAGGAACGTCTCGGCCACGACGTCCTCCGCCAGTTCGGCCCCGAGACGCCGTGCGGCGTACCGGAACATCTCGTCGGCGTGCCGGTCGAACACCACCGCGAACATCTCGGGCTGCTCCAGCGAACGCGCGATCACGGTCGAGTCGTCGGCAGTGGAGCCCTCGAGCAGTGCCTGGGCACCTATCACGTGCGGTCCTCTTTCGGATTCTCGGTGCTTCCACCCTCTACTTGGCGGCACGAGCATCCTCAGGTCCCACTTTTTCGCCGTTCTCCGTACGGCGACACCCCTTCGGCTCTTACGGGGCGTGAGCGTGGAGATCTACCTGCGCGCCCGCCAGGCCCTCCGGTGAGAGCGGCGACCTGACGGGCTTTCGATGACCGTTCGGACGGGTCAGCCGGTCGTGGCGGCGAGGTAGCGGGAGAACTCCTCCAGCGAGATGCGCCCGTCGCCGTCCAGGTCGAGCTTCTGGACCGCCGCGTCGGCGGCCTCCTGGGACACGGGCTGGCCGAGCACGTCCATCAGCCGCAGCAGTTCCCCGGCCGAGATGAGCCCGTCCTTGTCGACGTCTACCAGGTCGAAGGTCACCGCGTAATCGCTCATAGCCACTCCTCGCGAGTTAGGTCGTCCAGCACCTTAGTGCGCCAACTGCCACCATTTCGGGATTTCATTCACTTACGTCACCTGCGGCGCCGTGCCGCGTCCGCGCGCCGTACCAGGGCGGGCACGGACGTCCGTCCGGGATTGCCGTGCCGCAGATGGGTATGTGGGGTTGGTGAGAGTTGGTGAGAAGAAGGGAGCGCTGATGGCCGCCGAGCGTGACCAGGCCCGGCTACGGGAAGAGCTCGACATGGTCGAGGAAGACCTGGTGAAGCTCCGCGAGACCGTGGCCGAGCTGCGCGGGACCGTCGGAAGCAGTGCCGAGGCCCCGACCGACGCGGCCGAGGTCTCCATGCTGATCGCCATGGCCGACGAGCAGGAACAGCTCATGAACACGCTGGAGGCCCGCCGCGAGGACCTGCGCCGCCGCCTGGGCGAGCAGCCCTGAGAGCGGTGAGGCCGCCCTCCCGGAGGAAGGCGGCCTCGGACGGCCGTGGCCCGGGCGCGGTCGGCCGCAGTGTTCCAGGCGCGGTCGGCCGCGGTGTTCCAGGCGCGGTCAGCCGCAGTGTTCGAAGGGGCTGTCGTAGGTGGACGAACCGGCTTTGCCGCCCCACTTCACGCACTTGTCGGCCGCCGAAGCGCGCACCGGGCCCGCGTAGTAGGCGAAGTCGCCCGAGTCGGTGATCCTCGTCGATCCCTGCACCTCCAGGTACGCCGAGGTGGCCGTGGCCGTGCCGAGCGAGGTGCTCTTGATCGTGGCCACGCAGTTGCGGCCGCTGGAGGTGTCGTACAGCAGGTACACCGTCCCCGACGTGCCGAGCGCCGCCGAGTCGATCACGCTGTAGCCGGTGCCGCACACCTGCTCCGGGGTGTACGGATTGCCGCCTGAGCCCCCGGTGACGTACTGCATGTACTTGGTCCAGTTCCAGTTGGGCCCCGGGTCGGTGTGGTCGGTCCCGGGGACCTGGGCGTGGCCGATGATGTGCGTGCGGTCCTTCGGGATGCCGTACTTGTCGGCGACGTAGCGGGTCAGCGCCGCCGACGAGCGGTACATCGCGTCGGTGAACCAGCTCGCGTCGTTGACGTACCCCTCGTGCTCGATCCCGACGGAACGGTCGTTGTAGACGGTCGCGTGGTAGGCGACGTCCTTCTCGCGGACCATCTGCGTGATGTCGCCGTCCGACGACCGCACCAGGTAGTGCGCCGAGACCTTGGCGCTCGGGTTCTGGAACCAGGAGATCGTCCCGGCGTACGAGCCCTGCATCACGTGGATGACGATGCGGTCGATCGTGCTCGCGCCCCGGCTGCCGACCCGGTAGTTACTGGTACTGGCCGCCGCCCAGTGGGCGCTCGGGTAGTCCGCGGCGGCCGCGAGACGCGGAGCGTTCAGGTCGGGCGCGTCGGCGTACGCGCCCCGGTCGGGGTCCACGGTCCTGGCCTGCACGTCCACCGTCTCGCCGCGGGGCGTGACGGTGTGGATGCCGGCGCCGAGCAGGTCGTACACGGTGTCGGCGTAGAGCCGGGCGGAGGAGGGGTTCGCGGCCCCGCCGTACCTGGCCACGGCCGAGTACCACCTGCCGATGTCCCGGCGGTCGGCGGCGCGCAGGCCCAGCCCGTCCGCCTCGGCGCGCAGCACCGCGGCGCCGCCGGCGATGTTGGCCGCGCTGTCGGACCGCACCGCCGCGACCGGCCTGCCGGTGAGCGCGGCGGCCTGCTCCAAAGTGTGGCGCGTCGGATTGGTGACCAGGTGCATCACGCCGTACCCGCCGCTCGCGCTGGGCGCGCCGTCGTGCCCGTCGAGGTGGGTCTCTGCGTAGGCCAGCGCGACGAGCAGATCGCGCGGCACCTCGTACCTCGCCGCCGCGCCGCTGAACGCGCCGCCCAAGGGGTCGGCCGGTGCGGCCGGGGCGGCGTTCGCCGGTGCGCCGAACAGGCAGACGGGAGCCGCGAGCAGACCGGCCAGCGCCACCGCCAGGCGATGTGAGCGGCGGACGCGGAAAGCCATCATGGGTCCTCCTCAACACGGGCGCTCCTGGTGCGAAGCGCCGTGCCGTACAGCGTCCGGAGGACTCATATAAGAAAGCTCCAAAACCCATACATCCGCATGAAACGGATGCGGCCGTACCTCGGGAGCCGAGGGGTCAGTGGCCGGTGGGGGTGAGCGGGCGTTCGCGGGAGACGGGGCCCGTCTCGGCGGGTCTCCCCTCGTCACGGCGGAGCGCGTTGAGGGCGAGCACCAGCGCCGCCCCGTACGTCACGTGCGCGGCGGCCAGGACGGCCTGCCGGTCCGGCCGGTCGCGGTGGGCGGGCGGCATGGCGCCGAGGCCCGGCACCCACCCCTGGTAGCTGACCAGCCAGATCGCCAGCCCGTACGCCATGCCCTCCGCCACGCGGGGACGGCGCCGCCGGAACGGGATCGCGAACAGCCCGCCGGCGGTGGCGCCGAAGCCGACGTGCGCGACCGTCGCCAGCACGTTCTCGCCCGGCTTGGGCCGGTGTTTCGAGCCGGGCAGCACCGCTCGGACGATGTGCTTGGGCGGCGGCTTCCACGACCGCCCGGCCCGGCTCCCGGTCATCATGACGACAGTGTGGGCGGCGGTCGCGATCGTGCCGCTGACGGCGCCTTTGACGAGGTCACGGATCATTGCCGCTACCTGCCCTCACGGCCGGTCCCGAAAACGGGCGGCCCGCGCGGCCGGGGAACGGCCGCGAGCCGGCGTCGCGGCCGGAGAGGGTGAGCACCCCGTCGTTCTCGGTCAAGGGATGGCCGAGTCGGCGTCGTGGCCGGAGACGGCGAGGACGCCGTCGATCTCGGTCAGCGTGGCCGTCAGCTCCGCGACCGGCCCCGGTCCGTGCACGCTGAGCCACAGCGTCACCGCGGGAGGGTCCTTCTCGGCGCGCTGGTCGACCGACACCTCGCTCATGGTGAACCCCTGACCGCTGCACACCTCCAGCACCCGCCGCAGCACCCCGCGGCCCGGCAGGTACGAAAGGTGGACGCGCGACGGCGCGTACTTGGAACGGGGCAGCATGTCCGAGACCGGGGCCAGCACGAAGACCGCGATGAAATGGCCGATGGTGACGATGATCGCCAGCAGCCACAGCCCCGCCCCGGACGCCATGCCGACGGCGGCGGTCAGCCAGATCGTCGCGGCCGTGGTGAGGCCGCGCACGGCGTCCCGCCTGATGAAGATCAGCCCCGCGCCGATGAAGCCGATGCCCGACACGATCTGCGCGGCCACGCGGGACGGGTCCAGATTCACGTTGTGCCCGAGGACGTCCTGGAAGCCGTACTTGGACACCAGCATGATCAGGGCGGCGGCGAACCCGACGAGGATGTGCGTGCGCAGGCCCGCGCTCTTCTGGCGGATCTCGCGCTCGACCCCGATGGCCGCCGACAGGACGAACGCCAGGGCGAGCTCCCCGACCTGTGTCCAGCCCTGCCCGGGAAGGCCGCCGAGATATGCCGCCACCATTCGACCAGATTAGAACAGTCCCGCCCTCCCACCACGAGAGCACGCCGCACGTCTGCGCAGGTCAGCGCGGTTGTTCGTCCGGAGGGGGAGCCGCGCGGGCGGCGGCGAGCGCGTCGGCGACCACGCGGGGGGCCTCGGCCAGCGACGGGCCGTACCAGGTGAGGTGCCGGCCGCTGACCAGCGCGGCGGGGACGCCGGGGAAGAAGCCCGGCCCGTCGCCGGGGGTGAACCGGTACGGCTCGTCCGGCAGGACCACCAGGTCGGGACGGGCGTCCAGCAACTCGGGAAGGGGGATGCGCGGGTAGCGCTCGGCGTGACCGGCGTAGATGTTGCGCACGCCCAGGCGCATCAGCAGGTCCCCGGCGAAGGTGTCCCGCCCCACCACCATCCACGGTTTCCGCCACACCGGGATCACCGCCCGCCGCACCTCTCCGGCGGCGCCCGTCGAGCCCGCGACGCCCGTGCCACCATCCGGCCCGGGACGGGTGCCGGTGCCGGTGTTCCAGGCTCGTTCGGCGGCGGAGAGCCAGGCGGGCTCGGGCAGCCCAAGGGCGGTGACCAGCAGCCGGCGCAGAGAGGCGAACGCGTCGTCGAGCGTGCGGACGACCGTGACCCAGACGGGCACGCCCGCCGCGCGCAGCGCGTCCAGGTCGGGGACGCGGTTCTCCTCCTCGTTCGCCACGACCAGGTCCGGACGCAGCGCCACGATGGCGTCCACGTCGGGGTTCTTGGTGCCGCGCACCCGGGTCACCTGGAGATCGGCGGGGTGCGAGCACCAGTCGGTCGCGCCGGCGAGCAGCCCTGGAGCCGTCGCCGCGACCGATTCGGTCAGCGAGGGGACCAGGGACACCACCCGGCGCACCCGACCCGGGACCGGCACGGCGAGGCCGAGATCGTCGTGGAGGAGTCTCATGTCCCGGCCCCTTCTCCCGCCCGTCGCGCGGCGTGCGCCCACTGCGCCTCGCGGACCGCCGGGTCGAGCAGGGCGCAGTCGTCGCACATCCCGCCGCCGGGGACGCGGTAGTACAGGCAGCAGCTCACCCGCACGAAGGAGTACCAGCCGGGCGCGGGCTCGGCGAGGCGCCCGGTGTCGGCCAGCACGCCGAGCCCGAGCACCTCGCGCACGAACCGCGCGGCGCGCGGGCCGAGGTCCGGTCGCGCGACGGGGAGGGTGCGCAACGTCCCGGCGAGCGAAGAGGCGGCGTTCCCCCACAGGAGCGGCACGGAGACCCCGGCGATCTCGCGGACGGCGCCCAGCAGGGGTTCCAGCAACTCGGTCACGACCACCCGATAAGCCACCTCGGCCGCCCCTCCTGCGCCCTGCGACCTGCCCCCGCCCTCCGGTCCGCCAGCGCCCTCCGGTCCGTCAGCGCCCTCCGGTCCGCCAGCGCCCTGCGACCCGACGCCGCCCTGCGACTCGGCCCCGCCTTCGGGGAGGGTGCCGCAGGAGAAGGTCCCGCCGGCCGGCACATCTCGCGTCGACGAGTCCCCGCCGACCGGCAGGGCCTCCCTGAAGGAGCCCCCCTCGTCCGGCAGGACGACCCAGTGGGATGTGACGGCGGCGCGTAGCGGCAGGGGGCCGGTGGGAGCCGGGCGCCAGTGGATGTCCGACGGAGCCTCGGCCGGGATCAGGCCGCGTGCGGCGACTGCGCCGACGATCGGCGACCACAGCCGTGCCGCGAGCCCCTGGAACAGGATGGAGGCGGCGACGCGGATCTCCTCGGCGCCGAGCCGCCGCTGGTAATCCTCGATCTTCGCGCGCAGCGCTCCGGTGTCCGTCACGAGCTCACTCAGCGGACGCCAGCCCCCGTCCTCCCCGAAGCCGGAGCCGGAGCCGGAGCCGAGGTCGAAGCGGACGCCTGACCCGGAGCCCGAGCCCGAGCCGCGGTCCGAGCCGGGGTTGCGGTTAGAGCCGGGCTCGCGGTCAGAGCCGGGCTCGCGGTTAGAGCCGGGGTCGCGGTCACAGCCGGAGTCAGGGCCGGGGGAGATGGCGTAGTACGGACCGATGGCCGAGAGTTCGGCGAGGGTCTCGGCGACGAGACCTGGATCCGCCCGCACACCCCTCACCCCCGGTCCGCTTCGGTACGCCTGACCCGGTCAATCCTCGCATCAGGCCCAGTCCGAACGTACCCGTCCGGTAAGCGGCGCGGGCCGGTGGCCGGGCCGGCCGGATGTTACCAACAAGTCAGTAACTTGTGGTGTGAGGTTGTCAACCGGCCGGGACGGGCCGACAGTCTGAGCAACAGCCGATCGGGGGATCACCCCAGGAGCCAGCTTGGACATCCGCCGCCGCACCCTCGTCCTCCTGTCCGCAGTAGCGTTCGTCTTCCTCCCCGCCCTCGCCGTGGCGCTCCCGTCCCCGGCCCTCGCCGCGGCCCCGCCGGTCCCCGGTTCGATGGCCTCGATGGGCGACTCCATCACGCGCGGCTTCAACGCCTGCGGCTTCTACCTGGACTGCACCTCCCGGTCGTGGTCCACCGGGTCCAGCAGCTCGGTCAACAGCCACTACCTGCGCCTCAGAGCCGCCAACCCGTCCCTGGTCGCCCACAACGACGCCAAGTCCGGCGCCACGGTGGCCGACTTCGAGACGAGGTTCCGCGCCACCATCGACACCCTCTCCACCGGGCTGCCCGAGGCGTCGATCTTCGTCGCGAGCGTGCCGGACCTTAAGCGGCTGTGGGAGGTCGGCAAGGGCAACCTCGCCGCGCGCACCGCGTGGGCCGCACTGGACATCTGCCAGTCGATGCTCGCCCGTCCCCGCTCGACCGACGCGGCCGACGCCGCCCGGCGCGACCGGGTGCGCCAGCGCGTCGCCGACTACAACACGGTGCTGTCGACGGTGTGCGCCGAGCGGCCCGCCTGCCGGTACGACGGTGGGGCCGTCTTCGGGTACCCGTTCGCGCTCGCGGACCTCAGCACGTGGGACTATTTCCACCCCAACACCAACGGCCAGAAGGTGCTCGCCGAGGTCACCTACGCGGCCTCCTTCGGCCTGGCCTCCCCGGATTCCCTCGATGACCGTTAGCGCGGTGACCACAAAGGTGCTCGGGGAGGTCTCCTATGCGGTGTCCTTCGGCTTGGCCTCCCCGGACTCTCTCGATGACCGTTAGCGCGGTGACCACAAAGGTGCTCGGGGAGGTCTCCTGTGCGGTGTCCTTCGGGCTGGCTTCCCCGGATTCCCTCGATGACCGCTAGCGCGGTGACGTTGACCGGCGCGGCTCTCCACCCCGGCCATGTGCTGCAGTGATCGGCGCCGGGTCGGCGGGTCGTGGTACGGCGATGCCGGCGCCTGCTACGGCGCCAGAGCCGGTGAAGGTACGTGGACAGCGCATTAGCGCGCCGTTGAATCCTTCGGACCCGATCAGGGGGCCCGGGCTCGGCATGGGTCAGGGGACCAGGTAGGCGGTGTCCCTGACGTCGGTGATGGCCATGTGGCCAGGCGCGTGCCCGATGGCGAACGGCGGGCGCGAGCGCATGACCGCCGCCTGCGGGGTCACCCCGCAGGCCCAGAACACCGGGATCTCTCCCGCCCGCACCTCGACCGGCTCGCCGAAGTCGGGCCGGTCGAGGTCGCGCACGCCCAGCGCGCCGGGGTCGCCGACGTGGACGGGAGCACCGTGCACGGCCGGGTAGCGGGACGTGACCCGCACCGCCGTCGCGACCAGGTGCGCGGGCACCGGGCGCATGGACACGACCATGGGCCCGGACAGCCCGCCCGCGGGCCGGCAGTCGCGGTTCGTGCGGTACATCGGCACGTTCGTCCTGCTCTCCAGGTGCCGCACGGGCACCCCCGCCTCCAGCAGCGCGGCCTCGAAGGTGAAGCTGCAGCCGATGAGGAAGCAGACCAGGTCGTCGCGCCAGTACGCGGTCACGTCCGGCACCTCGGCGACCTGCTCGCCGTTCTCGTACACCCGGTAGGCGGGCAGGTCGGTGCGCAGGTCGCCGTCGAAGACGGAAGCGGCGACCTCGCCCGGCTCGGTGACGTCCAGCACGGGGCACGGGCGCGGGTTGCGCTGGGCGAACAGCAGAAAGTCGTACGCGCGGTCCCGGGGGAGCGCCAGCAGGTTGGCCTGCGTCCAGCCGGCCGACCAGCCGGACGTGGGCGTCACCAGCCCTTCGCGGAACAGCGACCGGGCCTCGCGGGGCGTCAACAGAGCGGGATCCAGCATGCCTTCGTCTCCTTCCTCGCGCCTCATGGGCGAGCCTCGTGCTTCATGGACGGCTCTCGTTTGTCACGGGTGGGCTTCGTGCCTCATGGGCGGCTCTCGCGCTTCATGGGCGTGCTTCGCGCTTCATGAGCGGCTCTCGTGCCTCATGGGCGGGCCTCGTGCGTCACGCGCGCGCCAGGCGGAACCGGACGCGCTGGCCGGGGCGGACCTGCGCCGCGCGGTCCACGTCGGACGTGCGGACCACCGCGATCACCGGGTACCCGCCCGTGACGGGGTGGTCGGCCAGGAACAGCGTCGGCTGCCCCGAAGGCGGCACCTGCAGCGCGCCCGGCACCATGCCCTCGGGCGGAAGCTCGCCCTCCCGCACCCGCTCCAGGCACGGTCCGCGCAGCCGCATGCCGACCCGGTTGCTGTCGACGGTCACCTCGTACGGCTCGGCGCACAGCGCCTGGAGCGCTCCGGGGGCGAACCAGTCGTCCCGGGGTCCGGGCAGGACGGAAAGGACGGGCTCCCCGGCGTACAGGGGGGTCACCGGGGCGAGGTCCACGATCGGGAACCTCTCCGGCGGGGGCCCCACCGGCAGCGCCGAGCCGCGCGCCGGCCGGTCGGGGCCGACCCCGGCCATGATGTCGGTCGCCCGGGACCCGAGTACCTCCGGCACGTCCAGCCCGCCCCGCACCGCCAGGTACGTGCGCAGGCCGCGCCGGGGCACGCCGAGCCGTAGCGTGGCTCCGTCGGGCAGCCGTTCGACGGCCTGGTGGCCGGCTCCCCGCGCCCGGCCGGCGGCGTCGGTGACGGTCGCCGGGCACGGCGCCCCGCTCAACGCGATCGTCAGGTCGCCGTGGGCGCGCACCTGGAGCCCGCCCAGGGTGACCTCCAGCGCGGCGGCGCCCTCGGGGTTGGCCAGCAGACGGTTCGCCAGGCGCAGCGCCGCCCGGTCGGCCGCGCCGGACCGTCCCACGCCGAGGTCGCCGCGGCCCGGACGCCCGAGATCCTGCACGGTCGTGAGCGGCCCGGTGGCCAGCACCTCCAGCCAGCCCGGCCGCTCCGCCTCACCCATGACGGACCTCCCCGCGGCCGGGGGCGACCTCGGTCTGTATCTCGGTCGCGGTCTCGGGCATGGTCCCGGTCGCGGTCTCGGGCATGGTCCCGGTCGCGGTCCCGGGCATGGTCCCGGTCGCGGTCCCGGGCGTGGTCTCGGTGAAGCGCACGCGCATGCCGGGGCGCAGGAGGGCGGGCGGGTCGGCGGCGAGGTCCCACACGGAGAGCGGCGTGCGGCCGATGAGCCGCCAGCCGCCGGGCGACTCGCGCGGGTAGACCGCGCTGTACCCGGCCGCCAGCGCCACCGCCCCGGCGGGGACCCGCACCCGCGACTCGGTGCGGCGCGGCACCCGCAGCCGCGGGTCGCCGCCGACCAGGTACCCGAAGCCGGGGGTGAAGCCGGAGAAGGCCACCGTCCACGGCGTCCCGGTGTGCGCCTGGACCACCTCGCGTTCCGAGAGCCCGGTCAGGGCCGCCACGTCGGCGAGGTCGGCGCCGTCGTAGACGACCGGGACGGTCACCTCCCCGCTCGTCGCGCGCCGGCCGGCGGCCGGACGGGCACGCAGGATCGCCGACTCGACCGGTTCGCGGCGCCGGGGCCCGTCGAAGCGGACCAGCAGCGTCCCGGCCGCCGGGAGCAGGTCGGTCACCCCGGGCGGCGGGTCGGCGGCGAGTGCCTCGTACAGGGCCAGGACCTCCTCGACCCCGTCCAGCTCGACCAGGACGGCGCTGTCCCCGCACCTGCGCAGGCGCGGGCTCATGGCGCCCGGTTCCCGATGAAGGGCGCCACCTCGACGCCGCCCGCGGCCAGCGCGGCCCGTACCCGCCGGGCCATGGCGACCGCGCCGGGGGTGTCGCCGTGCACGCAGATCGACGCGGCCGTGACCGTCAGCGGCGTGCCGTCGATCGCGGTGATCGGCTCGCCGCGCGCCATGCGCAGACAGCGTTCGGCCACCTCGCCGGGGTCGTGCAGCACCGCGCCCGGTTCGCCGCGCGGGACCAGGGTGCCCTGGGGGGTGTAGGCCCGGTCGGCGAAGCACTCGGGGACGACGGTCAGGCCCGCCTCCACGGCCAGGCGCAGCCACTGCGAGCCGGGCAGGCCGAGCACCGGCAGCCCGGGATCGTAGGCGCGGACGGCCGCGACGACCGCGGCCGCCTGCTCCTCATGGTGGACGATCGCGTTGTACAGGGCGCCGTGCGGCTTGACGTAGCTCACCCGCGTCCCGGCCAGCCGGGCGAACGCGTCCAGGGCCCCGATCTGGTACACGATCTCGTCGGTCAGCGTCTCGGGCGGCACGTCGATGAAGCGCCGCCCGAAGCCGGCCAGGTCGCGGTAGCTCACCTGGGCGCCGATCGCGACGCCGAGCGCGGACGCGGTCGCGCACGTGCGCCGCATGATCGTCGGGTCGCCCGCGTGGAAGCCGCAGGCCACGTTGGCGCTGGTGACGACCGACAGCAGCGCTTCGTCGTCGCCGAGGCTCCAGCGGCCGAACCCCTCACCGAGGTCGGAGTTGAGGTCGACGGTCGTGACCGGGCCTGGGCGGCCGGCCGTCGCGATCGGGCCTGACACGATGGGCTCCCAATTGACTCGTGCGGGTGGGTCAGGAAAGGCGCCGGGCCCGGGTCTCGGGCAGTCCCAGCAGGGCCACGACCGCGAGCCCGTACGCCAGCGCGCCGAACGCCATGGCGCCGCCGACGCTGTAGGCGGTCGCGAGGTATCCGATGATCGTGGGGAAGAAGGCGCCGAGGCCGCGGCCGACGTTGTAGGTGAAGCCCTGCCCGGTGCCGCGGATGGCGCTCGGGTACAGCTCGGCCAGGTAGGCCCCGAAGCCGGAGAAGATGGCCGAGGAGCAGAACCCGAGCGGGAAGCCGAGGAACATCACGTACTCGCCGGCCGAGCTCGGAAGCTGTGTGTAGAGCAGGATGAGCGCGCCGCTGAGCACCGAGAAGATGGCGAAGGTCCGCTTGCGTCCGATCTTGTCGGTGAAGTAGCCGCCGGTCAGGTAGCCGCAGAACGCGCCGGTGATGAGGAAGACCAGGTAGCCGCCCGTGCCGATGACCGACAGGCCGCGCTCGGTCTTGAGGTAGGTGGGCACCCAGGTGGCCAGGGTGTAGTAGCCGCCCTGCACGCCGGTGGCGAGCATCGTCGCGAAGACCGTGGTGCGCAGCAGGCCGTCGCCGAAGACGGCGAGCGGTGACACCCGGTCGCCGGTGGCGCGCTGCTCGGTGAAGATCGGCGCGTCGGTGACGTTGCGCCGTACGTAGATCACCGCCAGCGCCGGGAGCGCGCCGGTCCAGAACAGCACCCGCCAGGCCAGGTCTTCGTCCAGGAACTGGAACACCAGCGTGTACACCAGGACGGCGAGGCCCCAGCCGATGGCCCACGAGCTCTGGATGACCGCGACGGCCCGCCCCCGGTGGCGCGCCTGGGCGTACTCGGCGACCAGGATGGCCCCGGCCGCCCACTCGCCGCCGAAGCCGAGGCCCTGCAGAGCGCGGAACCCGAGCAGGGTCTCGTAGTTGGGCGCGATGCCGCACAGCGCGGTGAACAGCGCGTAGACCGAAACGGTGATCATGAGCGTGCGGGCGCGGCCGACCCGGTCGGCGAGCACGCCCGCGATGACGCCGCCGAGCGCGGAGCAGACCAGCGTGGCCGTGGCGAGCAGCCCGGTCTGGGCCGTACCGAGGCCGAAAGTGCCCGCGATGGCCACCAGGCCGAGCGGGAGCACCCAGAAGTCGTAGGAGTCGAGGCTGTAGCCGAGGAAGGCCCCGGCGAACGCCTTGCGGCCCTTGTCGCTGAGCGTGGAGTACCAGGCGAACGCGCCCTTGTGGGGCTGCTCGTCGTGGGGGAGGTATGCGGCTGGTTCCGGCTTGGACGTCGTCATGGCGCACCTCGCTGCCACTCTGCCAGACGGGAGGCGCCACCGGCTCCGGCGGGCCGGAGCGGTGTCCCCGAGCGCCTCATGGCTCTGTGAGCCAATGGATTCAACATAAGGATCGTTCAACGATCTGGCAATAGCCTCGTGCTAGGATTTCACCTCACACCGATGGGATTGAAGGGGCTGAACCGTCGTGACCGATGGTGCCGCGGGGGTCACCGAGCGCCTCGCCGAGGACCGCGCCCTGCTCGGGCGCACCAGCACGGCCGAGCGCGTCGCCGCCATCCTCCGCGAACGCATCACCGAGGGCATGTTCTCGCCCGGCACCCGCCTGTCGGAGGAGTCGATCGGCGCGGCGCTCGGGGTGTCACGCAACACGCTGCGCGAGGCATTCCGTCTGCTGTCCCATGAACGGCTGCTCGTCCACGAACTCAACCGGGGCGTGTTCGTCCGCCGGCTCACCGCCGAGGACGTCGTCGACCTCTACCGCGTCCGGCGCCTGATCGAATGCTCGGCGATCCGCCAGTCCGGCCGCCCCTCCGCCGAGGCGCTCGCCGACCTGCGCGAGGCCGTCGCCGCCGCCGGGCGCGCGGCGTCCGAGCAGCGCTGGGAGGACGTCGGCACCGCCAACATCCGCTTCCACCAGGCGATCGTGCACCTCACCGGCAGTCCCCGCCTGGACGAGACCATGCGCCGCCTGCTCGCCGAGCTACGGCTGAGCTTTCTGGAGATGGCCAACCCCCGCGCCTTCCACGAGCCGTATCTGTGGCGCAACCGCGACATCCTCCAGCTCATCGAGACCGGCGACACCGAGGGCGCCGAACGCGCCCTCAGCGACTACCTCACCGACGCCGAACACCAACTCGTCACCGCCCACACCTGAGCCGAGCTCCCCGCCATCTGGCCCAAGCCGTAATCGGAACACCGCTTACGGAAGCACCAAGAAGCAGGGCCGCCACCACGATGTGCGGCCCGCTCCGCTGTCCGTCGAAATTTGTCTGACACATAGTCGGCTTATATGCGACTTGCGCTGATTGTGCAGTCGGCTAACCGCTCGCCGAAATGATGGTGCCGGGTTTACCATTTTCGGGAATCGGCGCGTGGTGCCATGGTCGTGAGCGTGGCTGGGTGTATCGCCGTAGGTTTCATCATTCGGTGAAGCAGGTGAAGTATGCCCTCCGATCGGGAAATGGACCCTTACGAGTCCCCTCGCGCTCTGTTCGCCTTCGAGCTGCGCCGTCACCGGCAGGCGGCGGAACTGACGCAGCGGCAACTCGGCGAGCGCATCGGCTACTCCGACTCGCTGGTCGCCATGGTCGAGTCGTGCAAGCGGGCACCATCGCGGCAGTTCGCGGAGCTGTGCGACCGGGCCCTCGGGCTGGACGGCACCATGGCCAGGCTGTACGCCGCCACCACCTGGAGGACCGCGCCTGACTACCTCCGGCCCTGGCTGGAGGAGGAACAGGACGCCACCGGCCTGCGCACCTGGCAGCCCACCCTGGTCCCCGGCCTGCTCCAGACCAAGGCGTACGCCCGGGAGATCCTGGCGACCTGGCCGGGCATCGGCGCCGAGGAACTGGAGGAACGCCTGGCGGGGCGCATGGAGCGCCAGACGATGTTCAACGGTGAGATGCCGCCGGATTTCACCGTCGTCATCGACGAGGACGTGATCAGCCACGTGATCGGCGACACTAAGATCATGCGCGAGCAGCTCACGCACCTGCTGGAGATAGCCCGTCATCCCCAGGTGACGCTCCAGGTCGTCCCGTATGCGGCCAGGCCGCATTGCGGCGCGATGGGCGGGTTCATCATCGCCGAACGCAACGGACATCCCTATGCCGCGTACGCGGAGGCTCAGCCAGTCGGTCGCACCTTCGATGACCGTCGACTTATATCCGAATTGATCCGGAGATATGACGCGATCCGGGCGGAGGCCGTACCGTTCAAGCAGTCCCTCCGGCTGATAGAGGAAGCGGTGGATCGAATTGGAGCTTGATCTTCGGAACGCGCGGTGGCGTAAAAGTAGCTTCAGCGGTGACTCGGGAGAATGTGTCGAGGTGGCCTCGGACGTTCCCGGTCTGGTCGGGGTGCGCGACAGCAAGAATCCCGGCGGTGGCGTCCTCGCCTGCGCCCCCGGCGAGTGGTCCGCTTTCCTGGCCGGCGTGAAGGCCGACCGTTTCGACGGCTGATCCCTCCGGAGCGTCCGTCCCCAGGACGAGAGCTCTCAACGACGAGGGCTCTCGTCCGCCGTTCTGGCAGTCCGGCTCTCGTCCCAGTGAGCCTTTCCGCGCAACGATGTGCAGCGCTTCGTGATCGACGACTGTGATCACACCTCGTACGCCTCGCCATCGGTGCTGGCGACCACGACCGTATAGCCGTCGGGGTCCTTGAGCCAGATTTCGCGGTGGCCCGGCCCGTTGCCTTGGCCCTGCGGGGGGTTGCGGTGCGGCGGTCGGACCACCGTGGCTCCGAGGTCGGCTGCGCGTTGGAGTACGCCGTCGAAGTCGCTGACTTCCCCGAACCACACCAGGACGCCGTTGCCGACGTCGCCGCCGACGTCGGTGAACAGGCCGTGGTGGTGCTCGACGCGCCGCTGGTGGAGCTGGAGCACGAGGACGCCGTCGGCGAGCAGGCGTTCGTACTCCGGCCCGCCGTGGTCGCTGCGCAGGCCGAGGAGCTGCTGGTACCAGCGGCTGGATGCCTCGACGTCGCTGACGGCGAGCATCGTCTGGGCCTGGGCGGTGCGGGCCGGCGCGACGACGCCGATCCGGTTGCCCGCGGGGTCGTCGATCTCAGCCAGCCAGCGTTCGCCGCCGTCCGGCTGGGGGCGGCCACGAACCCGGCCACCGGCGGACTCCACCCGTTGCAGCGCGGGATACAACTGGTCGACCCAGACCCAGACGACCGGCCCGGCATCGCGGGCCGGCGTCAGATCGGTGGTCCACTGGCCGATCATCCCGGGTGCTTCGAAGCCGCCGTGCTCGCTGTCGGCAGACCAGCCGAAGGCCGCCTGGTAGAAGGCCGCGGAGCGGGCCACGTCGGTGGCGGGCAGTTGCAGGTAGGCGATGCCGCCCTCGGGCGGGTACTGGCCCATGGCGGGGGTGGGTCGGGTCACGTCGTTCTCCTTCGGTGGTGGACGGATCCGGGGGTGTCGTCGATGAGCAGCCGGCCGGCGGAGCGGGCGAACCAGTCCTGATAGCGCTCGACCGTCCAGCCACGGCGACGGACCAGTCGGTCGAACAGTGCGGGGTCCATCAGGATCCACACGGTGTCGATGGCGTCCTGCCTGCCCAGGCCGGTGCGCAGGGCTGCCTTGGCGGTCAGCCCGTCGACGACCCAGTCGGCGGTGATCTCCCGCTGCGCGATCATCTGCTCGGCGACGTCGGCCAGCCCGGGGTCGGCCGCGGATCCCTCGAACACCGCCAGAACCAGGCCGGCGGAACGCGCCTGGGCCGGGCCGAGCACGCCGGCGACGACATCGAGAAACTCCTCCGCGCCGGCGGCGTTCAGCGCCGCCACCGTCCAGCCGCGTTCCAGCACCGGGACCGCCTCATCATCACCGGCGATCGCGACGTCGATGGCGGCCTTGAGCAGGCGAGCCTTGGTGCCGAACAGCAACTCGACGGTCGGCACTGAGACACCGGCCGCCGCCGCCACGGCGCGCATCGTGGTGCCGGCATATCCCTTCGCCACGAACACCGAGGTCGCGGCCTCGATCACCCGGCGCTCGGTGCGGCGTGCCTGCTCCTCCCGGCGGCTCGAACGATAGGAACGCGCCGGTGCCTGCTCGCCTGGTGGTACTGGTTCCACAGACGACAGAATTGACTATGGCTGCCCCATAGTCAATATCTGACGCAGAGCGACATCGACGCCCCGGTCCTGGGTGAGCGGTATCCACATCAAGGCTCTGCTGGACGATCAAACTCAACGGCTACGGAAAGTCACGAATAATCGCACGGAATGGGCTCAGTGGGCTGATGACGGTCATCGTGCCGGGGCGGTCGGGAGTGGGGGGTGGGTGCGTGGGGCAAGGGGGATCTCATGAGGGTCGTCGTTCTGTCCGACACGCATGCTCCGCGCTTCTGGAAGTCGTGTCCGTCTCGGGTGGCCGATCACCTGCGGGGGGCCGACGTCATCCTGCACGCCGGGGACGTGTGCACGGCCGGCGTCCTGGATGAGTTGGCCGCGTACGCGCCGGTCCACGCGGTGAAGGGCAACAACGACGGCCCGGACGTGGACGCCCCCGAGACGCTGGAACTCGACCTGGACGGACTGCGGGTGGCCATGATCCACGACAGCGGCGCGGCCAAGGGGCGCTGGGCCCGCATGCGCAGGCGCTTCCCGTCCGCCGATCTGGTGGTGTTCGGCCACTCGCACATCCCGCTGGACCACGCCGAGGAAGGGCTGCGCATCTTCAACCCCGGTTCCCCCACCGACCGCCGCCGCCAGCCCCACGGCACCATCGGCGTCCTCCACATCGAAGACGGCCGCCTCCTGACCGCCGACATCATCCCGGTCACCTGACGATGCCCGGCCGCGCCCTCCTCGCCGGGTCGCCGCGCCGCCAGTGGGCTGTCCGTGAACGTGCATCGTGTCGGGCGCCGTAGTCGGCGCCGGCATCGCCGTACCTCGACCCGCCGACCCGGCGCGATCACCTTCAGCACACATGGGGGTGGAGCTCTGCGCCTGGTGAACGTGTGGTCACCGCACCGGATTCAGATCGGCCCCTGGCGGGCCCGCTCGCGGGGATGTCGATGGGTGTGTGTCGCCCGCCGACGTCGGTTCGCTTGGCTTGACTCTGGGAGACCGTGCGCTAGTCGGCGGGGGCGGGTGGGCGGGTGCGCTGGAGGTGGACTATCTGGCGGAAGGCCTGTTTGAAGACGGTGTAGACGTCCTCGCCGACGGCCTCGGCGTGCCGGCGCTCGATGTCGGCGACGATGGCGTCCGACCGTCGCATCTCGTCCAGGCCCAGCGGGGTGGGGACGATGAGCTTGGCCCGCCGGTCCTGCGGGTCGGGCTCGCGGCGCACGTAGCCGAGCTCGACCAGTTCGTCCACCAGTGTGCCGATCACCTGCTTGTGCTGGCCGGACTGCTGTGACAGGTCGGTGGCGCGGCTGCCCTCCTCGTCGAGGTACGCCAGGACGGCGCCGTGCCGGGGCCGCAGGTGGGGGTGGCCGTGCCGGGCGAGGGTCTCGAACATCTCCCGCTGGACGGCGAACAGCATCTGGCCGGCCATGATGCCGAGGTCGGGGTCGGTCTTCTTGCGTTCGCTGCGCCGCATGGGGGCCATCCGTCCATCAACTAGTCACTGAATTTGATAGTCACTGATTCTTACTATATCGTCGAAGTCGCCTGCTCACATCAGGAGACAGCGATGACAACCGTAGAACTGACCAGATTCCATGTGGCGCCCGGTGAGGTGCGCCGCCTGCTCGCGGCCCGTCCGGCGATGCTCGCCGACTTTCGCGCCGACCGCGCCGGCTTCCTCGGCGCCCGGCTGGTGCGCCTGCCCGGCGACGACTGGCTGGACATCGTGCACTGGCGGACCCCCGAGGACTTCGCCGATTCGCGGGCCAAGGGCGCGAACCTGCCCGGCATCAGAGCCTTCTTCGAGGCCATCGACCACGTGGTGTCCGCCGAGGCGGGCACCGCCATTGAAGACGAGGACCAGCCATGACCACCCTGATCACCGGCGCCACCGGGGCCGTCTCCGGCGCGCTCCTGCGCTCCCTGCCCACCACGGACGGCGTCCGCCTGCTCGTGCGCGACCCCGCCCAGGCGCCCGACCTCCCCGGAGCCGAGGTCGTCGTCGGCGACCTGGAGCAGCCCCGCACCCTCGGCCCGGCGTTCGACGGGGCCGACACCGTGTGGCTGCTCACCGCGATGGGCCCGCAGGCCCCGCACGCCTCCATGAACGCCGTCTGGGCCGCCCGTCAGGCGGGGGTGCGCCACATCGTGCGCATGTCCGCCGTCGGAGCCGGCCATGACGCCCCCACCCGCAACGGCCGGCTGCACGCGTTGTCCGACGCCGAGCTGATGGCCTCCGGCCTGCGATGGACCATCATCCGGCCGCACTTCTTCATGCAGAACCTGTTCGGCTCGGTGAACGGCGGCACCCTGTACGGGGGCCTCGGCGACGGGCGGGTCGGCATGATCGACGTGCGGGACATCGGCGACTTCGCCGCCCGCGTCCTCACCGAGCCGCAGTCCCACGAGGGGAAGGTCTACACCCTGACCGGGCCGGCCGGCATCTCGCTCAAGGAGGCCGCCGAGCGGCTCCAGCTCATCTATGGCACGCCGGTCGACTACCACGCGCTGAGCGAGAGGGAGGCCTACGAGGCCATGCTCGGTGCCGGGCTGCCCGACTGGATCGCCGCGGTCAACGCCGAGTACGGCACCGCCTACGCGCGTGGCTGGGGAGACTTCACCACATCGGACTTCCCCGACGTCATGGGGCGGCCCGCCCGGTCGTTCGGCGACTTCGCCCGCGACTACGCCGACCGGATCCGCGGCGCCTGACGAGTCCGACCGGATCCGCGGCGCCTGAGAGTCCGACCGGTTCCGCGGCGCCCGAGGAGTCCGACCGGTTCCGCGGCCCTGAGCCTTTCGCCGGCTGTTCCCCGACGCTCGTCCAGCGGTTCCGTGCTCCCGTCCATCGGTTCCGGGGCATCGATGGGCTCCGCCGGGCGGATCCGTGGCACCGGGAGGGGAATGTACCCGGGATCGAGCCGGGAGGGGCGGCTCCCGGCCGGGGGAGGTGGGCGGATGGGCGAGGTGTGGACGATCGTCGTCCGCGGGCTGTGCGGGGGGCTGCTGGTCATGGCCTTCGCCCTCGTCGGCGAGATCGTGAGCCCGAAGCGGTTCGCCGGCATCTTCGCCGCCGGCCCCGCGGTCGCGCTCGCGGGGATGGCCGTGACGCTGCTGGTGCTGGGGGAGCGCCAGGTGGCCGAGGCGGGGCACGGCATGGTCGTCGGGGCGGTGGCGCTGGTCGCCTACTGCGCTTCGGCGGTCCCGCTGACGCGGCGGCTCGGCGCCACCGCCGGCAGCGCGGTGGCGATGGTGATCTGGGCGGCCGTCGCGACCCTCGGCTGGGAGCTGATCACGTGAACGACGATCCCGGCAGGATCCGCGTGCACCCCGAGAAGATCCGCGAGATCTCGCTGCCCGGGATGGGGCTGCGCTTCGCCTTCGGCATGGTGGTCTCGGTGATCGCCGGCCTGGTGGGGCAGCGCTGGGGGGTCACCGCGGGCGGGGTGTTCCTGGCCTTTCCCGCCGTCATGGCCGCCACGCTCACGCTGATCCAGGACGAGGAGCACAGCCGGGTCCCGGTCGCGCAGGACGCCCGGGGCGCGGTGCTGGGCGCGGTCGGGATGATCGTCTTCGCGGTGTGCGTCTGGGCGCTGGCCGGCCGCGTCCCGGCGGCGCCGGCGATGGCGCTGGCGACCGTGGCCTGGATGATCGTCTCCGCCATCCTCTACCTGGCGGTGCGGCGTTACACGAGATAGGTGTGCCGGGCTGTCACCGGGAGGATGGAGAACCCTCACCTCAGGGCGCCGGGAACCGAAGGTGGGAAAACGCTGGGCGACGGGCGAATAGGGGGCCCGATAGCGCGGTAGGGGTGGTCGGCGATAACAGTGCGATGCGCTGTTTCTCGGGATGGCGCGGCTGTTCATCCAATAATTCCCGGAAAATGACTGATGCGGCCGGAGACGTTGTCTCCGGCCGCACCTCAGCCGTCTGCCACGAGCGGTCGGTCAGATCCAGGGAGTGCTGTTGTCACTGGTGGGGGTGGGCGTGGGGGTCGGGGTCGAGCTCTGGGTCTGCGTGTCGCCCGGGGTCGTCGCGTCGGCCATGGACATGCCCGCGACGGCGGCGCTTCCGGCGGTGGCGAAGATGGCGATGATGGCGATGCGGGCGGCGGCGGACTTCATGTTCTTCATCATTTTGCTGACCCCTTTTTTGTGGCCTTCGGCTTGTTTCCCTCACCGTTTCCCTGGTGACATTTACGAAGGTATGGGGGGTCGCTATCCATGCCTTATCGCTCCGCTTCTGTTTCACCACCGCCGAAGTAGGGGGCGGCGATAGCGGTTATCGAATGCCTTTTTCCGGGGGGCGTCGCGCCGCGGGGGGGAGGTCGGCCATGGGCGTCGCGCCCCAGGTCGGGGAACGGCGATGACGGGCGATGACGGGTGACGACGGCAGCGACAGGGGCGGCCGGGTGGCGAGACGCGATGGCGAGACGCGATGGCGAGACGAGGTCGCGGCGTCGACCGGACGGGGGTGGCGCGTCCGCCCGGACGAGGATGGGCCGACGATGGCGGCAGGGAGCTGGGCGAGGAGGGTAGGAGGCCGGTCGTCCGGTCGCTACCGTGTCGGTCGTGAAGCCACATCGACGCATGCGGCGCGGTGGCCGCGCCGAGCGCGGCGCCCGGCCGGCGAAGGTGCCGCCGCCGGGGGAGCTGACGGGCATGGACGTCGTGCTCGTCGGCTACTTCTCCGCCAAGGAGCGGCATTACCTGGTGATCATGGACGAGTTCGCGAGCGCGGTGGCGGCCCTGGGCGCGCAGGTGGTGGGACGCTTCGTCCAGCGCCGGGGCGTCTCGGACGGCGGGGCGCGGACGATGGACGCGCCCTATTCGTCCCGCACGCTGGTCAGCGCCGGCAAGGTGGAGGAGATCGCGCTGGTGCGGGAGAAGACCCGTGCCGACGCGGTCATCTTTCTCAACCCGCTGACGGCGCACCAGGTCGAGACCCTCACCGGCCTGTTCAACTGCCCCGTGCTCTCCTCACAGGACCTGGTGCCATAGGCGGGTGTCCTCACGGGGCACTGTCGGGAACGCGGCTACGGCGAGCGGCGCCGCCGTCGCGGCGGTCTCGGCCGGGAGCCGGGGGACGCCCGCCGGGGACGCCGTGATGGACGGGTCCCGGCGGGCGTAGGCGCTGACCGGTGGGTCACACCGGCTTTGTTAGCGCTAACATTCGAGGGTCTCGAGGTGCGTCGTTTTTTCCTGGCGCGGGCCCTTTTCGTAACCCGGGCTCGGCGCGCCTGTCAACCGCCGTCCGCCGCGGCTGAAATTTACAGCCGCCGGCCGGGCCGTGCCCGGCCGTGGCGCCGCCTGCGGGCGCACGTGGAACGCGCCGCCGGCGGCCGGAGAACCCGCCGCTCACCGCCTGCGCGCCGCCCCGGCGGCATCTGGGCTCATGCCTGGGCGACGACGCGGGCATGGCGGGACGGGGGCACGCCGGCCGTTGCGCGCCGGTGATCGCGGACGTACAGTCGCCACCGCCTCACCCCTCCACCGACAGGGGCGGGCCCTTCACGGCGCCCCTCCGGCCGCACCGACGGCCGCGGGCGACGGCCTGGCGCGGGAAGCCGGGCACCGGCACGACGCCCCGCCATCTGCGGCGCGCCTTCTCCGGCGCCGACCCGGCGTGCCCGCGCGGGCACGCCTGTGCGCCGGACCGCCGTCCTGCCCCGGTGAGTCCCTGCCGCCCCGCTTCGCCCTGTGCCGTGGCGCGGGCGGCGCCGCTCGAACCACGGATGAGGACCAGCGATGAACTCCGCGACTTCCATGCCCAGAACCGGCCCGCGCCGCCGCCTCCGCCGAACGCTCGCGGCGGCGGCCGTCGCGGTCGCCGCCCTGTGCGGCTCCGCCCCGGCGCACGCCGCGACGTCCGCGCCCGCCCTGCCCGCGAAGGCGACCGCTGCCCTGCCCGCGAAGGCGACCGCCGCGCTGGCCGCGAAGGCGACCGCTGCCCTGCCCGGGAAGGCGACCGCTGCGCGGCCCGCGTCCGCGACGGGTGCGGCAGGTACGACCGCCGCGTCGGCGGCCGGTGCGACCCTCGGACAGGCCGCTCGGCGGACCACGGCCGGGGGCGCCCCCTTCGCGGCCCGCGCCGCCTACCCCAACCCCGGGTACGTCACCGGATCGATCTCGGTGCACGACCCGTCCATGGTGAAGACGCCCGCCGGCGGCTACATCCTCGTGCACACCGGCGACAACATCGCCATCAAGACCTCCACCGACCGGACGGCCTTCCGCGACGCCGGCACGGTGTTCCCGGGCGGCGCGTCCTGGACGACGGCCTACACCGGCGGCAGCCGCAACCTGTGGGCGCCGGACATCTCCTACCGCAACGGCCGGTACTACCTGTACTACTCGGCCTCCACCTTCGGCTCCAACCACTCGGCGATCTTCCTGGCGACCAGCACGACCGGCGCCTCGGGAAGCTGGACCAACCAGGGCCTGGTCATCGAGTCCCGGACCTCCGACAACTTCAACGCCATCGACCCCAACCTGGTCGTCGACGGCCAGGGCGCCTGGTGGCTGTCGTTCGGCTCGTTCTGGTCGGGCGTCAAGCTCGTCCGGATCGACCCGGCCACCGGCAAGCGGGCCGACTCCACCATCCGGTCCATCGCCGGGCGCAACGGCGGCGCGATCGAGGCGCCGTACATCTTCAGGCGCGGCTCGTACTACTACCTGTACGTGTCGTTCGACCTGTGCTGCCGGGGCGCGTCCAGCACCTACCGCGTCATGGTCGGCCGCTCGACCAGCGTCACCGGACCCTACGTCGACCGTAACGGGGTCGCGATGACCTCCGGGGGCGGCACCGAGATCCTCGCCGGGCACGGGAGCATCCACGGCCCCGGCCACCAGGCCGTCTTCACCGACGTCGACGCCGACGTGCTGGTCTACCACTACTACGCCGACAACGGCGCCTCGCGGCTCGGCATCAACCTTCTCGCCTACGACTCCGCCGGCTGGCCCTACGTCTACTGACCCTGGGAGGGGGACCGGGCCCTGTCCGGTCCCCCGTCGCCCTGGCCGACGGTGTGGTTGCGGAACAGCAGCAGGGCCAGGCACAGGGCCACCACGATATTGACCACCGTGGCGGCGGCGAACACGCCCACCGGGCGCCAGCCGGCCTCCTTGAGCGAGGAGACGACGCGGAAGGCGGACCAGGCGGTCAGCGCCACGACGACGACCCCGATGAGCGCGTTCTGGGTGACCTTCACGATGGTCCCCGGCATCCGGCGCCGGACCGGCCCTGGGCGCCTCCTCGGCCGCGTGCCTCCGTCCGGGGGGCGGCGCGCTTTCCGTGTCCCGGCGAACCCGCACGGTGTCCGGCCGCATGTAGTTTTCATCGGACGGCGCCGTCCATCACCCCTTTGACCATGAATGCAACACATATGGCTTTTCCAGTGTCATATCCATATTGCTCGGAGCGTGACGCCGTCGTTATGATCCCTCGATGCGGAGTAGCCTCGGGATGATCGCCCTCCGACAGGGTGCCCGCCTCCGCCTTGACAGTGCGACGGCCGGCGCTTTCTTCGTGCCCGCCCTCCGATTCTCCCGACACAGGGGTGCTTCGACTCGTGCATGAAATCGACCGGCCCGAATTGGCGACGCCGGAAAGCGGAGAGCCTTTCACGGCGGCGCTCCACCTCCCCTCCCGCGGCCACGTCCGCGCGCACCAGTGACATGTGGGTCCTCGGGCTCAACGCACCCGCGGTCGGCTGGCACGACGTGGCCGCCTGCCTGGTGGACGGCGACGGGGTGGTCCACGCGCTGGTGGAACAAGAGCGGGTCAGTCGCGTCAAGCACGGCCTGCGCGAGTACCCCGCCCGCGCGGCCCAGGCGTGCCTGGACATGGCCGGCATCACCGCGGCCGACGTGGACGTCGTCACCGTCGGCTGGGACATGCCCCGGCACTCGGCGCGCGACGACCTCGGCCTCGACCCGCCGGTGCTCGGCCGGCCGTGGCGGTTCGGCGACAGCCGCGACTGGCTCGCCACCGCGCTCGGATGGCGGGTCGACGCGGCCCGCCACCCCGAGGTCGTCTTCGTCCCGCACCACCTCGCCCACGCCTGCGCGTCCTTCTACGCCTCCGGGCACGCCGAGGCGGCCGTCCTGGTGGTCGACGGCAACGGCGACGACGAGAGCGTCTCGATCTACGACGCCCGCTACGGCCGGATGCTGGTGCGCCGCGAGCGCTGGCCCATCCCGCACTCGCTGGGGCTGATGTACGACGCGGTCTCCAGGACCATCGGGCTGTCGTTCCTCGAGGCCGGCAAGACCATGGGGCTCGCCGCGTACGGCAAGGCCCGCGGCGCCGACCGCTGGCCGATCTTCGAGGTGTGCGCCGGCGCCTTCACGCCTCCCTTCGACCTGCCGCCCGGCGCTCCGCACCGCGACGTGATGCGCGCCTGGTGGGACCACTTCGCCCGCATCGGCTTCCGGCGGCACGACGGCGACCCGGCCACGCTGGACGGCGACGAGGACGCCGTCCGGCTCGCCTGGAGCGCCCAGGCGAGCCTGCAGGAGGTCATGGCGATGCTCGCGCGCCGGGCCAGGCAGGTGACCGGGCACGACGTCCTGTGCCTGTCCGGCGGCGTCGCGCTGAACTGCTCCTCCAACGGCCTGCTGCCGCCGCCGGTGTACGTGCCGCCGGTGCCGCACGACGCGGGCGTGTCGCTCGGCTCGGCCTGGGCGGTCGCGCCGCCCGCCCGTCCCCGCGCCCCGCTCAGCCCGTACCTGGGCCGGCGGGTGCGGCCCCGGGAGATCGACGAGGCGCTCGCGCGGCACGGGCTCGCGGCCCGGGAGGTGCTGCCCGAGACCGTCGCCCGCTGGCTGCTGGCCGGCCGGATGGGCGGCGTCGTCACCGGGCGGGCCGAGATCGGCCCCCGCGCGCTGTGCCACCGTTCGATCATCGCGGCGGCCACCGACGACCGGATGCGCGACCGGCTCAACCGCGCCAAGGGCCGCGAGTTGTGGCGGCCGCTCGGCCCGGTGGGCCTGGCCGAGAGCGAGGGACGGCACTGGGAGGCCAGCCCGCTGCACCGCTACATGGTGGGCGCCAGCCTGATGACCGACCTCGGCGCCAAGGAGGCCCCGGCCGGCGTGCACGTCGACGGCACCGCGCGCCCGCAGATGATCGGCCGTGAGGACGGGGTGGTGTGGGACGTGCTCGACCGGTTGCGCGCGAGCGGCGCACCGGCCGTGGCGATCAACACCTCCTTCAACACCCGGCAAGAGCCGATCGTCGACGACGCCGAGGGCGCCGTGCGCTCCGCCCGGGCGATCGGCCTGGACTTCCTCATCCTGGAGGACCGCCTGGTCGACCTGAGCGGCGACGGCTGACCGGCGCGAGGCGCCACGCACCCGTCGCACCGCCCGGACGCCGGCCGGACGTCGCCCGGCGTCCGGGCGGTGCTCGCGTGGGCCCGCGTACCGGCGGCGCCGGCGTGGGCCCGCGTCCCGGCGCGCTCGCGCTGATTCTGGGCCGGGCGGCGCTCGGGGCGGCCGGTGACCGCCGGTTCACCCAACTTTCACATGCCGTTGGCCGCTCCCGGCGGCGCGCGGCGGGGCCGCATCATGCGAATGACGAGGCCAGTTGTGGTGGTCTGACGGTTAAGGGCGATATGTAATGAATGTGGAGTGCTTGCGCAATAAAAAGCTGACATTTCAACGTCTGTCAGATTTAGCGACTCTCCGAGCTGTCTGACTTCTCCGTTCACGACCAGGACCCCCCACCTGGCCGGAGAGCAGGCAGAAGGAGAGGCTCGTGAGACGGGTCTTCACCGGCGCCCTCGCCGCCCTCGCCACCGTCGTCCTCACCCTGACCCTCACCACCGGCCCCGCCGGGGCCACCCCGCCCAACATCCCCTCCGCCGCCACCGCCGCCTCGCGACTGGCCGCGCTGACCGTCGCGGCCGAGTCCCACCAGTCCACCTACAACCGGGACCTGTTCCCGCACTGGATCACCATCTCGGGCGCCTGCAACACCCGGGAGACCGTGCTCAAGCGCGACGGCACGAACGTGGGCACCGACTCGAGCTGCGCCGCCGTCTCGGGCAGCTGGTACAGCCCCTACGACGGGGCCACCTGGAGCTCGGCCGCGGACGTCGACATCGACCACATGGTGCCCCTCGCCGAGGCGTGGCGGTCCGGGGCGTGGGCCTGGACCACGGCCCAGCGGCAGACCTACGCCAACGACCTCGGCGGGCCCGAGCTGTGGGCGGTCACCGACAACGTCAACCAGGCCAAGGGCGACCAGGACCCGACCACGTGGAAGCCTTCGCGCACCGCGTTCTGGTGCACCTACGCCCGCGCCTGGATCCAGGTGAAGTGGTACTACAGCCTCACCCTGCAGAGCGCCGAGAAGTCCGCGCTCACCTCCATGCTCAACTCCTGCTGACCGTCCCGGACGCCGCGGCGCCGCCCACGCCCGCGAGGGGTGGGCGGCGCCTGACCGTGGAAGGCGAAAGGCGCCCCGCTCGTGCGGGACGCCGTCGCGGGGAGGCCGGCGGTCACCAGGTGGCCGGCTTGCCCTTCTGGTACAGCCACACGTCGAAGAAGCCCTTGAGGTCCTTGCCGGACGCGCTCTGCGCCGCGGCGACGAAGTCGGCGGTGGTGGCGTTGCCGTACTTGTGCGTGGTGGCCCAGTCCTTGAGCAGCGTGAAGAACGCCGCGTCGCCGATCTTGCCGCGCAGCGCGTGCAGCGTCATCGCGCCCCGGTTGTAGGGCACGTTGCCGAACATGTCGACCGGCCCGGGGTCGGTCAGGACGGTCTGCCAGAACGACGAGGTGGCCGCGCGCCCGTAGTTGCTCGCGCTGTCGAAGGTCTGCTGCGCGGTGGCGCCGCCGTTGTGCTCGGTCCACAGCCACTGGGCGTAGGTCGCGAAGCCCTCGTTGAGCCAGATGTCGGACCAGCGCTTCAGCGACACGCTGTCGCCGAACCACTGGTGGGCGAGCTCGTGGGCCATGGTGCCGAGGCTCGGCGCGCTGGAGAAGATCGGCTTGGTCTGGCTCTCCAGGGCGTAGCCGACGTCCGGCGCCTTGTCGATGATCGCGCCGGTCGAGGCGAAGGGGTAAGGGCCGAACACCGAGGAGAAGTACTCGACGATGTCGGGGATGCGGGCGACGGTGGCCGCCGACTGGCTCGCGAGCTGCGGGTCCACGGCGGTGTAGACCGGGACGCCGCTCGGCGTGACCGACCTGGCGACCTGGAATCTGCCGAGCGTCACCGTGGCCAGGTAGGTCGCCATCGGCTCGGTGGAGTCCCACACGAAGGTCGTCCTGCCGCCGGTGGTCGTCTGCGACAGCAACTGCCCGTTGCCGACGACGGTTAGGCCCTCGGGCACGGTCGCGTGGAAGGTGAACGTCGCCTTGTCCGTCGGGTGGTCGTTGCCGGGCAGCCAGGCCGGCGACCCCTGCGGCTCGCCCGGGACGAACGCGCCGTCGTCGGTGGGCACCCAGCCCTCGATGGAGTCGTCGGGGTCGGTGATGACCGGCGGCGTGCCCGCGTACTTCACCCGGACGGTGAACTGCTCGCCGTTCTTCAGCTTGGGCCGCGGGGTGACGACGAGCTCCTGTCCCTCCCGCCTGAACGACGCCGGGTGCTTGCCGACGGTGAGGGAGCTGATCTCGGGGCCGCGGAAGTCCAGGTCGAACCGGTCGAGGTCCTGGGTCGCCACCGCGGTGATCGTCGTGGTGGCGTCCATGCGCTTGGTGGCCGGGTCGTAGGAGAAGACGACGTCGTAGTGCCGCACGTCGTAGCCGCCGTTGCCCTCGGAGGGGAAGTACGGGTCACCGACGCTCGGCGCGCCCGCCGAGTACCGCGGCCCGCCGGGGTCGCCGGGGGCGGCGAAGGCGGGTGGGGCGCAGACCAGGACGGACAGCCCCGCCACGACGGCGGCTCCCCGCAGACCACGAGACCTCATCGGATTCCTCTCTGGACGCTCCCGGCCGGAACCGGGCCGGTTCGTGGGGGAGCGAAGCATGTGGACGCCACGTGCGATCCAGGTCGGATCGTACAAACCCCCCTTAAACCGGTCAAGATCTACGGAATCCCCTGAAAAGCAACTTTCCCCGCTTTGTACCCCAGAACGGATGGTCGCCCGCACGGGTACGGTCCGCGAGAAGCACAGGCCGGCAGGGGATACGGCACTCCGAGGCGTCCAGGCTCCCACGGGTCACCGCACCCCGTCCCGCCGGTTGTGAACTTCTCGTTACGTCCTCGGCCGGGCCGCCGCCGCCCCTCGCCGGATCTCACTCCGACGGCACCAGGACGACCTTGCCGGTGAACCCGCCGGCCTCGGCGAAGCGCAGCGCCGCCGCCGCCTCGGTCAGCAGGAAGGTGCGGGCCACCTGCGCCGTGATGCTCCCGGCGGCCAGCATGGCGAACAGCCGGCCGAGGTCGGCGCGCAGCTCGGCGCGGTAGCGGTCCAGGTGGCGGGCCTTGCCGGCCCACAGATTGAAGAAGTGCGCGCCGCGTCCGTTCGGCAGGTGGTTCCAGGCCGCGAGCCGGGCCACCAGCTTGAGCACGGCCAGCGTGCCGCTGCCCGGCTTGTCGCGGGTGGACGCGCTGCCGTAGGACACCAGCGTGCCGCCGCGCGCCAGCATCCGCCAGGAGCCGGCGATGCCCGGGCCGCCGACGTGGTCGAACACCGCCGCCACGCCCTCGGGCGCCAGCTCGCGCACGCGGGCGGGCACGTCGTCGTGGTAGTCGACGGGGATCGCGCCGAGCTCCCGCAGCCGGTCGTGACCGCGCGGCGAGGCCGTGCCGATGACCCGGACGCCGGCGTGCCGGGCGAGCTGGACCAGCGTCGAGCCCACCCCGCCGTTCGCGCCGAGCACGACGATCGTCTGACCGGCCCGCACCCGGGCCGTGCGGTGCAGCATGCGCCAGGCGGTGACGCCGTTGACCACGACGGTCTCGGCCTCGGCCGCGCTCACCCCGTCCGGCACCGGGACCAGGTCGGCCACGTCGAGCACGACCCGATCGGCCCACCCGCCGATCTTGGTCAGCGCCGCGACCCGCTGCCCCACCTCCACGGGCGAGCCGCCCGCGCCCGGGGCTGCCCGGCCGCCGAGGGCCTCCACGACGCCGACCAGGTCGTACCCGGGGACGAAGGGGAAGGCCGGCTGGTCGTAGTACTTGCCCCGGCGCATCTGCTGCTCGGCGAACGACACCCCGCTCGCCTCCACCCGCACCACCGCCTGCCCGGCCCCCGGCGCGGGCAGCTCCCTGCTGCGCACCAGCATCGCCTCCGGCTCCCCGACCCCGGCGAGCACGATCTCGGTCGTCTCCATGGCCCGTCTCCTCGGTCGTAGTTATAACCTCTAACTAAAGTTAGAGTACCCGAAAATCGATGCATGGCAAGAGGAAGGGCTGCGAGCGGCCGCGCCGCCAGGGGGCGATGGAACGGCATGGAACGCCTCGAGGGTGAGACCAGTTCCCCCTCTAAGGAGAGACCTCCCGTGCCAAGAACCATCTCCCTGTCGCTGTTCGGACTCGTAGCCCTGTTCGCGGCGGCGGTCCTGGCGACCCCCGCGTCCGCCGCCTCCGCCTCGCTGTCGTGCCAGGTCATCCCGTCCACCAGCGGGTCGAGCACGAACGTCTGCGGCACGTTCCGGGCCGCGTCCAGTTACGTGATCGACAACGCGGTACAGGGTGGTCCGGCGAGCGGCTACGACTGGCACGTGCCCTCGGGCACCAAGGTCGTCGGCGGCTGCAACTCCACCACCCCGTTCTGCGACCTGTCCGTGCGCGCCGCCGCCCGTGACCGCGAGTTCGTCACGTCGGTGGGGGTGCCCGGCTCCGGCACCCTCTCGGTCACCGCGGTGCTCCCGGCCGTGTGCGGCGCCTTCCTCTGCTGATCCTCGACGCGCGCGGACGTCGCCTGCGGCGGCCCGCGCGCACCGCACCCCGAGCCCGGGCCGGGAACCACCCGCCCGGGCTTGAACGGCGCCTTGGCCCCCTATGGCGACTCGCGGCCGGTGTGACCGGGATCACATCGGTCGCCTGTCCCCTTCTGCCGTTCCGGCTCGTCCTGTGGCCGGCAACCGAGCACAGGAGGTCCGAGGACATGAGTCAGGTGATCGTCATCGAGTCGTCTACGGCGCGTCGTCCGGATCGGTGACGCGGTAGCCGACGCCGGGGGTCGTGGTGATGATCGGCGGGCCGCCGAGTTTGCGGCGCAGCCGGCCGATGGTGACGGCGACGGTGTTGGTGAACGGGTCGGCGTGTTCGTCCCAGACCTGCTGCAACAGGGCCTCCGCGCTCAGGAACGCGGGGCCGGCCCGCAGGAGGGCCTCGAGGACCGCGAACTCCTTGACCGACAGGTCGAGCCGCCGGCCGTCGCGGGTGGCCGTGCGGCGCAGCGGATCGAGTTCGATGCCGGCCGCGCGCAGCGTCCGCGGCCGGGCTGCGGGGCGCCGTCGGGCCAGGGCGCGGACGCGCAGCACCAGTTCGGGGAAGTGGAAGGGCTTGGCGAGGTAGTCGTCGGCTCCCTGTGTGAGGCCGCTGACCCGGTCGGCGGGGGAGCCGGCGGCGGTGAGCATCAGGACCATCGGCCGGTCGTCGTGGTCGGTGATCATCTGGCAGAGCGTGTCGCCGTGGATCCCGGGCAGGTCGCGGTCCAGGACGACGACGTCGTAGGCGTTGAGATCGAGCTTGGTGGCGGCGGACAGGCCGTCGTGCGCGAGGTCGACGGCCATGCCCTGGTCGCGCAGCCCCTCGGCCAGGACCTCGGCCAGCGACAGCGCGTCTTCGACCACCAGCAGCCTCACGCGGCGGCGCCCCGCGGCGCGGCGGCCGGCAGTGGCAGCGAGACGGTGACGCGCAGGCCGCCCTCGGGGCGGGCGTGCAGTTCGAGGCGGCCGCCGTGCGCGGCGGCGACGGCGGCGACGATCGACAGGCCGAGGCCCGAGCCGGTCTGGGAACCGGTCCGGTCGGCGGTGAGCCGCCGGAACGGCTCGCCGAGCCGGGCGATGTGCCGCGGGTCCAGAACCGGGCCGCCGGTCTCCACGGCCAGCCGCGCCGAGCCGTCCTCGGTACGGGTGGCGACCCGGATCCAGCCGCCGTCCTGGTTGTGGACGACGGCGTTGTCGATCAGGTTGTCCGCCATGCGCGTCAGCAGCGTCGGGCTGCCCTGGATCGGCGGGGTGTCCCGCAGGCCGTCGTCGTCCACGGTCAGGTTCTTCTCGGCGATGCCGGCGGCGTGGGCGGCCAGTGCGCCGGAGACCAGGTCGCCGAGCGACACCACCGCCCGGTCGGGGAGCGCTCCGTGTTCCGCGCGGGCCAGGACGAGGAAGCCCTCCAGAAGGCGGTCCACCAGGTCGAGTTCGGCGCGCAGCCGGTCGGCGAGCGCGACCGTCTGCGGGGGCGCCGGACGGGGCTTGGCCATGGCCACGTCCAGCGCGGCCCGCATCGTCGTCAGCGGCGTCCGCAGCTCGTGGGAGGCGTTGGCGACGAAGCGGCGCTGGGCGGCGAAGGACGCCTCCAGGCGTTCCAGCAGCCCGTCGATGGTGTCGGCGAGCTCCTTGACCTCATCGGCCGGGCCGGGCACCGCCAGCCGCTCGTGCAGGTTCTCGGCGGAGATCCGCCGCGTGGCCGCCGTGATCGTGCGCACCGGGCGCAGCACCCGGCCGGCGACGGCGTTGCCCAGCACGACCGACACCGCCGCCATCACCACCAGCGCGATCAGCGAGCCCACCAGGAGCTGGCGCGATTGGAGCGCGTGGACGCCGGCCAGCTCCGACTCCAGCCGGTGGATCCTCTCCTGGGCGACGGCGAGACCGGACCCCGGGGCGTCCATGTCGGGCGCGTGGGAGGTCGCGCTGCCGCTGGACAGCAGGAACGTCAGGAGCAGCAGGCCGATCCCCGACATCAGGAACAGGCCGGCATACAAGATCGTGATGCGCAACCGCACCGTCCGCCCCGGCCCCTCGCGCCGCCCCGGCCCCTCACGCCGCGGCGATCTCTCGGAGTTCCCCGATCGCTCGCGCCGCCGGGACCCCTCATGGTGCGGCGACCCCTCTGATCGTCCGGACCTCTCGCGCCGTCCCGGCTCCTCACGGCGCTCCGACCTCACCACCGGCCCCGCCTCTCGCGGCATAGCATCCTCACCATCCGGTCCCGCTCGTCCCCGCATGGCATCCTCGCCGGCCCTCGCGGCGCCGATCCGCCCGCGCCGGTGACCGGCAACGCCACGCGATCTCGTCGCCCGGTCCCGTGCCTCCCGGCGTCGCGGTGTGCGCACTGGTTCGTCCGCGGGCACGTCGAGAGCACCAGGATGGTCTGCGGGACCTAACACCGATATAACACCCGCGGACTCCGTCGCGGTGACGTGAGCGTTCCGGCCCCTTTTCGATCTCTGACGCCTACCATTGCTGAACGATAAGCCGGTCATATACCGATACCTCCGCCGATCGGGTCGTTACCGCCGTTTCGACGGTCTGGGACAAGAGGAGCCGGGCATGCACGATTCCGCCGAGTCGGCCGAGCCGCCGTTCCCGTACCCGCTGCTGGAGGCGCTGCGGACCTCGCCCGGCGGCACGGCCTTCGAACAGGGGGACAGGCGCGTCTCGCGGGGGGAGCTGCTGGATCTCATCGGGCGGCTGGCCGCCGCGCTGCGCGACGCGGGCCTCGGTCCCGGCCGGGGGGTCGCCATCCGCGCGGGCGTCTCGCCGGAGGCGTTCGCCGCGCACATGGCCGCGCACGCGCTGGGCTGCCGCGTCCTGTGCGTACGTCCCGGCTACACCCCCCGCCTGCTCGCCCACGTGTTCGGCATGGACATCGACGCGGTGATCCTCGACGCCTCGACGGCGACGCCGGAGCTGTTCCAGGCCGCCGGACCGGCCACGATGCTCTCGCTCGGACCCGTCGCGGGCGCGGCCGACCTGCTCGAACACCCCGGCGACGACGGCCCGCTCCAGATCACGGCCCGGCCGGAGGACGTGGCGCTGCTGATCTTCACCAGCGGGAGCACGGGCGAGCCCAAGGGCTGCGGGGTGACCTACCGCGCGCTCGGCGCGCACTGGTCATGGCACCCGCGGAACTGGTCGCCGATCGCGACCGCGCTGGCCGGGTCCTTCCAGCGCTTCCTGCTGTTCGGCACACTGTCCGCCACGGTCATCCTGGACTACGTGATGCTGTGCCTGCTCGGCGGCGGCACCGCGGTGATCCCCGAGGAGGACGGCGGGCCGCTGTTCCCGTACGCGATCGAGCGTCATCGCATCACCGGCTCGGTCATGGCCGCGCCCCGGCTGTGCGCCATGCTCGACGTGCTCCGCGATGAGCGGGTCGACGTCGGCAGCCTGCGCGCGGTGATGGTCGGCGGGTCGTCGATCAGCGCCCACCGGCTGACCGAGGCGGTGGAGCGGCTGGGCCCGGTGGTCTACCACGGGTACGGGATGACCGAGTCCGGCCTGATCTCCATCCTGACCCCCGACGACCTCGCCCGCTTCCCGGACCGCGCGCCGGCCTCGGTGGGCCCGCCGCACCCCGGTGTCGAGATCAGCGTGCGCGACGAGGAGGGCCGTCCGGTCCCCACGGGGCGGACCGGCGAGATCCACGTCCGCACCCCGTACCTGATGGCGGGCTACTGGGGACGTCCGGAGGAGACCGCCGAGGTGCTGCGGGACGGCCTGCTGCGCACCCGCGACCTCGGCCACCTGGACGAGAACGGCCTGCTGCACCTGGTCGGCCGGATCAGGGACGTCATCATGGTCAACGCGATGGTGGTGTACGCCGGGCCCATCGAACGCGTCCTGGCCGCCCACCCCGACGTGGCCGAGGCGTACGTGACCGGCGCGCCGGACGAGCGCACCGGGGAGGTAGTCCACGCGTTCGTCGTGCCGGCCGCCGGCCGCACCCCCGACCCCGGCGCGCTGACCGAGCTGGTGCGGGCCGACCTCGGCGCGGACAGCGTCCCGCGGACGATCACGACGGTGTCCACCGTGCCGGTCGCGGCCAGCGGAAAACCGGACAAGCGCGCCCTGTTGGAGCAGTACGGCCCGGCGGTGAGCTGACCCGAACGGCGCGAAGGCGTCGCCGCCGCGAGGCCCCGGCGATGTCCGGGGCCTTTCGCTCCCGCCATTCCGGGGCGAGGAAATTGCTTCCTCAGATATCGACGGAATGGCGGTTCGGCGGAATCGACTCCGCGCGTGTTCCGGCGCGACGCGGAATACCGTACTGTGACGCGCGACAGCGACGACGCTCACAGGAGATGTGATGACGCCCGCTCGCCCGGCCGTCCGCCGCAATGGTCGCAACACTCGGAACGCTCGCAATGGTCGCGATGCCCCGAACGCTCGCGGTGGTCGTGACGCTCGCGGCGCCGGCGGCCGTGCGTCCGCCGTCGCGCGGCGCGATCGCCTCCCGTGGCACTGGATTCTGTCCGCGATCGTCGTGGCCGCCTTCGTCGTGCACGCCAACGGCATTGGCAACGGCTTCATCTATTTCGACGATCCCGAGAGCGTGGTGGACAACGTGTCCATCCGCGAAGTCGACGGGGCCGCCATCGGCCACTGGTTCACCACCCCGCTGCAGTCCATGTACACACCACTGGTGTACGCGTCGTACGCGATCGACCATCTGGTCGGCCAGGGCGCGATGGGCGTCTACCACTTCACCAACGTGCTGCTGCACCTTGCCAACGTGGTGCTGGTGTTCCTGCTGGTCCGCGGGCTGACCGAGCGGGTGTTCCCGGCCGCTTTCGTGGCGGCGGCCTTCGCGGTCCATCCCGTGAACGTGGACACCGTCGCCTGGATCTCCGCCCGCAGCAATCTGCTGGCGACGCTGTTCTCCCTGGCCGCGCTGCTGGCCTACCTGCGTCACCTCGACTCGCGGCGCTGGGGACCGCTGGCGTGGTCGGCGGCGCTTTTCGGGCTGGCCACGTTGTCGAAGTCGACCGCCGTCGTGCTTCCCCTGGTGCTGTTCCTCGTCGATTTCCTCAAGGGCCGCAGGCCGAGCCGGCGTTCGTTTCTGGAGAAGGTCCCGTTCCTGGTCATCGCCGCCGCCATGGGGCTGGTCGCGCTCACCGCGCGGCAGGATGTGGTGCCGCCCCGCGACTACACCGTCGTCGACCGTTTCTTCCTCGCCTGTTCGGCGGTGGTCGACTACCTGGTGCAGCTCGTCGGCCCCTTCCACCTGTCGCTCGCCTACGAATACCCCGGAAAACCCCTGCCGTGGTACGTCCTGCTCTCCCCGCTCGTGCTGGCGGCGGTGGTGGCGGCCCTGCTCGTGCCCAGGTCGTCGCGCAAGGTCGTGGTGTTCGGGCTGGCGTTCTTCGCGGTCGGCATCGCGCTCACGCAGGCCGTGCTGCTCATCGACAACTACCACGCCAACAGGTACGCCTATCTGCCCTACCTGGGCCTGTTCCTCATCGCGGCTCACTTCGCGGAGAAGGCGTTCCAGCACCGCGACCGCGTTCCGCGCATCGCGGTGACCGGGGCGATGGCGGTGTTCGCCGTGCTGTTCGCCACGCTGACGATCACCAGGAACATGGCCTGGAAGGACACCGAGACCATCATGAGCGACGCCATCGCCAAAGAGCCCGGAGTGGCGTTCGCGCACAACAGCCGGGGCATCGCCAGGTACACCGCCGGCGACTACACCGGCGCGGCACCGGATTTCGAGGCCACCATCGCCCTCGACCGCGATTTCATGCTCGCCTACTACTACCTGGGCCTGATCAGGTACCAGAACGGCGACTACGCGGCGGCGCTGTCCAAGCTCGACTACGTGGTGTCACGGCTGCCGACCTTCGCCCCCGGCTACAGCGAGCGCGGCAGGACCAGACTCGCGCTGAAGGATTACGCGGGCGCGCGGACGGACCTGTCCACCGCCATCGGCTACGACCCCGGCCTGGTGGAGGACTACCACCTCCGGGGGCTCGCCGAAGCCGGCCTCGGCGACACCGGCGCCGCCTGCGCCGACTGGAGGACGGCGGCCTCTCTCGGCAACGCGGACGCCGGCAGGTCCATCGCCGGCGCCCACTGCCCGGGGTGACCGCCGACCGCCCGAGGGACGCGGCCGCCGCGTCCTGAATGTTTCACCGGCCGGGGGCTCCGTCCCCGGGTTCTCACCAGCACGGATCAGTGCCCGCTCCCGCAGCGGACGGCGCGGAGGTTGACCGGCGACTCCGGGCGGCCGTAACTACGCCCATGTTCTCTTTCGTGAATGCCGTACAGAGGTGTGAACGGCACCCGCGTAACGGGATCGAGGCCGGTCCCGCGCCGCCTCGGCCACGGAGGTGCGCGCTCGAATGTGAGCGCTAACAACAGCGGCCCGGGACGTAGCCCGGTCACGGGCTGTCCCGCCGCCGGCATCCACGCGCCGGGCGGTGCGCAGGTCCCATCGTCTCTCATCACGCAAAGGAGCGGTCCTTGCTCTCTCGGCCCCCCATGCGACGGCGTCGCCTCGCCATCTTCAACGCGGTCACGGCGATGGTCGTCGCCGCGGCCGGACTCGCGACCTTGACCTCCCAGGCCGACGCCGCGACCGGCTGCAAGGTCACCTACGCCGTCGCCTCGCAATGGCCCGGCGGATTCACCGCCAACGTCGAGGTGACCAACCTCGGCGATCCGCTGACGAGCTGGTCCCTGGGCTGGTCCTTCGGCGCCGGCCAGCAGGTCACCACCGGCTGGAGCGCCACCTTCTCCCAGAGCGGGAGCCAGGTCACCGCGACGAACGTCTCCTACAACGGCTCGCTGGCCACCGGCGGCGCCGTCGCGATCGGCTTCCAGGGCACCTGGACCTCCTCCAACCCCGTGCCCGGGTCGTTCACCCTCAATGGCGTCACCTGCACGGGAGGCGTCGGCGGCACCCCCACGCCGAGCTCGACCCCGACGCGCTTCCCCACGCCGACCCCCACTCCCACCCCGCCGCCCTCGCCGACCCCCACGCCGACCCCCACGCCCACCCCGACGGCGCCGCCCCCCACCGGACTGGTCGGCTGGGCGACACAGGGCGGGGGCACCACCGGCGGCGCCGGCGGCGCCACGACCACCGTCACCTCCCTGAGCGCGCTCACGAGCGCGGTCTCGGGCAACGGCGCCAAGACCGTCCAGGTCAACGGCAACTTCAGCTGCTCCGCCGACGTGCGGGTGGGCTCCAACACCACCGTCCTCGGTGTCGGCTCGAACTCCGGACTGACCGGCTGCGGCCTCAACATCAGGGACGTCAGTAACGTCATCGTCCGCAACATGAAGATTTCAAAGGTCCTGGCCGACAACGGCAACGGCGACGCGATCCACGTCGACCACTCCACCCGGCTGTGGTTCGACCACAACGACCTGTCCAGCGACACCAGCCACGGCACCGACTACTACGACGGGCTGCTGGACATCACCCACGGCGCCGACTACGTCACCGTCTCGTGGAACAAGCTGCACGACCACGTCAAGTGCTCGCTGGTGGGCCACAGTGACAGCAACGCGTCGGAGGACACCGGGCACCTGCGGGTGACCTACCACCACAACGCGTTCCAGACCTGCGCCCAGCGCAACCCGCGCGTCCGCTTCGGCAACCCGGTCCACGTGTTCAACAACTACTACTACAAGAGCTCCTCCTACACCGACTACAGCTACGGCGTCGCCTCCACCTGTGGCGCCGGCGTCCTGGTCGAGGGCAACTACTTCGAGAACGTCGCCGAGCCCACCCACACCAGTGAGGGCTCCTCGCCGGGCGGCTCGATCGTCGCGCGCAACAACTACCTGGTGAACTCGGGCGCCCCGCAGACCGCCGGCAGCGTCAACTCCATCCCCTACTCCTACACCGTCGACACGCCCAGCGGCGTGAAGACGACCGTCCTCGCGAACGCGGGCACCGGCAAGATCTGACCGCCGCCGGCAGAACCGGCGACCCAAGGCCTCGGACCTGTTCCTCAGGTTCCGGGGCCTTCGGCGTCTCCGCCGGGGCGCCACTGCTTCTTCTCGGCGCAGATGCGGGCCAGTTCGGCGCGCGATGCGATGTCGAGCTTGGCGAAGATCCGGCGAAGGTGGGTGGAGACGGTGTGCGGGGACAGGAACATCCGCGCGGCGGCCTGGCGGTTGGTCAGTCCTTGGGCGATCAGTTCCGCCACCGCCCGTTCGGTCTCCGAGAGGCTGTCCCACCCGAAGGCCTGCCGCTGCGGCTGGGCCCAGTGCCGGCGCCGCACGCCCATCGCGCGCAGCCTCGCCCGCACCCGCGCCGCGTCCCGCAGCGCGCCGATGCGCAGGTAGCCGTCGAGCGCCTGGTCGAGACCTTCGATGGCCCTCTCACGGGCGCGGGGGGCGTCGGGCGTGGTGGTCAGCAGGGCCCCGAGGTCCTCGGCGGCCGAGGCGCGCGCCCACGTCTGGGGATGGTTCACGGCGGCGAAGGCCAGGTCCGCGGGGTCTCGGTGGAGCAGCCCCCGGGCGTGCGCGGCCACGGTGGCCAGGACGGGGTAGGAGGGGTTGGTCCGTTCAAGGTGGTCCGCCGTGTCGACGATGCTCTGCGCATACGGGCGGTTCCCCGTGGCCAGCGCCAGCCTGGTCATACAGGCCGCCGAGAGGGGAACGGTGAGCAGCGTCCAGCGTTGTCCTTCCGCGTCGGTGTAGGTGGGTTCGAGGATCTCCACCGCCCGTCCCAGGTCACCCTGGGCCTCGGCGACCACGGCTTCGACCCACCCTTCCCACGCCGATCCGAACAGCATTCCCGACGTGCCGGGTTGGCACCGGTATCTCCTGATGTGCTGGGTCGCGGCGTCGATGTCGCCACGCCGCACGGCGACGTAGGCCAGTATCGACAGCCCGAGGCGGATGAACCCCTGGGTGCCCATGTCGTCCGCGATCGCCATCGCGGCCTGGGCCTCGGCCTCGGCGTCGTCGAAGCGGCCGGTGGCCAGCCGCACCCGCGCGCGGAACAACGCGGGTTGCGCGGCCAGCACGGTCACCCCGAGGGTCTCGATCTCCTCCTGGGCCGTCTGGATGGCCATGTCGGCCGCCTCGAACTGGTACACGCACCTGTGGTTGAGGCTCAGCAACAGGCGGGCGTACGGGCGCTGGATGGCTTCGACGGCGCCGCCGCCCGCGATGCGCAGCGCCTCGTGCAGGTGCTCGAAGGAGTCCGCGACCCGGCCGTCGACCATGGCGCACCGGGCGCGCAGCAGCAGAGCCCCGACGACGGCGGCATCGGAGTGCCGGTCGCGGTCGGCGAGGACGGCCTCCGCTCGCGGCCGTCCCTTGCGCAGGTCGTTGAGCGAGATGAGCCCCCAGAACACCGTCCACTCGGCGATGCCGCCGAGGTCGTCGGGTATGTCCTCCTGCGCCAGCACGTTCTCGGCCTCCGCCAGCGCGTCCGCCGGCCGCCCGCTGAGCAGCATGATGTACGCCAGGGCGCAGCGCAGCCGGGGTTCCTGTGCCGAGGGCGCCCTTGCCAGCGCGGAGCGGGTGAGCCCGGCCGCCTCGGACAGCCGCCCCGTGGTCGTCAGGGCGTCGACCGCCGTGGCCGCACGACCGAACCAGTCGGGGTCGGTGGGCTCGGTCAGGTCGAGCGCCCGCCTGGCGAGATCGGCGGCGGTGTGCGGCGAGGACCGCAGCACCTCCCGCGCCGCCCGGTCCAGCCCGAGCAGTGCGCGCGCGTCACCGCGACCGGCACTGCGAATGAGGTGGGCGGCGGCGGGAACGGCCGACCCGCCTCGTCCGAGCAGCATCTCCCCTGCCTCCTGGTGCAGGGCGCGCCGTACGGCGGGCGGCAGAGTCGCCGTCACGGCCTCCCACAGCAGGTCGTGCCGGAACGCCAGCTCGCGCCCCGTGCAGTCGATGATGCCCGCCGCCGTCGCCTCCTCCAGCATGGGCAGCAGCTCGCCCGTCGACTCGCCGAGCATCTCGGCCAGGTCCTTCACCGGCAGCGAACGGCCCAGGACCGCGGCGACCTGGAGCAGACGCCTGGTCGGGGCGGACAGCTCCTCCAGGCGCCTTCGCGTCACCTCCTGAGCCGGCGGCAGCGTCGAGACCATCCGCGCGCGACCATCGGAGATCCGGAACCCGCCCTCGCTCTTGATCTTCGTGAGGAGGTCGACGAGCGGGAAGGGGGTGGCGTCCGTTATCTCGGCCAGGGCCAGCACGTCCGGCTCGGGCACCGCCCCGAGGACGTCGGTGACCACCTCGGTCACCGCTCGCTCGTCCAGGGCCGTCAGGACGACCCGCGTCGCGCCGTCACCCTCGAGCACCTGGAACAGGCGGTCGACGCGGGCGACGTCGCCGCCGCCGCTCGTACGCGCCAGCATCCAGACGAGCGGGGAGGAGGAGAAATCCCGCGTCAGCGACCGCAGGGCCAGCAGGGTCATCGGGTCGGCCCAGTGCAGGTCGTCCAGGGTCACGAGCACGGGCCCGTGCGCCACCATCGTCTCCAGCGGCTCGTGCAGGTCCGCCAGCAACGACAACCGTTGATCGGTCGCACCGGGCAGACCCGTGTCCATGCCCGTGGGAGGCGAGCGGCCGGGTTCTCCGAGCGCCGACAGAAGCGGCGCCAGCGGCATCATCTGGGTCAGCACGTCCGCGAAGCCGCGGGCCGTCCGGAACCCCCGCCGCAGCGCGGTGCGGGCGGCCACGTCGAGCATGCGGCTCTTCCCGACCCCCGGTGGGCCCTCGACGAGCAGGACCCCGCCCCTGCTCGCCCGGGCCGCCCGGAGCAGCCTGGCGATGAGCTCCCACTCTCGCCCCCGGCCACGCCAGCCGGGCCACGACGACGCATCGGAGCCGGGCCCACCTGCCGTCAGGACATCGTGGGACACCTCCCCCATAGGTCCATGAGACAGCAGGCGCATCGGCCCCGCAACACCACCCTGCCAGGTCGGCCCGCAGATCGCCCGTGCCGAGCCCGGAGCCGCAACGTTACACAAACGCGCGATACGGGGTCCTTCTTTGCGGTCCAAGCTCGTATCCGTTGACTCATCCCCGCGGGTGAGGCGACACGAAAGGGCTCCCTTGGGACTCCTTTTGGCCGAGCGCGACTGAGAAACGTCAGCGGTGCACCGTCTGCGGCGCCTCCCGGCCCACTCGAAGCCTGACATCCCTCGAACTCATTCGAAACGGAGGGCGATGTGGACCTGTCCAGCGAATGGCCGATCCTCCTGTGGCCTGTGTGCACCCTGCTCACCTGGATGGTCGTCGCCAAAGGCCTCGCGCGCCTGCTGCCCGGCCTTCCTCTGACGGCCGGCCGCGACGACCAGGCCCGAGCCGCGCCGGCGCGGTACGAAGCGTCGCCGGCGGGCTCCAGGGGGCGGGAGAACGGCCACCGGCATCCCGTGCCGGGTCCGGGCCGGCGGTGGCGGAGGGCCGTCGGGAGACCACCGATGCGAGAGCGGTACCGGCCGCGCTCGGTCCGGGGGCAGGTCACCCTGCTCGCCGTCACGATGACCGTCCTCACCCTTCTCACCACCGGAGCAGGGATGTACTTCCTGGCCGCGACCGGGGTCGTCCGATGGCGAGGTGATCTGCCCGGGTCCTCCCTCACGGGCGCCGGGACCCGGCTGAGGCCGCCGCACGGCCGGTCGCGCCCGCCCGTCCACGTCGTGCAGGTCACGGTCGTGGCGCCGGTCCGCCGTACGGGGGCCTCCGCGTCTCAGGGCCCGCTCCCGGACGTCGCCTGGCTCGGCTCGGTCCGGTTGGTCGTGGCGTTGGAGGCCGCGGAGTTGATCGCCCTGAACGCGTGGGCGGCCTGGAAGGTGACCGGCCGGCTGCTGCGCCCGGTGGAGACGGTCGGCGCCGAACTCTCCCTGATCGACTTCGACGACCTGACCGTCGGCGTCTCGGAACCGAGAAGAGCGCAGGAGATCACCTGCCTGGCCCGGGCGATCAACAGGTTCCTGGGGCGCCTGAACCGGGCCAAGGAGGAACGCGAGGAGATCGCCTACCGCCAACGGCAGTTCGCCTCGGACGTCTCCCACGAACTGCGCACCCCCATCGCGGGACTGCGGGTGCGGCTGGAAGAGGCGCAACAGGATCCCGGCCGGGCCCGGCTGCCCGAACTGCTGGGCACGACCCTCGACCAGGTCGAACGGCTCCAGATGATCACCGATGACGTGCTGCGCCTCGCTCGCGTGCGCGGCTGCCCGCCCGCCGAACCGCAGCGCCTCGATCTCGCCGCCCTGGTCCGGATGGAGATGGCCCAGCGGACCGATCGCGTCCCCGTCCGGCTCCAGCTCGCGCGCGGGGCCATCGTGGACGTCGTGCCGTCCCAGATCGGCCGGCTGCTGGCCAACCTGCTGGACAACGCCCAGAGGCACGCCAGGCACCTGGTGACCGTCGAGGTGCACGCCACCGAGACCGCGGTCGAGCTCGCGGTCGGCGACGACGGGCCGGGGATCGCGAAGGCCGACCGGGAGCGGGTCTTCCACCGTTTCACCCGGCTGGAGGACGCCCGCCGGCTCGACGGCAACGGCACCGGACTCGGCCTGGCCATCGCCCGCGAGATCGCCCAGGCGCACCGGGGTTCTCTCGGCGTCGAGGAAAGCGCTTACCAAGGCGCGCGTTTCGTCCTGCGCCTGCCCGGAGCCCGGTCCGGTGAAAGGAGGTCGTCATGAGGCCGGAGAACTCGATCCGCGCCCGCCTGGCGCTGTTCACCAGCGCGGCGGTGGGCGCGCTGTGCATGGTGTTCTCCATCGTCCTGCTGTTCGCCATCAACAAGGTGGCGACCCAGAACCTCACCAAAGAGGTGACCGCGGTGGGCGAACTGACCGCCTACTACGTCGACCGCGGCGAAATGGTCAATCCGCTCCCGCCCATTCCGCAGGACCTCATCCGCCCCGTCCAGGTCGTCGCCCCGGACGGACGGGTCGTCGCCGCGACCAAAGACCTGCAGAAGCGGCCCCCCATGGCGCGTTTCACGCCGAAGAGCCCCGGGCGGGTGGCCACCGCGGTCGTGTGCGACTCCGTCTTCCCGACCGGCGGCTGCCACATCGTGGTCGCCCAGCAGGTGTACCGCGACGGCGACTGGACCATCTACAGCGCCGCGCCGACGCTGCCGTTCTTCGTCTATCCGGGTGTCGCCTCCATCCTGGTCGTGGGGACCGTCGTCTTCACCGCCGCGATCGCGTACGGGGCGCGGCACACCGTCACCAGGTCGCTCAGGCCCGTGGACGCCATCCGGGCCCAGCTCGACCACATCCGCAGCAACAACCTGAGCCACCGGGTCCCGGTCCCCGCGGCCAAGGACGAGATCCACCGCTTGGCGCGGAGCGTCAACGACACCCTGGACGCGCTGGAGCACACGCTCGAACAGCAGCGGCGGTTCTGCTCGGACGCCTCCCACGAGTTGCGCACCCCGATCACCGCCATCCGCGCCCAGATAGAGGACGCCCTCCTGGCGTCCGAAGACGCGGGCCTGCACCGGCTGTGCGACGACGTGCTCCCGAGCGTGGAGCGTCTGCAGTCGATCACCTCCGACCTGCTGACGCTCACCCAGCTCGACGCGGGCGTACCGGGCGTGCGCAAGCCGGTCGATCTCACCGAACTCATCACCATGGAGCTGAAGAGTCATCACCTGAACGGCATGGTGGTCCACCGTCTGGCGCCGGGGGTGATGGTGAGAGGCGACAGGTCACGGCTGCGCCAGCTGATCTGCAATCTGGTCCAGAACGCTCAGCGATACGCCTGCTCCACCGTCACGGTCACCCTTCGACGCGTGGAGCGCGACCCTGAAGTCCCCGGGGGCGTCGTGGAACTCGAGGTCCTCGACGACGGCGCCGGAATCGCCGCCGACCAGCGGGAGACGGTGTTCCAGCGGTTCACCCGGCTGGACACCGCGCGCAGCAGGGACGCCGGAGGGATCGGCCTCGGCCTCCCCATCGCCCGGCAGATCGCCGAGAGCCACGGCGGCGCGCTGACCATCCAGGACAGCGACCGGGGCGCGCGCTTCGTCGTCCGCCTCCCGTCGCATTCCTGACCGCCGGCGGCGCAGCCGGCGCGGCGTGCCCGGATATTCCGAATCACGTGCGTGGATATCGCGAATCACGTCCCAGTGAAGCCCATTGTTCTCGTGTGGTGACCAGGTTTCGCGCCTCTTCTCGCGCGGGTATTCCCGCTCCCGTACGCCCATTCCGGCTACGCAGAAGAATGTCACTACATGGCCACTAAGGGATTTCGGTGATCGTTCGCGGTAAATCGGCGGATTCGAGCGGGCGGCCGGATGACCGCACCTCGCCATGGCACGGCCCCGATGGGGCCCTGGACCTCCGCGACGCCACCACGGGCCCCGCGCCCGCGCGGAAGAGGGGCGCCCGGGTCGCCCGGATGCTCGGCCCGGCCTTCGTGGCGGCGATCGCCTACGTCGATCCCGGGAACGTGGCCACCAACCTCACCGCGGGCGCCACCCTCGGCTGCACACTGGTCTGGGTCGTCGTGGCGGCCAGTCTGGTGGCGATCCTCGTGCAGTTCCAGGCGGCGAAACTCGGCATGGCGACCGGTGAGAGCCTGCCCCGGCTGTGCCGCGGGCGGTTCACCCGGCTCGCGAGCCTCATGCTGTGGTCGCAGGCCGAGGTGGTCGTGCTCGCCACCGACCTCGCGGAGTTCGTGGGCGCGGCGATCGGCATGCACCTGCTGTTCCGGATGCCGGTGGCGGCCTCGGCGGTCGCGACGGCGGTGGTGTCGCTCGCGCTGCTGGAACTGCGACGCAAGGGTCGCACGCGCCCGTTCGAGCTCATGAGCGCCGCCGCTCTGCTGCTCGTCGGCGCGGGCATCGGCTACGACATCATCGTCACGGGACACCAGTCCGCGAGCGCGCTCGCCGCCGGGCTGGTCCCGGGCCTCGGAGCCGAGGGGGCGCCGCTGCTGGCCATGGGAATAGTCGGCGCCACGGTCATGCCCCACGCGGTCTACCTGCACTCGGCCCTGGTACAGGGGCGCGGCATGACGACCGCGGCGGCTCGCCGGCAGCCCGATCTCGTCCGCCGGATCCTGCGGGTGGACTGTTCACTCGCCCTGGGCGTCGCCACGGTCATCAACGTGTCGATGATCGCCCTCGGCGCCGGCCTCGGCGCGGCGACCGGCGGCGCCTGGACCGGCGACCTGCCGGCCGCCCACGCGGAACTGGCGGCCCGCGTCGGCGGAGCCGCCGCCCTCGCCTTCGCCGTCGCGCTGATGGCCTCGGGCATCTCCTCATCCGGCATCGGCACGCTCGCGGGCGACGTCGTGATGCGGGGTTTCCTGGGCCGACGGGTTCCCGTGCACGTGCGCCGCGTCCTGACGATGACGCCGGCCGTCCTCGCGTTGTTCTCCGGGGTGTCCCTGACCGGCCTGCTGGTCCTCAGTCAGGTGGTCATCTCGCTGGGAGTGCCCGTGGCGCTGTTCCTGCTCGTCCACTTCTGCCGCGACAAGTCGCTGATGGGGCCGCTCGTCAACGCCCCGTACACGACCTGGATCGCCGGCGCCGCCGCGGTGGTGGTCGCCCTCCTCGGCTGCTCCCTGCCGATCCTGCTGCTGTGGTGACGCTCCCGCCGGCTCGGCCTCAGGAGCCGACCGGGTCGAGCGGGTTGAGCCGGCCGACGATGAGCGGGTCGACCGGCGTGTAGGGGAACCGCGGAAGCTCCCGCTCGGGAATGCCGAAACTCGCGGCCAGGACCTCGCGGGAGAACGCGGACGCGGTGGCCCGGTAACCGATGTCGGCGGGCATGGGCTGGTCGAAGAAGATGAGGAAGTGCATGTCCCCGTCGCCGAGGACCTCGATGTGGTGAGGGAAGGCCCGGGGCACGAAGTACACGTCGCCGGGGCTGAGCAGATATTCGTCCAGGGTGTTGTCGGGGTCCAGCACGCGCATGCGGGCATGGCCCTTCTCGACGTATCCCATCTCGCCGGTGACCGGGTGCCAGTGCGGTTCGCGCATCCCGCTCTCCTTGATGCGCAGCGAGTACATCGAGATGTCCTCCAGCGCGGCCCAATACTGCTTGCGGGCCAGGCGGGCCTCACCGTAGGCGTACGACAGTGGCGGGTGCTGTCCTTCGACGTCGAACAGATGGGCGTTGGGCAGTCCGGCGGTGGAGGGGACATCGGCGGCGCCGGCGCGGCGGACGATCTGCTGCGCCGGAGACCGGTCGAAGGCGGCGAACGCCGACCCGGGAAGGTCGTAGGTGTTGCCGAGCACCGCGTCGGTCATGGCGCTGAAGCTGTCGCGCATCGAGAAATGCTGAGGCCGTTCGCTGCGCAGGGCGAGCAGGAATTCGGCACGCCCGTCGCCGATGTTCTCGATGTGGTAGATCGAGCCGGATTCGACGTGGTACATCTGCCCGGCGCCGACGACGAACGAGGAGAAGACGTCGGCGTTTCCGAGTATCGACACAAGGGCGGTTCCGGAAAGGCAGTAACCGAGTTGGTTGGCGTTGACGTTCCACTGCGGCTCGCGGATCGCGCCGGGTTCGAGGACGACGTGCTTGATGGAGAGCCCGTTGAGTATCGGCAGGACGGTGGCGTCGACCAGCGTGACCGATCCGAGTTCGCTCTCGAACGCGGGCGGCGCGGTCGCCAGGGACGTGATGTGAGGCGAGGTACCGGTCATGGTTTTCCCTTCGTCACCGCGACCGCGCGGTTCACGGCTGGATGTGTCCCGCTCGCCGAACCGCGTACCGGGCCGCAGGGAGACGCGCACGCCGGTGCCCTACGGTCTGACCTGGGCGTTCTTCCGTTTCACCAGGTTAAGCAGTAGGCGTCGGCCGTAGCGGCTTGTGCGGCGGCGTGTCGCACGATCTCGGCCTTCGACGGTTTTCGGCGGGCCGCCTCGCGTTCGCCTCCGCCTCCCGTCGCCTCCGACGACGCCATCGCGTGCGATCTGAACTCCGACGGCGGATGCAAGCCGGCGTCAGGCCGTTGACAGCGGGTTGCAGGCGGCATGCCCGTCAATGGTGGAGCAGCCCGGCCGACGTAGCGTCCCGGACCACAGGGTCGGCACCGTCTCGGAGGAGATCGAAATGACCTACACCATCCGCGCCCTGCTCGGCGTCACCGTCGCCGCCGGCGTCGTCGCCCTGGGCGTTCCCGCGCTCGGCGCCGCCGCGAACGCCTCGGCCGCCGCCGGCACGGTCACCACGAGCTCCGCCCGCTCTCTCCAGCTGGCGCAGCCGTTCCTGTTCACCTACACCTTCGACGGCCACCTCAAGGTCGCCGGCGGCAACTTCACCGTCGGAGGCCGGGTCTACGTCGCCGTCAAGTTCAACAACGGCCGGGTGGCCTTCTCCCGGTGGCAGACCGCCCGCACGCACCCCATCACCCCCGGCGGCGCCGTCTACGTGGACACGACGATCGCCGCCCCCTGCGCCCCTGGGACCAACGGGTACGCCCGCGGGTACGACGAGGTCACCAAGAGGTGGTCGCCCCGCCTGCCGGTGACGATCTGCCAGCGAATCGACTGACCCCTCGCGCGGGGGAGCGGACCGGCCCTGCTCCCGGCTTCGGCCGGGAGCGGGGCCATCAGCATGTTCGCGGCGGTGCGGTGTTTTCGGCCATGTGATGCAGTTCACAAGGATGTCCGAAATATCCGGGGATGGTCTCCCCGTTTGCACGGAGGTCGCAACCGGGGAGACCGTCCCCGGTTGCGTGCCGGAGGACGGAAGGGAGCACCGCTGTGGGAACCGTGAGCACGACCGCCGGGCGGAGCCACGTTCAGCGGCTGCGGGCGGACGCGTCACGCAACCGGGAACGCATCGTGGCCGCCGCGCGTGAGGCGTTCGTGGAGTACGGGGCCGAGGTGACTCTCGACCAGATCGCGCGGCGGGCCGGCGTGGGCAACGCCACGATCTACCGGCACTTCGCCGACCGTCCCGAACTCATCCGCCAGGTGACCCTGGAGGTCATGAACCGAATCGTGAAGCTGGCCGAGACGGCGCTCGCCGAGGAGCCGGACGCGTTCGCGGCGCTGCGGCGCTTCGTGCACGGCGCGACAGAGGAGCGAATTGGGGCCCTGTGTCCGATTCTCTCCGCCGATTGTGAGAGGATCGCCTCGGCGCTCACCGTGGAGCGCGCCCGCCTCGAACGGGCGGTGGAGGCCATCGTGGAGCGGGGGCGCGACGCGGGCCTCCTGCGCCCGGATGTGACCCCCGCCGACATCCTGATCGCACTCTCCCAGCTCACCCGGCCCCTGCCGGGTTCCAGGCGCCTGAACCTCGACAGGTTCGTCGGTCGTCATCTGGAGCTCTTCCTGGACGGGCTCCGCACCCCGGCGCGATCCCCCCTGCCCGGAGCCGGAGCCACCTTCGACGACCTCAAGCGGCGACCACCGACCACGACGACGCCGACCGCCTGAGCTCCCCGCTCCGGCGACGGATCGCTATTACCTTTCACCTGCCGATTCGGCATCTCTGTACCGTAAGTGAGTTAACGCATGCCTGAAACAGCCCAGGTCCAGCCGGACCCCCGGCGCTGGAAAGCCCTCGGATTCATCGCCATCGCCCAGTTGATGGTCGTGCTCGACGCGACGATCGTGAACATCGCCCTGCCTTCCGCGCAGGTTGACCTCCATATCTCCGACGGCGACCGTCAGTGGGTCATCACGGCGTACGCCCTGGCGTTCGGGGGACTGCTCCTGTTCGGCGGCCGCATCGCCGACCTGTGGGGCCGCAGGCGCGCCTTCATCGCCGGCCTGATCGGCTTCGCCCTGGCCTCCGCGATCGGTGGCGCCGCCGGCAACGAGGCGATGCTCCTCGGAGCCCGCGCGCTCCAGGGCGTGTTCGGCGCGCTGCTGGCGCCCGCCGCCCTGTCACTGCTGGCGGTGATGTTCACCGAGGCCCACGAGCGGGCGAAGGCGTTCGGCATCTACGGCGCCATCGCGGGCGGCGGCAGCGCCGTCGGCCTGATCCTCGGCGGCTTCCTCACCGAGTACCTCGATTGGCGCTGGACGTTCTACGTCAACATCCCCTTCGCCGTTCTCGCCGTCATCGGCGCCTTCCTGGTCATCCGTGAGCCCGCCGGGACCCACAACGGCAGCGGCCTGGACATTCCCGGCGTCGTGCTGGCCACCCTCGGCCTGGTCTCCCTGGTCTACGCCTTCACCCGCGCCGAGTCCGACGGCTGGTCGGCGAACGTGACCATCGGCCTGTTCGTCGCGGCGGCCGTGCTGCTCGTCGCCTTCGTGCTGGTCGAGAGCAAGGTCCGATCGCCGTTGCTGCCGCTGCGCGTGGTCACCGACCGCAACCGCGGCGGCGTGTACCTGTCACTGGGACTGGCGATCATCGCGATGTTCGGCCTGTTCCTCTTCCTGACCTACTACCTGCAGGTCGTCAAGGGCTACTCGCCGGTGCGCACCGGCTTCGCCTTCCTGCCGATGGTCGCGGGCATGGTCACCGGCTCGACGCAGATCGGCGCCCGTCTGATGACCCGCGTCCCGCCGCGGCTGCTGATGGTGCCCGGCTTCCTGCTCGCCGCGGTCGGCATGCTCATCCTCACCCAGATGAAGGTCGACAGCTCCTACGCCGGCCTGGTGCTGCCCGCGCAGATCCTGCTCGGTCTCGGCATGGGCACGGCCTTCATGCCGGCGATGAGCCTGGCCACCTTCGGGGTCCAGCCGCGCGACGCGGGTGTGGCCTCCGCGATGGTCAACACCTCCCAGCAGGTCGGCGGCGCCATCGGCACCGCCCTGCTCAACACCATCGCCGCCGGCGCCGTCACCGGCTGGGTCACCTCGCACGCCGCCCAGGCGCGGACCCTCGGCAAGGCCGCCTTCGCCAACGAGGCGGCGGTGCACGGCTACGCGACCGCGATCTGGTGGGCGGTGGGCATCCTGGTGCTGGCCGCGGCCATCGTGCTCGTCCTCGTCGACAGCGGCCACCAGGGACGGCGCCCCGGCGCCTCGTCCGGCCACGACGGCCACGAGGACGCGCCCTCGGTGCCCGTGCTCGCCCACTGATCAGGCCGCGCGGGACGCCGATCCCCGCGGCCCATGAACGCCGCCCCCTGTCCGGCCACCTCCTTTTCGGTGGTCCGGGCAGGGGGCGAGGCATTTCTAGGGCCCGGTGAAGGAGGAGACGGCGAGCCAGACCGCCGACAGCGCCACGACGATCAGTACGGCCAGGTCCTTGCGGCGGACAGGATGTCCCTCCCACCCCGGGCGACAGAAAAACATACCATCGGAGAGGTATTTTATTCCGACAGGACATGACCTCCCGCTGTGCAAGTGAGGATTCACCCGGTCGCACACTGGCCGCGCCGCTCTGTCACTTCCTGGCGGGGACATCCGGTGCCGCCGCCGTGAGGTGAACGGAAGCGGAGCGTCATGCCTGGCAGGCGCATCGTCCGCGTGCGCCGCGAAGAAGGCCGACCGGCGGTCGTGTCGTGGTGCTGGAGGCCGGAGGTGCCCGGTCGGCATCGGCGGGGGCCGCCTGCCGCTCCCCGGGTGCCTTACACAAAGTTACATACCTTCATGAAGGTATGCGATAGTGGGCGAAGCCACCGAGGACGCCGTGTACCAACGTCGGCTCCCAGGTGGTGGACGACCGCGCACCGCGCTCCGCCAGGTACGGAGCCCCCATATCCCCGGCCAGACGCACCGCCGGCCCGACGTCCGCCTGCCGGAATATCGCACTCCCGATCACCCCACGGATCCCGAGCTTCCAAGGAATCTGAGAGGAGCCCGATGAAATTCGGAAACGACCTGCGGATCAAGACCGTGACCACATGGTTTCCGCCGGATCGCGAGAACGTCGAGGACGCCGTCGCGGCGGGCAAGCTGGACGCCCAGGACGTGGACCGGCTCGGCCTCACCGGTCTTCCGGTCTCGACGCGGTGGTCCGCTCCCGAGATGGCGGCGGCGGCCGGTCGTGACGCGATCAGCCGGGCGGGCTGGAGCCCCTCCAATGTGGGCCTGGTCATGCACACCTGGATCTACCACCAGGGCCATGACATGTGGTCGCCGCCGCACTTCGTGGCGAACGAGGTCGGCGCTCCCCACGCCCTGGTGTACGGCGTGCAGCAGGGCTGCAACGCGGCCGCGCTGGCCCTCCAGCTCGCGGCGCTGCATCTGGACGCCGAACCGGGGCTCGGCGCCGCGCTCGTCACCACGGGCGACCGCTTCGCCCCGCCCGGCATGGACCGCTGGACCTCCGACTACGGCCTGGGATTCGGCGACGCGGGAACCGCGGCGCTGCTGCACCACGGCGACTCGGGGCCCGACGACTGGGCGCTGCTGTCCCTGGCCAGCGAGACCGAGGCCGAGCTCGAACTGATGATGCGGCACGGCAACGACTTCAGCGCGGCGCCCATGTCGCACAGCAGCTCCATCGACCTGCGCCGTCCCAAGAAGTCCTACGTGGAGGCGTACGGCAAGGACAAGTTCACCTCCATCGCCAGCCGGTCGATCCGCAAGGTGATCGTGGACGCCGTGCGCGACGCGGGGCTGCGGCTCGACGATCCCCGGATCAAGTACATCGCGCTGCCGCGGCTCGGAGCGTACCTGCTGGACGCCAACTACGTGCCGGTGATGAACGACGTGCTGAAGGCCGAGGCGCTGCAATTCGGCGCGGACACCGGCCACCTGGGGTGCGGGGACTTCCTGGCGAACCTGGCCGACCTGCGCGATCGCGCGCCGCTGGAGCCGGGCGACGTCGCCCTGGTGATCGGCGGCGGGGCGGCCTGGACCTGGACCTGCGCCGTCGTCCAGGTGCCGCGGGAGCAGGCGGCGGAGAGGAGCGACTGATGAACGTGGGATTCCTCGGCCTGGGCGGCCACGTGCCGCCGGTGGTCATCGACAACGCGCGGATCGCCGAGTGGGCCGGCGTGGAGGAGAGCTGGATCGTCGAGCGGACCGGCATCCTGGAACGCAGGTACCGCGAGCCCGGCACCGCCACCTCCGACCTCGCGCTGCACGCCGCCCGTGAGGCGCTGGCCGTGCGGCCCGAGGCGGCCGACCGGCTCGGGCTGATCATCGTGGGCACCTCGACGCCCGACCAGCCGCAGCCCTCCACCGGAGCCATTCTGCAGGACAAGCTCGGGCTGTCCGGTGTCCCGGCGTTCGACGTCAACGCCGTGTGCTCCGGCTTCCTCTACGCACTGGCGGTCGCCGACTCGATGATGTCGGGGCGGCTGTCCGGGCAGGGGGGCGAGTACGCCCTGGTGATCGGCGCGGACGTGTACTCCTCGCTGATGGACCCCACCGACCGGCGCACCGTCAGCCTGTTCGGCGACGGGGCCGGGGCGGTGCTGCTCGGTCCGGTGCCCGAGGGGTACGGCGTACTGGGCTGGCGACTGGTGGCCAACGGCGAATACCGCGACCTGGTCGAGGTGGCCGCCGGCGGCACCCGCCGGCCGCTGGACGCCCGGGCGTGGGAGGCCGGAGAGCACCTGTTCCGGATGAAGGGCCGCCCCGTGCGCGAGTACGCGATGCGCACCCTCCCCAAGGTGATCGACGAGGCGCTCGCCTCGGCCGGGCTCCGGCTGGAGGAGGTGGACCGCCTCATCCTGCACCAGGCCAACACCCGCATGGTCGAGGAGTGCGTCCGCGAACTGCGCGTCGACCCCGCCCGGGTGCCGCTCACCGCACCGCACTTCGGCAACACCGCCGCGGCCTCCATCCCGCTCACCCTCCGCGTGGAGCACGAACGCCGGCCCTTCCAGCGGGGTGAGCGCCTGGTGCTGGCCGGAGTGGGCGGCGGCATGACCGCGGGCGCCGTCGTCGTCCGCTGGTACTGAGCCCGCCGGACAACGCCGGACAACGCCGGACCACCGCCGGACCACGTCCGACCACGCCGGACGACCGCTGGAAACCGGGCAAGCGCTGCAAAAGGAGACAGAAATGCCGATGGCCACCGCGGCGGGGCACCGTTGCTACGAGCTGTGGGATCCGATGCCCGACGAGGTACGGGAGGGCGCCAGGCGGTTCGCCACCGTACAGGCGCTCAACGAGCTGGTGGGCGTGCTGCCGTTCGCCGAGTGGCTGGACCGCGCGCCCAGCCACACCAGGCGGCAGATGCTCATGGCCAAGATCCAGGACGAGGTCGGTCACGGGCACGTGGCCGCGCGCGTCGCCGAAGACCTGGGCATGCCGCGCGAGCGGATCCTGCTCGACTACCTCGAGGGCCGCGCGAAGGTGCACAACATCTTCCACTACTCCTTCGGGACCTGGGAGGAGCTGGGCCCGGGGCTGCTGCTGATGAACTCGGCGGCGATCGTCCAGTTCCAGTCCCTGATGAAGGGCGTGTACCTGCCGTACGCCCGGGCGCTGCGCAAGATCGAGCGCGAGGAGTCCTTCCACTACCAGCACGCCCTGGACCTCACCCACGAGGTGCTGACCCACGGTGACGCCGAGCAGCGCCGGCGGGTGCAGGAGGGGTTCGAGCTGTGGATGCCGCGCGTGCTGGCCTACCTCGGCCCGCCCGACACCGACACCCTGCACGCCAACCGCATGTGGCAGATAGGCCTGAAGCCGGACGGCAACGACGCGCTGCGCCAGGCATGGCTCAACAAGATCATCCCGGTCTTCCGGAAGCTCGGTGTGCACGTGGATCCCGCGCTGGTCCGTCAGGCGGCCTCGGGGGAGTGGGAGTTCGCGATGCCCGACTGGGCCGAGGTGAAGAAGGTGATCGCGGGCGGCGGGCCGGCGTCGCAGCGCCGGCTGGACTGGGTGCGCCACGCCCTGGACCGCAACACGCGGTACCGGCGCGCGCTGCGGGAGGTGTCGTGATGCCGCACGTCCCGAACGACCCCGACGTCTATGAGGTCTTCACGCAGAATGGCGTCGGCAAGACGCTCAGCCATGTCGGCTCCATCGTCTCGCCGCGCCCGGACGGCGCCTGGCACCTGGCCAAGGAGACCTACGGGCGCCGCGACGACCTGGCCACCCTCTGGGTGGTCCGCCGCGCCGACATGATCGTCTCCACCGGGGACGACCGCGACCTGCTCGCCGCCAAGACCCGGATGCCGCACCGCCAGCCCGGCTTCCCCACCGCCCGCCGCCGCGACCGCTCGGACTCTTCGCCCGCCGCCGATTCGCCGCTGGTTGCCGGCTCGCCGGCCCTCGCCGATTCGCCGGCCGTCGACTCTTCGGCCGAGCCGAGGGACGGCGCCCTCTCCGAGCTTCGCGACGACGCGTCCCGGGCCGCCGACCCCGAGCTCCGCGACCTGTGGCTCGCGCTCGCCGACGACCTGTTCGTGCTGGGCAACCGGCTGGGCGAACGCATCGTCGACTACATCGACCTGGAGGAGTCGCTGGCGGTCGGCTCGATCGGACAGGAGACGCTGGCGCACGCCGGGACGATCCTGTCGCTGTGCGGTTTCGACGAGGCCGCCGCCGACGCGTGGTTCTTCGACCGGCCGCAGGCGCGGTGGCGGGTGTCGCGCGCCATCGAACGGCTCACCGACTGGCCGTCCACCGTGGCCTGCGGTCTGGTGATCGCCGCTGCCGTCGTCGCGCTCGCCGAGCGGACCGCGGAAACCGGGCCCGGCCGCACCGGGCAGGCCGCGGAGGCGGGGTCCGGCGGGGCGTGGCTGCCCGCGATCATCGCCATCCGCGACGAGCAGCGGGTCCATCTGGACCACTGGCGGCGGTGGGCGCGGGCGCTGACCGCATGGCCCGAGACCAGTGAGGAGTTCGCGCGCGCCTACGCCGAGGTGACCGAGCGCGCCGGCGACCTGTTCGGCGCCGGGCCGCAGGGAGTCACGGCGGGCGTACTGCCCAGCGCTCCGGTACCGGCCGCGACCCTGCACGAGCGTCTCGCCGCGCTGGTCGGAGACAGCGGCGGCCCCGCGTCGCGCCTGCCCGGCCGCCCGCTGACGCGGACCGCGGGGATGGGCGGGAGCGCACTGGCCTACTGCCTGTCCCGTGGCCGCATGGTGAGGGACGACTACGCCCCGGGGGTGTTCCGGTGAACGCCGACCGACTCCAGGACCGGCCCCCAGGCCGGCTCACAGCTCAGCCCACGGACGAGTTCACGGCCCAGCGCACGGACGAGTTCACAGCTCAGCCCACGGACGAGCTCACGGCCCAGCCCACGGAGGAGTTCACGACCCGGCACACGGACGAGCTCACCGGCCGGCTCGCCGACGTGGTCGCCGGTGTGCGCGATCCGGAGATCGACGTCGGCCTGCGCGACCTCGGCGTACTGCGCTCGGTGTCGCTGACCGGCGGCCGCGTCCGGGTCCGCCTGGCCCCCACCCGGCTCAGCTGCCCCGCCGTCGGGGAGATCGCCCGGCGGGTGCGGTCCGCGCTCGCCGGCGCGGCCCCGGGACGCGAGGTCGAGATCGTGTGGGATCGCGGCGCCTGGCAACCGGCGGCGGTCACCGCCGCCGGCCGGGACGCGCTGCGCAGGGGCGGATACCGCGTGGCGGGCGCCGCCCCCAGATGTCCGTACTGCGGCTGCGACGACGTCGCGCGCGCCGGCCGCTTCGGCGGGGCGGTGTGCAAGGTCCCCTACGACTGCCGCGGCTGCGGCTCGACCTTCGACGTGATCGGCACGGCCGGCTGCACCGCCATGCTCCCGACCCCCGGTCCCGTGCGAGGAGGATCGTGATGAGACTCATCGGAAAGACCGCCGTCATCACCGGAGGCTCCCGGGGCCTCGGCCGGGCGATCGCGGAACGCTACCTGCAGGAAGGGGCGCAGGTCGTCTGCGCCGCCCGCAACCCGTACGACATCAAGGAGGTCATCGACCTCGCGCCCGGCCGCTGCGCCTACGTCCCGGTCGACGTCACCAGCGACGATTCGGTCGATGAGCTGATGGCCGAGACCGCCGGACGCTTCGGGGGCATCGACATCCTGGTGGCCAACGCCGGCGTGAGCCGGGACGGGCGGGTGGACCGGCTGCCGGTCGCCGACTGGCAGGACATGGTGACCACCAACCTGACCGGGGTCTTCCTGTGCACCCGGGCCGCGGTTCCCTACCTGGAACGCAGCGACGCCGGCCGGATCGTCAACGTCTCCTCCAGCATGGCGACCCGGGTCGCGATCGGCGCCGCCGGATACTGCGCCACCAAGGCGGCGGTGGAGATGTTCACCAAGGTCAGCGCGATCGAGCTCGCCCCCCGCGGCATCCTGGTCAACTCCCTGGCCCCCGGAATCCTCGACGAGGGGATGGGGCAGCAGGTCACCGGCAACGACCGGATCTGGTCGCGCTACAAGACCCGGCTGTCGCTCGGCCGGCCCGGCCACGCCGACGAGGCCGCCGACGCCGCGGTCTTCCTGGCCGGTCCCGAGGCCAGCTACGTCAACGGCCACGTGCTGGAAGTGAACGGAGGTCTGTTATGGGCATGACGACCGCCCCCGAGGTGGGGCACCCCACCGTATGGCTGGACATCGACGGGGCGGTGGGCATCCTCCGCCTCGACCGGCCGCCGCTCAACGTGCTCGACCGCGCCGCGCAGAGCGCGTTGCGCGCGGCCGCCGAGCGGGCCGCGACCGACGAGCAGGTTCGTGCGGTGGTCGTGTACGGCGGGCCCACGGCCTTCTCGGCGGGGGGCGACATCAAGGAGATGGCCGCGATGTCGCACGCCGAGATGGTCGGGCACGCGGCCGTGCTCCAAGCCGCCTTCGACGCGGTCGCCGCCATCCCCAAGCCGGTGGTGGCCGCGATCAACGGTCCCGCTCTCGGCGGCGGCTGCGAGCTGGCGCTGACCGCCGACGCGCGCATCTGCGGCACCGAGGCGCGGCTCGGGCTCCCCGAGGTCCTGCTCGGCGTCATCCCCGGCGCGGGCGGCACCCAGCGGCTGCCCCGGCTGATCGGCCCGGCCAAGGCCAAGGAGCTGATCTTCAGCGGACGCCAGGTCGGCGCGGCCGAGGCGCTGGAGATGGGCCTGGTGGACTACGTCGTGCCGACCGACCTGGTGCTGGACAGCGCGGTGCAGTGGGCGCAGCGCTTCGAGACGGGCCCGGCGCTGGCCCTGCACGCCGCGAAGACCGCGATCGACGGGGGCCTGGCGACCGACCTGGCCGCCGGGCTCGCGATCGAACGGTCGGTGTTCGCCGGGCTGTTCGGCACCCAGGACCGTTCGACCGGCATGCGGGGGTTCGTCACCGACGGCCCCGGCCGCGCGCGATTCAGCGGGAGGTAGTCACCATGCGCACAGCGACCGGCGAGTTCCAGCGGGCCCGCGACCACCTGCTGTCCTCCTACGGTGACCTGCCGCGTGCCCGGGCCTTTCCCAGGCCCGAGGTCGGGGAGAGTTTCAGCTGGGTCGCGGACTGGTTCGACGTCATCGCCGACGGCAACCACGCCACCGCCCTGCGCGTGCTCGACCTGGACCGCCAGGGGACGCTGCTCGCCGACACCGCGGTGAGTTTCGCCGAACTGGCCGAGCGCTCCCAGCGGGTCGCCCGATGGCTGCGGTCGGCGGGCGTACGGCGCGGGGACCGCATCCTGCTGATGCTCGGCAACCGGGTCGAACTGTGGGAGTGCCTGCTGGCCGCGTTCCGGCTGGGCTGCGCGGTGATCCCCGCGGCAGTCCAGCTCGCCCCCGCCGACCTGGCCGACCGGCTGGAACGCGGCGAGGTGGCGCACGTCATCGCCGAAGCCGGCCTCACCCCCAGGCTGGACGGCCTCGGCGGCCGGTGGACGCGCATCGCCGTCGGAGGCCCGGTTCCCGGCTGGCGGGACTACCAGGGGGCCTATGCCGCCGAGCCGCTGCGCGAGGCGGTGCGGACACGGCCCGAGGAGCTGTCGCTGATCTACTTCACCTCGGGCACGACCTCCCGGCCCAAGATGGTCGGGCACACGAGCGTGAGCTACCCCGTCGGCCACCTGTCGACCATGTACTGGATCGGCCTGCGCCCCGGCGACGTGCACCTCAACATCTCGTCGCCCGGCTGGGGAAAGCACGCCTGGAGCAGCCTGTTCGCCCCCTGGAACGCGCAGGCGACGGTCATGGCCGTCAACCAGCCGAGGTTCGCCGCGCGTCCGCTGCTGGAGATGATGTCGCGCTACGCGGTGACCACCTTCTGCGCGCCGCCCACCGCCTGGCGGAGCCTGATCCAGGAGGACCTCACGCGGTGGCCGATGGTGCTCCGCGAGGCGCTGGCCGCCGGGGAGCCGCTGAACCCGGAGGTGGTGCGCCGGGTCCGCGAGGCGTGGGGGGTCAGGGTCCGCGACGGGTACGGGCAGACCGAGACCACCGCCCAGATCGGCACCCCGCCGGGGATGCCGAGCGTCGAGGGGGCACTGGGCTGGGCGCTGCCCGGCTACGAGGTGGCGCTGCTGGACCCGCACACCGGCGCCCCCGTCCGGGACGTCTCCGCGGAGGGCGAGATCTGCCTGCCGCTGGCCGACCGGCCGCTCGGCCTGATGGGCGGGTACGTGGGCGACTCCGAGGCCACCGCGCGCTGCATGCGCGGCGGCCACTACCGGACGGGCGACATCGCCACCCGTGACGCCGACGGCCTGTTCCGCTACGTGGGGCGGGGCGACGACGTCTTCAAGGCCTCCGACTACCGGATCTCCCCCTTCGAGCTGGAGAGCGTGCTGCTGCAACACCCGGCCGTCGCCGAGGCCGCCGTGGTGCCCTCGCCCGAGCCGCTGCGGCTGGCCGTGCCCAAGGCCTACGTGGCGCTCGCCTCCGGCTACCTGCCGGAGGCCGAGACCGCACAGCTCATCCTCGCGCACTCCCGCGAGCACCTGGCCTCCTACAAGCGCGTCCGCCGCGTCGAGTTCGCCGAACTGCCCAAGACCATCTCCGGCAAGACCCAGCGCACCGAACTGCGCAAGCGGGAGGAGCAGCGGCTCTCGCGGTCGGCGCAGGAATGGTGGGAGGAAGACTTCCAGAACTAGCCCCCTGGCGACATGAGCGGGTCGCGCGACCGGCGGACATCCCCCCGCGCGGCCCGCCCGCCCGGGCCTACCACTCCTCGGAGACGAAATGACTGCCGTCACCATGAGCAGGGGTCAGCGCAGACGAGCCGTAGTGAGCAGCCTCATCGGGAACAGCATCGAGTTCTACGAGTTCCTCATCTACGGTTCGTTCTCCTCCCTGTACTTCAACAAGCTCTTCTTCCCCTCGTTCGACCCCACCACCGGCACCCTGTTGTCGCTGTCGACGTTCGCGGTCGCCTTCGCGGGAAGACCGCTCGGCGCCTTCCTGTTCGGGCACTTCGGCGACCGGGCCGGCCGCAAGGCGACGCTGATCACCACTCTCGCCGTGATGGGCGGCGCGACGGTGACGATCGGCCTGCTTCCCACCTACGGCACGATCGGCGTCGCCGCCCCGATATTGCTGACGATCCTGCGGTTCATCCAGGGATGCTCGCTCGGCGGCGAGTCGAGCGGCGGGTTCCTGATGGCGCTGGAGAGCGCCAAGCCGAACAGGCGGGGCTTCCTCACCGCCGTCGTCGGCACCGGCAACGCCTGGGGACTGCTGCTGGCCAACGGCGTCCTGCTCCTGGTCACCGCGCTGCCGGAGCGGCAGATTCTGGCGTGGGGGTGGCGGCTGCCGTTCGTCTTCAGCGCCGTGCTGGTGGGCATCGCCCTCCACGTCCTGCTGCGGCTGGGGGAGACTCCCGAGTTCCAGCGGTCCAAGGCCGAGGGCGCGGTCAGGAAGAGGCCGGCGCTGGAGGTTCTGTCGCGGTACGGCCTGACGACCCTGGGCGCGTCGCTGTCGGCGCTTCCCACGTTCCTGGTGTTCTACCTCGGGTCGGTGTTCTCCCTCAAATACGGTGCGACCATCGGCGTGGGCCGGTCCGTCATGCTGCTGCTGCTCGTCGGATCCTGCGTCTTCCTGATCGTCGCCATGCCGTTCTTCGGCTGGGTGGGCGATCGGTACAGCCGCAAGGCGGTCTTCGTCGGCGGCATCGCCGCCATGACGGTGGCGCCGTTCGCCTGGTTCTCGTTGCTGGGCACCGGGTCGTTCCCTCTGATGGCTCTGGGTTTCCTGCTGCTGTTCGCCGGGTTCGCCGCGAACTACGGCGTGCAGGGGGCGTTCTGCCCGCGGCTGTTCCCCACGGCCGTGCGGTACTCCGGGATGTCCATCAGTTACAACGTGGGCGGCCTGCTCGGCGGCGCCGTCGGCCCGATCGTCGCCACGTCGCTGCTCGACAGGTTCCACAGCTGGACGCCGATCGCCGTCTACATGGCCGCCGCCGGCGTGATCGCTCTGGGCGCCTCGGCGTTCCTGCGCGAACGCTCCGACGACGGCACGCCCGCGAAGCACGCCGGCGGCATGCCCCTACAGCACGTCGACGGCACGGCCGCACCGCGCGCCGCCGCTCCGCCGGCGACCGCCACGTCCCCCGTCATCACCACCGCCGGAAGCTAGCCGGCGCGAAGCCTCAGGCGAACCGGTGGAAGTCTCCGTGCAATCTCCAGTGAGGGAGTACCGCATGACGTCCTTGTCCGTTCCCAAGTGTCCCGTTCTCGATCCCACGGGCGCCTCGGTCCACGCCGAGGCCGCCGCGTTACGCGCCGAGGGACCGGCGGTGCTGGTGGAGCTGCCCGGGCCCGTCCGCGCCTGGGCGGTCACCCGGCACAGCGTCATCCAGAAGCTGACCAACGACCCGCGCGTCTCGCGCGACTCGCGCCGGCACTGGCCCGGCCTGGCCGACATGCCCGAGGGCTGGCCGCTCGCTCCCCTCGCCCTGCAGAACAGCTTCTTCAACTTCTACGGCGAGGAGCACCGCAGGTCCCGGCGCCGCGTCGCCCCCTCGTTCTCGCCGAAGCAGGTCGAACGGATGCGCCCGCAGGTCAAGGCGACCGCGGACCGCCTGGTCAAGGAGCTGGCCGCCCTGCCGCCCGGCGCCGTCGCCGACGTGCGCCGGGACCTGGCGCTGCCGCTGACCATCACCGTCATCTGCGACCTGTTCGGCGTCCCCGAACACCTGCGCAGGAAGGTCGGGACCGGGATCGACCGGGTCCTGGACTCCTCGCTCGGCCCAGAGGAGGCGATGGCCGCCGGCAACACGCTGTACGAGCGGCTCGGCGAGCTGCTGCGGTACAAGAGGGAGAACCCGGCCGCCGACCTGACCAGCGACCTGCTGCTGCCGGCCGAGCCCGGTGACGAGCCGATGTCGGAGGCCGAGCTGCTCGGCACGCTCTTCCTCATGATCGGCGCGGGGTACGAGACCACCGTCAACCTCATCACCAGCGCCGTCCAGGCCCTGCTCACCCACCCCGAGCACCTCACCCGGATCAACGAGGGCGCCATCGCCTGGCAGGACGTCATCGAGGAGACGCTGCGTTTCGAGGGCCCGGTCATGCACATGCCCATGCGGTGCGCCCTGGAGGACATCGACCTCGGTGAGGGCGTCGTCATCCGCAAGGGCGACGCGATCACCATCGGTTTCGCCGCCGCCGGACGCGACCCGCAGGTGCACCCGCGGTGCCCGGAGAGCTTCGACCCCACCCGGGCCAGCAAGGAACACCTCGCCTTCGGCCACGGTCCCCACTTCTGCCTCGGTGCGCACCTCGCCCGCCTGGAGGCGGAGATCGCCCTGACCACGCTGTTCGCGGAACTGCCCGATCTCACCCTCGCCCGCCCCGGACATCAGCCCGCCCGCCTTACCTCCTTCCTCATCAACGGCCCCGTGGGCCTGGAGGTCATCCCCCACCCGGCATGACCGGAACGAACTCCGGCCGCCGGAGGCGCACCGCGCCTCCGGCGGCCTCGTCATGTCCGTGGGGAACGCAGGTCGCCCCGAAGACACGCGGAAGGGACCGGCACGGCAGCGGGCGCGGCTCTTCACCCCGGCCATGTGCTGGAGGTGATCGGCGCCGGGTCGGCGGGTCGTGGTGCGGCGATGCCGGCGCCTGCGTCGGCGCCAAGCCGGTGATCGTTTCCGGTCACAGCACACGGGGTGCGGCGTCCACGAACGTCCGCCGGTCGGCCGTCGTAGGGGTGGCGCCGGTTTCGCCGTACCCATGACCGGCCGCTCCGGCGCCGGAGTGCGCGTTCACTGGTGCGGTGAGTTCCGGGCCCGGTCAGGGTGGGGCGGCAGTGGGGTGACCACGCACGTTCACCGGGCGCGGCTCTTCACCTCCGGCCATGTGCTGGAGGTGACCGGCGCCGGGTCGGCGGGTCGTGGTAGCGGTGAGTTCCCGGGCCCGGGGCTTCGCTGTGGTCAGCGGGTCGTCTGGTGGTGGGAGTTGCCGGTGGGCAGATGGGTCGTCCGGTGGCGGGAGCCTGTGGCGGGAACGCGAACGAGGCGGCGATCTGGTCGATCGCCGCCTCGTGCGTGCTTCTCCTACCGCCGTACGCTCACGTCCACAGGCCGCCGATCGCCATGGGGGAGCGGTGGCGCAGGGTGTTGTCCATCTGGACGTGCCGGGCGACGCGCTCGGCCTGGTTGCGCGTGGCGGCGATGAGCAGCGGCATCACCGACCCGGCCTCGGGCAGGCCGGCGTAGTACAGGCCCGGCAGCGCGCCCATTCCCCTGCGGTGCACCGGCATGCCGTCCGGGTCGAGCGCCCCGGCGGGCAGGATGCCGTATTCGGGCACGAAGCCCGTGGCCCAGATGATCGTCGTGATGTCGTTGGCGACCAGATCCAGCGTGGCGCCGTAGTCCGCGATGAGCGAGGGGTCGTACACGGGGGCGGGGTCGGCCTCGGGGACGACCAGCCCGCGCTGCTCGATCGCCGCGTCGATCGCCTTCAGCAGCTCGCTCTCCTTGTGTGCGGCAGCCCGCGCCACGGCGCGGACGTTGTCCTCCAGCCTCAGCACGCCGCCCGACGCGCCGCGGACCGAGCCGACCAGCGTGACACCCTTGGCGGCCAGGATCGGCAGGCTCAGGTCCTGGCCGCCGTCCTTCCCGCTGAGCACCGACACGCCCGGCAGCACGGGGGAGTCGCCGCGCCCGCCCGAGGCGGTCTCCAGGTTGCCCTCCGGCAGCAGCAACTGCAGCCAGTCGAGGATCTGCGCGCCGCGGTAGCGCCGGGGCGCGGTCTTGTGCCCGCCGACCGCGAGGAACACCTCCCGGCCGGCGTCGCGGAGGTCGTCGGCGATCTGCTGGCCGCTGTTCCCCGCGCCCACGATGAGGACCGCTCCGCTCGGCAGCGACTCCGGGTTGCGGTAGTAGCGCGTGTGCATCTGGGTGACCGAAGGGTCCACGCCCGCGGCCACCTCCGGTATGCGCGGCGAGGAGTACCCGCCCAGCGCCGCGACGACATTGCGGGCCTCGACGGCCTCGCCGTCGTCGAGGTGGACGCGGAAGCGCGCGCCCTCGTGGACCGCGTCATGGATCGGGGACTCGACCATCTGGACGCTGGTGTGCTCGCGGACCGCGATGCCCATCGCGGCCACGTAGCACCGCAGCCGTTCGGCCACCTCACGGGCCGGCATGTACCCTTCCGGGTCGTCCCCGTCGTAGGCCCAGTCCGGGAAGGCGACCGTCCTGTTCGGGGTGTTGACGCGCAGGCTGTCCCAGCGCTCGTTGGCCCACGCCTGGCCGATCTCGCCGCGCTCGATCACCAGCGCCCGGTAGCCGAGCCGGGCGAGCGCGCCCGCGACCGAGCATCCCTGCTGACCGCCGCCTATGACCACCGTCTCGACGAACCGCGTTCCCATCCGTTCATCCCTTCCTCGTCCGGGGCAGCACGACGACCTTCCCGGTGGCCTGGTCGTTCTCCATGTGCCGGTGCGCCTCGACGATGTCGCCGAGGTCGAAGACCCGGTCGATGTTGGGCCGGTGGACCCCGGCCTCGACCTCGCCGATGACCCGCCGCAGCACGGGCGCACCGGCGGCTCCCTTGAGGCTGTCGCTGTGGAAGGCCGTGAGCTTGGTGCCGGGCGGGATCATCGCGATCGGCTCGAACTCCCTGATCAGCCAGCCGCTGAGCGAGCCGGACACGCACACCGTCCCGCCGCGGCGCACCAGCTTGAGCGAGTCCGGCACCGTGGCCGTCCCGATCAGGTCCAGGACGTGATCGGGTCCCTCGGGCCAGACCTCGCGCACGGCGTCCGCCGTCGAGCCCGCGTCGTCCAGGAGCACGTGGTCGACGCCGGCCGCGGTGAGGGCGTCCATCTTCTCCGGGCGCCGGGTCGTGGCCGCGGTCTCCAGGCCGTGGGCGGAGGCGATCGACGCCGCCGCCATGCCGACCGAGGAGGTCCCGCCGCGGATCAGCAGGCGCCCGGGCGCGCCCGGCGCGATGCCGAGCGCGTCCAGCGAGCCCTGCGCGGTCAGGTACGTCTCGGGCAGCGCGGCCAGCACCTCCCAGGGCAACGTGGTGGTGACCGGCATGAGCAGCGAGTTCGGCAGCAGCGCGTACTCCGCGTATCCGCCGTCGAACTCGCGGCCCATCTCGCCCATCACGGCCGCGACGGCCTGGCCGACCGGCAGGGCGGCGTCGGTCGAGGCCGCCACCGTTCCCACGCACTCGATCCCGAGCACCCGAGGGAACTTCACGTTCGGCGAATGCCCCTGGCGGGTCCGCAGCTCCGACCGGTTCAAGCCCGCGCCCTCCACCCGCACCAGGCTCCAGCCCTCGCGGACCGAAGGCATCGGCAGCTCGCGGATCTGGAGTACCTCCGGGCCGCCGGCCTGGACACAGACCGCCGCGCGCATCGTGGTGCTCATCTCGGTTCAGCCTCCGGTGACGACCTCGACCGACGGCGCCCAGCGCGGGATCTCGCCGCGGCCGGAGGGCAGGCGCAGGCTGCGGGCGTAGCTGTATTCCTGCAGCGTCTCGATGGCGTGCTCGCGGCCGTATCCGCTGGCGCCCACGCCGCCAAAGGGGGTGCCGGTGAACGAGCGGTTGTAGTGGTTGACGAAGACGATGCCGACGCGCAGGTCGCGGCTGAAGCGCATGGCGCGCTCGGTGTCGCGGGTGAACACCCCGGCGACCAGGCCGAACTCGGTGCCGTTGGCGATGCGGACCGCCTCGGCCTCGTCACGGAAGGGGATCACGCACACGACCGGCCCGAAGATCTCCTCCGTGGCGATGCGCATGTCCGGGGTGACGCCGGTGAACAGCGTGGGCGGGACGAAGTAGCCCTCCGCCAGCTCGGGGTCGGTGGGCGTCGCCGCCTGGGCCGCGATCGTGGCGCCCTCGCGGACGCCGAGTTCGAGGTAGTCCTGCACGCGCTGCCGCTGCTCGGGGGTGACCAGCGGCCCGACGTGGGTGTCCGCGTCCGCGCCGTTGCCGACCTTCAGCCGCTTGACGGCGGCCGCGAGCCGGCGGACGACCTCCTCGTAGCGGTCGACGTGGACCAGCACGCGCGAGGCGGCGGTGCAGGCCTCGCCCTGGTTAAAGTAGCCGCCCTCCACCGCCCACGGCACGGCCGAGTCGAGGTCGGCGTCCTCGAAGATCACCAGGGCGTTCTTGCCGCCGAGCTCCAGCAGGGTCGGCGTCAGGTTCTCCGCGGCCGTCCGGATCACCGCCTGCCCGGTGGCGGGCGCGCCGGTGAAGGAGACCTTGCCCACGAGCTTGTGCCCGGCGAGCCGCGCGCCGACCGCGCCGGTGCCGGGCACGATGTGCACGACGTCGTCGGGGAGAATGGACTGGGCGATCTCGGCGACCCGCATCACCGACAGCGGAGCCTGCTCCGGCGGCTTGATGACCACGGCATTGCCGGCCGCCAGCGCGGGGGCGAGCTTGCCGGCGGTGTGCAGCGGGGGCCAGTTGAACGGGATGATCGCGCCGATGACGCCGAAGGGCTCGCGCAGTGTGATGTCGAGCATGCTGCCCGAGTCGCGCGCCTGGCTCGGGATCGCCTCGCAGAGGCCGGCGAACATCTCGAAGATGGTGGGCGCGCCTTCGAGGTCGAAGTTGCGCGCCTGGGTGAAGGGCTTGCCGTTGTCGCTGGACTCCAGCGCCGCGATCTCGTCGGCGTTCTCGCGGATGGCCTGGGCGACCTTCCACAGCCACTTGCCGCGTTCGCGCGGCGTGCGGGCCTTCCACGCGAAGTGCGCCTCGTACGCGGCGCGGACCGCCTGGTCCACCTCCTCGGCGCCGGCGCCCTGGACGACAGCGAGCGGCCTGCCGGTCGCCGGGTCGTGCACGGTGAACCGGTCGGCCTCGTTCTGCGAGGACCAGCGCGTGCGCAGGAGCTGGGCGGTGTCGGACTGAGCTGTGTCGAACGTCGTGGTCATGTCATCATCTCTTTCAGCACCGAGGCGATCCGCTCGGCGATCACGATGGTCGGTACGTTGGTGGCCACGCGCGGCATCGCCGGGAACACCGAGGCGTCCGCGACGGTGAGTCCCTGGACGCCGTACACGGCGCCGTTGGAGTCGACGACGGAGCCGGGAGCACGGTGCGAGCCCATCCGCATCGTGGAACTGCCGTGGTTGTAGTGCGCCGGCGCGCGGCGTATCGCCTCCGCGAGCTCCTGGTCGCTCACGCCCGGTCCCGGCACCCGCTCCTCCACCAGCAGGTCGGCGAGCGGCCGGGTGCGGGCGATCGTGCGGGCGAGGCGCACCGCGTCGGCGACCCGTTCGGCGTCGTCGGCGACCGTGTAGAGCCCGAGGTCGATGACCGGCGCGTCCTGCGGGTCGCGTGAGGCGAGCCGCACGGTGCCCCGCGAACGGGGCTGGACGCAGGAGACGAAGAAGACCATGTCCCAGCCGGTCGGGTGGTTCTCGACCGGCGGAACGATCATGGCGGGCAGGCTCTCGGTCGGCACCGCCGCGGAGGGCAGGATCTGCACGTCGTAGTCCGGCTCTCCCGGTCCGGTGGCGACGCTGAGCACGCTGCCGAACATCTGCCGCGCCCCCTCCTTCGGCGGCCTGGCGACGTGGATGTTCCAGAAGGCGGGGTGTTCGGTGAGGCCGCGCCCCACGCCCGGGAGCTCGGACACCACGTCGATCCCGTGCGAGGCGAGCTCGGCGCGGTCTCCGATGCCGGAACGCATGGCGATGACCGGGGTGTTGTAGGCGCCGGCGCTGAGCACGACGTGCCCGGCGCCGATCTCCTCGCCCGAGGCGAGCCGGACCCCGCGGGCCCGGTCGCCCCGGAACAGCACCCGGTCGACCAGCACGTCACCGCGCACCGTGAGGTTCGGCCGGTGGCGGACCGGGTTGAGGTAGCCGATGGCCGTGCTCAGCCGCACGCCGTCGGCCGCGCTGAGCGGGGTGTGCGCGAAGCCCGGCGCGCCCGGCGCGTTGAAGTCGTCGACCATCGGGTACCCGAGCCGTCCGCACGCCTCGCTCATCGCCGCGACGTGCGGACCGAGGTCGGCCGCCGTGCTCTGGGTGATGCGGTACGGCCCGTCGAGGCCGTGGAACTTCTCCTCGCCGTAGGGGTAGTGCTCCATCTCCTTGTAGAAGGGGAGCATGTCCGGGTAGCCCCACGCGGGCCCGGCCAGGGACGCCCACGCGTCATGGTCGGACGGCCGGGCGCGCATCGCCACACAGACGTTGACGGAGGAGGAGCCGCCGATGATCCGGCCCCGGGGGACCGGCACCCGGTTGCCGAACTCGTCCGGAACCGATCGGTAACCCCAGTCGTAGGAGTACGGTGCGTACGTCGCGTCGGCGACGTCCGCCGGCAGCTCCTCGGTGGTCGCGAAATCGGGCCCGGCCTCAAGGAGCAGGACCGACAGCCGCGGGTTCGCGCTCAACCGGTTGGCCAGGACGCAGCCGGCGGAACCGCCGCCGATCACGATGACGTCGTAGGTCATGATCGCTCCTCCCTCGTCGCGGTCCTACACGTACCGGGGCCGGCCGACGATGAACCCCAGCACCAGGTCCACGGCGAAGACCACGGCGAGCATGACCATCGGCACGGCCCAGCCGCCCGTGCTGCCGTGCAGCATGCCGAACAGGAACGGGCCGCCGATGGCGATCAGGTAGCCGAAGCCCTGCGCCATGGCGGAGATCCCGGCGGTGTCGGCCGCGGTGCGGGTGCGCAGCGCGAACAGGCCGAGCGCGATCGGGAACACGCCCATGCCCGCTCCCCACAGCAGCGACCACAGCCACGGCATCGTCGTCGGCGCGACGAGCATGCCGATCGTGCCGGCGATCTCCAGGCCCACGAGGCCGGCGATCCACCAGGACTGGCTGCGGCTGCGCATCGCCATGGGCACGACCACCATCGTGACGGGCAGGGCCGCCACGACCAGCAGAGCCAGCAGCAGACCCGACTCGTTCTTGCCGATGCCCGCGCCGGTGTACACGGCCGGGGCCCACCCCATCAGAACGTAGGAGCCGGCCGCCTGCAGTCCGAAGAACCCGGTGATCAGCCAGGCGAGCGGGCTGCGCAGCAGCAGCTTGCGCTCCTGCGGCAGGGCCGCGGTCGCGCCGCCCTGCTCGGTGCGGCGCGTCCCGGCGACCCAGACCAGCAGCGCGCCGATGGACAGCAGCGACCAGGCGGCCAGGGTGACCCGCCAGCCGCCGAGCTGGTCCTGCATCCACGGGGTCGCCGCGGCGCCCGCGCCGCCGCCGACCATCAGGGCCACGGTGTAGACCGTGGTCAGCAGCGGAATCCGCTGCGGGAAGGCCTGCTTGACGACGACCGGGATGAGCACGTTGCCGAGGGCGATGCCGGCCGCCGCCACGAACGTGCCGGCCAGCATCACCCACGGGCCGCCCACGACCCGCAGCAGCAGCCCGGCGGTGAGCACGACCAGGCCGGCGCCGACCGCACGGGCCAGGCCGAGCTTGCGTGCCGCCAGCGGCGCCGCCGCGGCGGCGATGCCGAAGCAGAGGGTGGGCAGGGCGGTCAGCACGCTCGCCCAGAGCAGGGAGGCGCCGAGCGACCGGCGCACCTCCTCCAGCAGCGGGCCGATGCTGGTGATGGCGGGACGCAGGTTCGCCGCCGCCAGGGCGACGCCCACCAGCAGAAGCGGGGTCCCGACCAGAGCGGCGTTCCTCTCGACCGCCACAGGCGCGACTTGCTGTTCCTGCGTAGTCACTGTCTTGCCTCCTGTACTCGTGAAACGTCCCATTGCAGGTGGAGCTCGTCGAACCCGCGCGCGATCAGCAGCCGCTCGCGGCCGCGCGCGTCCGCGGGACCCAGACGCAGTCCGGGCAGGCGGTCGAACAGCAGCGGAATGGCGATGCGCAACTGGAGGCGGGCCAGCCCGGCTCCAAGGCAGGTGTGGATGCCGCGGCCGAAGGCCAGCATCTTGCGGCCGGTCCTCGGCCTGATGTCGAAGGCGGCGGGGTCGGCGAGCGCGCGCTCGTCCCGGTTGGCGGCGCCGAAGTGCACCATCACGCGGTCGCCGGGCCGCAGCCGGGTGCCGGCGAGCTCGGTCTCGGCGGTGACGGTGCGGAACAGCCCCTGGACCGGGGACTCGAACCGCAGGATCTCCTCGACCATCGCCTCGGGCGGCACCGCGCCCTCGCGCAGCGCCGCGAGCTGGTCCGGATTCTCCAGCAGGCTCACCAGGCCGTTGCCGATGGACCGGGTGACCGTGACGTGCCCCGCGATGATCAGGTTCATCACGATGCGCATGAGCTCGACGTCGTCCAGGTCGTTCTCGTCGTGGTCGGCCGCGAGCGACGCGATGAGCCCGTCGCCGGCCGGCCCCGGGTCCAGCAGCATCGCCATCACGTAGTTCTGCATGGCGATGACGTCGCGGGCGCATTCGGCCCGTTCCGCCACCTCGCCGCCGCCGACCGACAGCTTCAGCCAGCTGTGGCTCCACTGCCGCAGCAGCGGCACGTCGCCGGCCGGTACGCCGAGGATGCGCGCCATGACCGACAGCGGCAGCGGCCAGGCGTAGTTCTCGATGATGTCGGTCGAACCGGCGGCGGCGAACCGGTCGATCAGCTCTTCGCCGGTCGCCGTGATGAAGGGTTCGAGCTCGGCCACCCGCCGCGGCGTGAAGACCCGGTTCACCGCCGTGCGCAGCCGGGTGTGCTCCTCGCCGTCGCTCTCGGTGAGGTTGGGCGTGAGCGACCAGCCTTCGGCCAGGATCTGCTTGACCTCGTCGGCCTCCGGTCCCGTGGTCGCCTTCACCGCGCTCTCCGAGGAGTAGGTCCGCGGATCGTGGGCCACGTGGACGACGTCCTCGTGCCGCGTGACGACGAAGAGGCCGGTCTTCTCGTCGTGGAACACGGGGCACTGGTCGCGCATGCGCGTGTACGTCGGGTACGGGTCGGCTAGTTGGCTGTCAGATGTGGGATCGAACGTCGGCTTGGTCATCGGGGTCGCTCCGCTTGTGGCTTCTCATCCGGCGGGCACCGCGCCGACCGGCCTCGGGCCGGCCGGCACGGTGATGGGTCGCGGTTCAGTCGGCCGCCGCCAGCGCGGGCACGCTGGCGCCCAGCTCCTCGTGATCGGTGGCCCACAGGTCAGGGGTGGGCAACCGGTGCGCCGCGGGTTCGTGGACGAAGGTGTCGTGCACGCTCTGGGTCGCCTCGGCCAGGCCGCTCTCTCCGGTCAGCACGCTGAGCTTGTTGGAGGTGACGAGCAGATCGGTGCGCGCGGCGCCGACCGACCGCAGTGCTTCGAGCAGTCGCAGCGGCGAGCCGGGAAGCTGGCCTATCCCGAGGCCGACGACCGACAGCCGCGCCAGGTTCGAGGTCCAGTGCACCTCGTCCAGGCGGGCTCCCCGGTCGGCCTCGGCCAGCAGCGCGCGCGCCTCCTCCACGCTCTCCGCGGGCAGCGTGATCGCGAGGTCGCCGGCGTCCTCGGTCCCGAGGTTGCCGTAGCGGCGCAGTTCGACCTCCAGCTCGCGTTCGGCGAGTCCGCGCAGGATCCGCACCGCGTGATCGGCGGCGATCCGGCGCAGCACGCAGCGCACGAGACCGGTCCTGGTGGCCACCCCGGCGATCGCGGGGACCTCGCCGAGCCCGGCGGGCCTCCAGGAGCCGCCGCCGGAGGCCGCCATCGCCGTGCAGCGGCGGCGGTATCCGACCCAGGTCTCCGGGCCGCAGGCGGTGAGGTTGGAGCGCACCTTCAGGTCGACGCCGTGGGTCCGCGCGTAGTCCACGGAGTCCGCGGCGAGCACCTTGGCCCCGCTCACCGCGAGCTCGGCCATCTCCTCGTACAGCAGGGTGGTGTGGCGCCGGGCGCCGGTGACCTTCCTCGGGTCGGCGGTGTAGACCCCCGCGACATCGGTGACGATCTCGCAGTGGTCGGCGCCGAGCGCCGCGGCCAGGGCGACGCCGGTGGTGTCGGAGCCGCCGCGCCCCAGAGTCGTGCAGGGTCCCGCGACGCCCGCCTCGCCCTGGAAGCCCGCGACGACCGGGATCGCCCCCCTGCGGAGGTCCTCCATGAGCCGGCGCGGATCCACCTGCTGGATCGTCGCCCGGCCGTGGCGGTCATCGGTGAGGATGCCCGCCTCGGCGCCGCTGAACGACCTGCTCGCGGCGCCGTGGCGGTTCAGCGCCATCGACAGCAGCGCGGCGGACACGGCCTCGCCCGTGCTGAGCAGGGCGTCGAGCTGGGCGGGATCCGGCTGGTCGGACACCGAGGAAGCCAGGTGGAGCAGCCTGTCGGTGGTTCCGCCCATGGCGGACACGACGGCGACGACCTGGTGTCCGTCCGCCCGTGCCGCCAGGATCTGCCGCGCCGCCTCGATGACCTTCTCGGGCGTGGCGACCGAGGTTCCGCCGTACTTTTGCACAATCAGCGCCATCTCGCGCACTCTCCTTCAGAGCGGAGCCGGCTCGAGCCTTCACTGCTCGTGCAGGAACTCACGGATCGCGTATCCGACGTGCCGCTGGTCGGTCATGGTGTGCCCGAGAATGTGGTCGCCGGGGCGCAGCTCGGTGAAGTTGTGGACGCTGCCGCCGGCGCCGAGCGCCCGCACGTGCCAGTCGTCCTGGCCGACCATGTTCACCACGTCGCCGCCGGCGGTGCGTGCCTCGATCTGCAGCATCGGCCGGGTCTCCATCTTGATCCGGCACACGATCACCCGGCGCACGCCGCCGTCGGTGTTGACGGCCAGGATCTCCGAGCCGCAGCGCAGCTCGGACAGGTAGCGGGTGCGGTTGCCGGGCGTCAGGGTGTAGGAGCTGAGAGCGGCGGCGTTCACCCGGAACGGGCGGGTCGGCATGTACGGCAGCGGGTGGGTCTCGCTGCTGACCAGCATCAGGCCGGTCGAGTACGAGCCGACCAGGATGCCCTCGTTGGGCTGCATGTGGGAGCAGGTGTCCACGCACACCCGGTCGCCGAGGCCCAGGTGCGTGAGCTTGACGATCTCCAGCGGCTCGAGCTGCAGCGTCTCGGCCTCGCCCTGGCACACGCGCACCAGCTCGGAGGCGTCGCCGACCCGCCGCGGGGCGAGCAGCACCGCGTCGGAGCCGCGCTCCAGGACGCCGATGGTGACCATCGCGTCCTCGACGTCCTCGACGACGGTGACGATCTGGCCCTTGGCCTTGTCGGCGGCGGCCAGCAGGATCTCCAGCGGGATCTTGCTCGGGTCCTGGCGGAACTCGACCAGGGTCAGCTCCGACTCGTTCGCTATCTTGCAGGCGAGCTGCAGCGTCTCCTCACCCAGCACCTTGACCAGGACGCCGTTGCGCAGGCCGGGCCGGACGCCCTCGAACTTCTCGGCGATGCCGTGGTCGGCGATCAGGATGTCGACCACGTCGACGAGCTGGTCGATCAGGGTGGTGGGGGTCTCGCCGGTGACGACGGCGGCCTTCTCCAGGGTCGGCGGGACCTTCGCGGCGAGCTCGGGGTCGTCCAGCACGACGGCGCCGATGCCGAGGTGGGTGCTCTCTTCGATGACGGCGGTGGCGAGTTCGGCGGTCAGGCCGCGCAGATCGATCCATGCGGATTTCATGTTCGCACCTTCGGTCGTGAGTTGAGTTTCGTCAGGCAACGGTCGTGCCGGCCAGGGCCAGGTCCAGGGCGGTCAGGGGGTTGCGGGAGCCGAGCCGGGCGTGGACGCGCTGGGCGACCGACCGGGCCAGCCGGCCGGGGTCGGCGGCGCGGAAGATGTTGCGCCCGACCGCGACTCCGAGCACGCCGGACTCCATCGTTGAGTCGATCTGGTCGAGGAACTTGCCGGTGTCCCCGATGACGCCGCCGCCGGCGGTCACCACCGGGATCGGGCTGGCCCGCACGACGTCGCGCATCGTGTCGGGCGAGCCGGTGAACGGGAGTTTCACGATGTCGGCGCCGAGGTCGGCGGCGATGTTCGCCGCGTGCGCCAGCAGCGCCGGGTCGGCCGGGTCGGCGATGCGCGGGCCGCGCGGGTAGATCATCGCGAGTAGCGGGACGCCCCAGCGGGCGCACTGGTCGGAGACCCCGCCGAAGTCGGCCAGTTGCTCTGCCTCGTTGCTCGACCCGAGGTTGATGTGCACGCTGACCCCGTCCGCGCCGAGCGCCACGGCCTCGGCCACGGCGCCGACCAGGGTCTTGGCGTCGGCGTCCGGCGCGTGCCTGGTGCTGCCGCTGAGGTGCACGACCAGCGCCAGCCGGCCGAGCCGCCGGGTGGGAAGGAAACGGACCCGCCCCTTGTGGACGATGATCCCGTCCACGTCGTTCGCGGCCATCGCCGCCACCAGCCCGGCGAAATCGGCGGCGCTCGACACCGGGCCGTCCGCCAGCGAATGATCGAGCGGGACCAGGAACGTCGTCCCGGACGCCGAGTGCAGAATCCGCTGGGTACGCAGATTCTTCCCGGACCAGCCGTACGCTTCTGCCATCTGTCAACACCCCATTTCCAGATCGGGAACTATTCGGAATCGGCGGCCGCGCACCGTCGCTCCGCCAGGCGTTCGGCGAGTTCCCGCCAGGCCTGGCCGCTCGCCTCGGCGAGCGCGGCGACGAATTCCACGCAGTGGTCCGGCAGGTCGTCGACGAGACGTTCCCGCGTGTGCCCGTCCATGGCGGCCACCGCCAGAACGCTCAGCAGCAGCCGGCCGGACTCGGTGAACCGCAGCGACGGGTCGGAGCGGAGCGCGCGCAGCATCGCGCCCGTCCGGTCCAGCCCGGCGCCCTGCGGAGCCGCGCCCCTGACGCGCCGTGGATCGGGGTTGTGCCTGGGCGACGCGGCCCGCTGCTCGGGGAGCACCGCGGTGGCCTGCCCGGTCATCTGCATCCGGACGGCCCGCACGGTGCCGGGGGACACTCCGGCGGCGGCGCTCACCGTGCGCAGCGAGGAGGTGGGGTCGCGCAGCAGGATCTGCCTGGCGCGCTCGCGCCCGGAGGCCGCGCTGACCGGGCGCACCCGGCCGTCCCGGCCGATCCTGACCTCGGCCACCGGCGCTCCGCACTGCTCGCGCAACGCGCCGACGGTCTTGGGGGAGAGCCCCGCGACCGAGGCCACCGCCCGGTTGGACCAGCCCGGGTGCTCGCGCAGGATGCGCCGGGCGGCCGACTTGCGGTCGGCGAGCGAGAGCGGCAGCCCGTGCTGAACGTTCAGCCGCACCGCCAGCACGAAGGCGCCGGCGTCGTCGCCGTCGAAGAAGCGGGCCTGGATCTCCCGCTCTCCGCGCATCTGCGCGGCGCGCACCCGGTGCATCCCGTCGACGACCCGGTTGGTGCCGCGCTGGACGACGATCGGCGGCAGCTCCGCCTGTGAGTCCACCTCGGCGAGAGCCCGCGCGTGCTCGGCGTCCTCACCCGCGGATCGGGGTGAGTCGGAAAGGACGAGCTCGGTGATCGAGATCCAGCCGACCTCGGGGCCGACGCCCGTCTCTCGTTCGCTTGTGATCACATCCCCGCTCACCACGTTGGCGCTCCTCGTCATCGGCGAAGCCTGTCGTGCCCTTCGAGAGCACTCTTACCTAAAACCATACCTTACACAAGGTATTTTTTCGTGAAAGCTATCTACCTGCGACAATGGACGAAACATGCTCATGATCATACCTTTGGTACGGTATGTTTCAGCCTGTGCAAGCGAGGAGCCTCCCCGGTTGCACACGACGCCCGCTGCCACGCCGGCCGCGCGCACATCCAGAAGGTCCCGGTCGCCTGAGGGGGTAACCATGGGGAACGACTCGCGAGCCGACACCACCCGCGCCCGGCTCGACGCCAATCGCACCCGGCGCGTCGAGATGCTGGCGGCCGATCCGGAGCTCGCGGGCCGGATGCCGCTGAAAGAGGTCTTCGACAGCACCGCCGAGCCCGGCCTGCGGCTGCCGGAGATCGTGAAACGGACCTTGACGGCGTACGCCGACCGGCCCGCGCTCGCCGAGCGCGCCAAGGAGTTCGTCTCCGTGGCCGGACGCACCGAGCTGCGGCGGCCGCCCCGGTTCGACACCGTCTCCTACGGCGAGCTGTGGTCCCGGCTGAGCGCCGTCGCCGCCGACTGGTACCACCACGCCGAGCACCCGCTGCGCGCCGGCGACTTCGTCGCGATCCTGGGCTTCGCCGGCACCGACTACACCACCGTGGACCTGGCCTGTGGCCAGGTCGGCGCGGTCGCCGTGCCGCTGCACAACACCGCCACGGTCGCCCACATCCGCCACCTGGTCCAAGAGACCGCTCCGCGCGTCTTCGCCACCAGCGCCGAGCGGCTGGGCACGGTGCTCGAAGCGCTGGCCGGGGACACCTCCGTCGTCCGGCTCATCGTGTTCGACCACTGCCCTGAGCTCGCCGAGCACACGGAGAGCGTGGCGCAGGCGCGCCGGTCGCTGGCCGAGACCGGCTCGCCGATCTCGCTGGAGCCGCTGTCTGAGGTCATCGAGCGCGGGAGCGCCTCGCCGCCCGCGCCGCAACCGCCGCCGGTCGACGACACCAGGGAGGTGCTGTCCGCACTGATCTACACCTCTGGCAGCACGGGCACTCCGAAGGGCGTCATCTTCCCCGAGTCCACCGTGTCCCTGATGTGGCGGCCGCCCGAGCAGCCCCACCCGATGATCAGCGCGAACTTCCTGCCGCAGAGCCACCTCGTCGCCAGGCGGCTGGTGGTCAAGACGCTGGCGCTGGGCGGCACCGCGTACTTCGTGGCCGACAGCAATCTGTCCACGCTGCTGGAGGATCTCGCGCTGATCCGGCCGACGGAGTTCGCCATGGTGCCGCGCGTCTGCGAACTGCTCTACCAGAGTTACCTGAGCCGGCTCGACCAGCCGGGCGCCGGGAACGCCGAGGAGCTGCGGCGCCATTTCCGTGACGTGGTCCTCGGCGGCCGCGTCATCCACACGCCCTGCGGTTCGGCCCCGCTCGCGCCCGAGCTGGCCGCTTTCGTGGAGTCCTGCCTGGATGTTCCGTTCTTCGACAGCTACGGCACCACCGAGACCGGACTCGTCATGCTGGACCACCGCGTGCAGCGGGCGTTCGTGCTCGACTACAAGCTCGTCGACGTGCCGGAACTCGGGTACTTCACCACCGACACGCCGCATCCGCGGGGTGAGCTGCTGGTGAGGACCAAGCTGATCACCCCCGGCTACTACCGGCGTCCAGAGGTCACCGCCGAGGTCTTCGACGACGACGGCTACTACCGCACCGGCGACATCATGGCCGAGGTCGAGCCCGACCGGCTGTACTACGTCGACCGGCGCAAGAACGTGCTCAAGCTCTCCCAGGGTGAGTTCGTGGCGCTGTCGAAGCTGGAGGCCGTCTATGTGGCCAGTCCGCTGCTGCGGCAGGTCTTCCTGTACGGCAACAGCTCCCGCCCGTACCTGCTCGCCGTGGTGGTGCCCACTCCCGAGGCGCTGGAGCAGGCCTCCGACGAGGCGGCGCTGAAGGCGGCGATCCACGAGTCGCTGCAGCACATCGCCAAGCGCGCCGACCTCAAGCCGTACGAGATCCCGCGCGATCTGCTCATCGAGACCGTGCCGTTCAGCCAGGAGAACGGACTGCTGTCCGACTCCACCAAGCAACTGCGTCCGCGGTTGAAGGAGCACTACGGCGAACGGCTCGAGCGGCGGTACGCCGAGCTGGCCGAGGAGCAGATCGACGGCCTGCGCGGTCTGCGGCACGACGAGAGCCGCCCGGTCGTGGAGACCGTCCGCCGCGCCGTGCGGGCGCTGCTCGGAGCCTCCGCCGGCGAGGCCGGCCCGGCGACGCGCTTCACCGACATGGGCGGAGACTCGCTGACGGCGCTGTCGCTGTCCAACCTGCTCAAGGAGATCTTCGACGCCGAGGTCCCGGTCGGGACGCTGCTCGGCCCGGCCAACGGCCTTGACCAGATCGCCGGCCAGATCGAGCGGCTGCGTGAGCCGTCCGCGCGGCGCGCCACCTTCGCCGGCGTGCACGGCGATGAGGCCACCGCGGTGCGTGCCGACGAACTCGTGCTCGGCGCGTTCATCGACGAGGAGACGCTGACCGCGGCCCCGGCGCTTCCCCTGCCGGCCGGCGCCCCCGCCACGGTGCTGCTCACCGGGGCCAACGGCTACCTCGGCCGTCTGCTGTGCCTGGAGTGGCTGCGGCGGCTGGCACCGAGCGGCGGCACCCTGATCTGCCTGGTGCGCGGAGCCGACGACGCGGCCGCTCGCGAGCGGCTGGAGGAGTCGCTGGACAGCGGGGACGTCGAGCTCAAGCGGCGGTTCGCCGAGTCGACCGGCCACGGCGCGTTGCAGGTGCTGGCCGGGGACATCGGCGCGCCCAACCTGGGCCTGTCCGAGCGGACCTGGCGGCGGCTGGCCGGAACGGTGGACCTCATCGTGCACGCGGCCGCGCTGGTGAACCACGTCCTGCCGTACCGGCAGCTGTTCGGCCCCAACGTCGCCGGCACGGCCGAGGTCATCCGGCTGGCCCTCACCACCCGGCGCAAGCCGGTGAGCTTCCTGTCGTCGGTGGCCGTCGCGTCGCACGCGACCGGCGTCCTGCGCGAGGACCGGGACATCCGCGAGGCGGCTCCCGTGCGCCCGATCGACGACGGCCACGCCGGCGGCTACGCCACCAGCAAGTGGGCGGGCGAGGTGCTGCTCCAGGAGGCGCACGAGCTGTGCGGGCTGCCGGTGACCGTGTTCCGCTCGGGCATGATCCTGGCGGATCGCCGCTACACCGGGCAGCTCAACGTCCCCGACACCTTCACCCGCCTGGTGCTGAGCCTGATCGCCACCGGAATCGCGCCCGGGTCGTTCTATCGCGGCGAGGCGGGGCGGGCCCACTACGACGGCCTGCCCGGGGATTTCGTCGCCGCCTCGGTCGCTGCCCTTGGCGCCGGCCCGGCCGGACACCGCACGTTCAACGTGGTCAATCCGCACGATGACGGCATCTCGCTGGACACCGTCGTCGACTGGCTGGCCGGCTCCGGAGTCGTCCTCCGCCGCGTCGATGACTACCAGGAGTGGTGCGAACGGTTCGAGGCCGCGCTGCGAGACCTACCGGACAACCAGCGGAGGCATTCACTCCTCCCCCTGATGCGCGCCTGGCGGGAGCCCGTGACGCCCCGGGCCGGCTCGGCGTTCCCCGCCGGACGATTCCAGGAGGCCGTGGGGGACATTCCACATCTGTCCCGGACGCTGATCGAGAAGTACGTGTCGGACTTACGGCACCTGGGCCTGCTCTAGGCGGGCAGCACGGGCCAGCCGTGCTTCTCCGCCCACGAGGCCAGCACCGGGTCGCCGCCGACGACCCTCGGGCTGCCGACCGCCGTCAACAGGTCCAGGTCGCTGGCATGGTCACCGTACGCGAAGCAGTCGGCGGGGCTCGCTCCAAGACGCAGGAGCAGCTCCGTGGCGGCATCGGACTTGGCCGGGCCGATCATCGACCTGGCCACCTCGCCGGTCAGCCGCCCGTCGCCGCCGACGACGAGCTCCGTGCACAGCACATCGTCGCCGCCCACGTCCGTCAGCAGAGGATCGAGCACCGCCCGGCACGAGCCGGAGACCAGCACCACCCGGTCTCCGGCCGCGCGGTGTCCGGCGAGCGCCGCCGCGGTGGAGCCCACGAAGGCGTCCGGCTCGCGACGGTGCCGCGCGTACCAGCGACGGCCCGCCTCCGTCAACGCCGCACTCGATACGCCGGCGAAAAGCCGGTAGTATGCGCGATTCGCGGCGGCCCTGCCCTCCCGCTCGGCCACCGCTCCCAGCTCGGCCACGACGGCACGGAACCTCGCGTCGTCACGGCCCAGCCAGTACCGCAGGAACTCGACCATGCTCTTGGCGGTCAGCAGCGTCTCGTCCACATCGAAGAAGGCCACCCGAAGAGGAATCCGCACCCGGTTCATTTTTGGCTCCCCAAAACATACCTTCGCAAAGGTTTTTTCTCCTCATCTGCCCCAAGAGAGGACGCAGTGACTCAGAAGCGCGCAGTCCGGACCCGGGCGCTTGTGCTCGCCGCGGCGGCGGAGGAGTTCGCCGCACACGGCTACAACGGCACAACGCTGCTTAACGTGGTCGAACGCACCAGTATGACCAAAGGTGCACTGTACGGTCATTTCTCCTCCAAGGAAGAGCTGGCGGCCGCCCTCATCGAGGAGGCCGGGGACGAGCTGATCGCGCGTGCGGAACGGCGCCTGGAGGGCACGGTGGCGCTGCTGTCACTGCGGGAGACGATGCTCGATCTCACCCGGCACCTGCGCCGGGACCCGCTGGCCAGGTCCGCCCTGCGGCTCGCGGTGGAGGCTCCGCAGCTGGACCGGCGCGCCCTCGGGCTGGTCGAACGGATCTCCTTGTCGCTGACCCGCGCCGTGGCCCGGGCGCACGCGGAGAACCGGGTGACGAGCAGGTTCCCCCCCGAAGCCGTCGCCCGGCTGCTGATGACGGTGTTCTTCGAGATCCCTCATCCCGCTCCGCGCAACGACGCCGATGCCGCCCGCCGGTTCGACGACCTGTGGGAGGCGGCGTCCGGGCCGCGGGGCGGCGGCCCGGATACGGCCTAGTCAGCCGAGGACGGCCTTCGCGTACGCGTCGGCCGCCGGGGCCAGGCGCAGCGCGCCGTGACCGGCGCCGGTGTGGACGTCCCGCCACCGGCGCTGCACCGGATCATCCTCGGACAGCCCGTGGCCGCCGCGCGCGGCGAACAGCCGGTCGACGGCGCTGACGCAGAGCTCCGCGGCGACCGCCGCGTCGCACCGGTTCTGCGCGACGGTCCGCGCGTCGACCATGCCCCGGTCGGCGCGGCCGGCGGCCTCATGGAGCAGCAGGCGGGCGGCGGACGCCTCCGGCGAGGACCGCGCGAGCGCCTGCTGGGCGTCCGGATCCGACGGCAGGCGCGCGCCCGCGGTGGAGACGCAGTCCGCCACCGCACCCAGGGCGGCTCCGACCAGCGGGCCGGCGAACATCACCGACGCGACCAGCGTGTAGGGAACGTTGTGGCAGGGCGCCTGCCCGGCGCGCCCGGTACCGAGCAGTTCCGGCAACGCGACCGAGCGGTGCCCGGGGACGAACGTGCCGGTCAGGACCACCGTGTTGGTCCCCGTCCCCCGCAGGCCGTCGGCCCGCCAGGTGTCCTTGACCAGGCAGTCCCCGGCCGGGACGGCGAAGATCCGCACCGTCTCCCCGCCGCCGTCCCGCACCGTGCTGGCGAGCAGCACCCAGTCGGCGAAGTCCACCCCGCTGGCCCGCCCCCACTCGCCCCGCAGCAGCCAGCCGCCCGGCACGGGCGTGGCCTGACCCGACGGCGGCATGACGGAGGCGGCGATCAGGGTGTCCGGGCCCCGGCCCCATATCTCCTCCCGGGCCTGCTCCGGCAGATAGGCGGCGATTCGTCCGTGGGCGGCGAACAGAGTCGCGCACCACGCGGTCGCCGGGCAGCTCTCGCCCACCGTGATCGCCGCCTCCACCAGCGGCGCGAAGCCTCCGGCCGTCCCGCCCCACCGGCTGGGGACGAAGTGCCGGGGGAATCCCGCTTCCACCAGCGCGGTCACCGACTCGCGGCGAAGCCGGCGGGAACCGTCCACCTCGGCCGCGTGCCGGGCCGCGCGGTCCACGAGTTCGGTCACGTCCAGACGGTGGTCCGGAGAAGTCGGGGTCAGCGTCATCGGCGGTCCTGTCCACTGGTGGTGTCAGGGCCCAGCCGGAGCTCCATCGTGCCGGCGGCGACCTCCTCGCCGTCCTGCTCGGCCAGGACGCGGACCGCCATCCGGTCCGCACCGGGACGGCCGGGCTGCGGCGTGGCGGCGATCCGGACCGGGGCGTCGAGTTCGCAGAACCGTGCGAACTCGGCGCGCAGGCCGGTGAGCGACGCCCGGCGACCGGTGAGCGGCCTGGTCGCGGCGAGCGCGGCCTGCCGGAACGCCTCCAGCACCACCATGCCCTGCACGTGGTCCACGGCGTGGTCGACCATCTCGGTGTTGCTCTGGTCGAGCTGCAGCAGCCGGCCGCCGGGGTCGCCGTCGTCGGCCAGCAGCACGTCCTCCTTGCGGCGGCGGCCGACCTCGCCGGGGGAGAGCGGGTACCCGATGAAGGGGTGGGATGTGGTCGGCGCCGGCGCCGGCGCCGGCTTGCGGCCGCGGATCGCCTGGTACATGCGCGGATCCACCGCCTGGGAGAGAAGGCTGCCGCGCCCGCAGACCTCTCCGGCCACGCTGAGCTCGACGTCCAGCCGCATGCACAGCCGGCGGCGGGTCGACTTGGCGGTGGGGGTGCAGGTGACCCGCAGGCCGAGCGGGAGCCGCGAGGTGCCGGTGGGCAGCGTCGCTTCGCCGATGTCGAGGGTGACCCCGCCGAGGATGAACTTGTGCGTCTCGGGCACCTCGTAGAAGCGGTGCTGGACGTAGTAGGCGGCCTGCCGGAACGCCTCGGTCGGCAGCATCGGATCGATCCGGCCGCAGTCGTCCTGCTCGTAGAGGCAGTGGTCGCGCGGTAGCGTGGCCGTGATGAGGAAAGTGTCCGGCGCGTGCCGGACGCCGTCGGTGAGCAGCACGTGCTCGGCCGCGGCCTTGTGGACCAGTTCGCGTGAGACGAAGCGCTGGCCGGGTAAGTGCGCGTCGGGTAAGTGGGGACCGGGTAACTGCGGGCCGGGTAAGTGCACGTCGCGGTCGGGTTCAGGCATGTCGTCCCGGCCCCGGGTGTTCGGGGACGACGACTGCTGGGAGGTCGGCGGCCGGACCTGTTCCGCCGTCAGTTGAGCATTCATTTCCTACCCCCTTTGATCAGGATCTTGCGCAGTCGCGGGTGGAGAGTGGTCGAAGGCCAACAAGTGAAATATACATCCGTGAAGGTATATTTTGTAATGCCTGGGCGAGTATGCCCATGAACTGGCGATGTACACTAGGGGTAGAGGCAGAACATACCGGGAAGGCGGTATGCTGGACGGGAGTCGCACAGAACGGATCACGCCCGTGAGTAGGAATGGCACTACCAGAGCCACCATCGCCCACCAGGCGCCGCCCCGCAACGCGCCTCAGCAGGCGCGGGCCGCTCAGACCAGGGCCCAGATCCTCGCCGCGGCGGCCGAGTTGTTCGCCGACCGTGGATACCCGCACACCTCCATCGACCACATCGCCAGACAGGTCGGCATGACCAAGGGCGCGGTGTACTTCCACTTCCGCGACAAGCAGGACATCGCCGCCGAGATCGTGCGCGAGCTGTACAACCGTTGGCGCATACGCATCGACGAGGCGCATGCCATGGGACTGCCCCCGATGGAGACCGTTCAGGCGTTACTGGCCAATGCCGCCGACAAGTTCTTCGAGGACGACATCGTCAAGGCCGGAGCCAGGATCCAGGCCGAGCGCTCGCTGTCCGACACGACCCTGCCCGAGCCCTACGTCGAGTGGATCTCCACGCTCTCGACGCTGCTGGCGAAGGCGAGCGGCGCCGGCCAGCTCCGCGAGGGCATGGACCCCGAATCCGCCGCCTACATCCTGGTGTCGGCGTTCTTCGGTCTGCAGCACCTGTGCGACGTCCTCAACCGGCGCGCCGACCTGCCCCGCCGCTGGGCGGAGATGAGCCGCCTGCTCTACCCCTCCATCGCCGCCTCCCCGCAGTAGGACATCCGCCGGGAGCCACTCAAGGAGACCTCCGCAATGTCTGCTTCGATCCTCCCGGCAGTTCCTCTCGGCACCGGCGGCCCGCTGGTCGGGGCCCAGGGGCTCGGCTGCATGGGCTTCAGCGAGTTCTACGGACCGACGGCGCCCGACGAGGCGCGGAGAACCCTGCGGATCGCCCTTGACCTGGGCGTCACCATGTTCGACACCGCCGACCTCTACGGCGACGGCGACAACGAGACCTTCCTCGGCCCGTTCGTCCGCGCCCACCGCGACCGGGTCTTCCTCGCCACCAAGTTCGGCATCGTCCGGCGAGCGGGCGAGAAGTCCTGGAGCCGGGTCCGCGGCGACCGCGCGTACGTACGCCAGAGCGCCGAGGCGAGCCTGAAGCGCCTCGGCATCGACCAGATCGACCTCTACTACGCACATCGCCGCGACACGTCCGTCCCCATCGAGGACACGGTCGGCGCCATGGCCGAGCTGGTGCAGGAGGGCAAGGTGCGGTACCTCGGCCTGTCCGAGATGACCGGGCCCGAACTGCGCGCGGCACACGGCGTGCACCCGATCGCCGCGCTGCAGTCCGAATGGTCGCTGTTCACCCGCGACATCGAAACCTCCGTGGTTCCGGCGGCGGCGGAGCTCGGCGTGGCACTCGTGGCCTACTCACCCCTCGGCCGGGGCTTCCTCACCGGGTCGTTCACCGGCGCCCAAGGGATGAGGGCCGGGGCTCAAGGGCTGAGCGCCGGCGCGCAAGGGCTGAGCGCTGGTGCTCAAGGGCTGAGCGCCGGGGCTCAGCGGCTGAGCGCGGGCGACGTCCGGCTGACGATGCCACGGTTCACCGGCGAGCACGCCGACGCGAACGCCGCGCTCCTCGAACCCGTCCGCGACATCGCCGCGCGCCGCGACGTCACCCCCGCACAGGTCGCCCTCGCCTGGGTGCACCAGCGCTCCCGCGTCCACGGTCTGACCGTCATCCCCATCCCTGGCACGCGCTCTCCCGGCCGCCTCCGCCAGAACGTCGAAGCCGCCACCCTGACCCTGTCCGACGGCGAGCTCACCGCACTCGAACCCCTGGCGGCCAAGGTCGCCGGCGCCCGGTACGCGGACATGACCTCCACGGCGACCGCCCGCGAATGACACCGGGCGCACACCTGCCGCATGTCCCCGTCGAACGTGATCACTCGCGTTGCTGAAAGTTACATCAGCGTACGTGGTTCACCACCGCTGACGTCAGCGATTTTCTCCCTCGTCCCGCCCGGAACGCGGGCCGGTCCGGCAGGGATCCGGTGCGGCGCGGGCACCGCGTGGAGGCTCGCGCCGGGCCGCCGGCGACCGGCGCCGCGATGAAGACACCGGCCATGACCTGGCAGATCAGGATCCCGAGCCGTCAGGTCGCGCCGTAGGCGTGTCGGGCGGGGTGCCACCGCGACTTACAGGGAATCCACCGTGGCGCGGAAGAGCACCCGGCGTCGTGGCATTCGGGTGGACGAAGGTGCGCTTTGTCCGCTCCCTCACCTGTTGCCAGACACCCGGGTTAATGCGACATTACCCCCAGACGTCACTCGGCATACGTTATACGTTACGGGGTCACACGATGGTAATCCACGTCCGTCGCAGATTCTTGGGGCGTGTTATGAGGAGACCTTTCGCCCCCGGGCGGCGGTGACCCTCGTCAGCGGAGCGTCGGGGCGGACGACCAGGGCTCCCGCGGCACCGGCGAGCCCGTCCTTCGCGTACGTGAGGGCCTATGAGCCGCCTGAGGCGAACGCCCGGTGCGCACGACCGGAGAGAACCGCACTTCCAGATGAATTCTGCTACGGCGGGGTGCTCGCGCGGCGAACACATCTGCTCGGAACCAGCGAAAGGAACAGAGCGTGAAGTCAGCCCTGTCCACCACGGGGAAGGCGTTAGCAGCGCTCGCGGTGTTCGTCGCCGCCGTGTTGCTGCCGACCTTCGCAGGTAGTACCGCGGCCTCCGCGGCGACCCAGGCGACCTACTACGTCGCCACGGACGGCAACGACGGCGACCCTGGAACGATCACGCAACCGTTCAGGACCCTGCAGCACGCGAGGGACGTCGTCCGCACGGTGAACGCCAACATGACGGGCGACATCTACGTATATGTCCGCGGGGGCACCTACTCGGTCAGCAGCACGATCGACTTCACGCCGGCCGACTCCGGCACCAACGGCTACCGGGTCATCTACGCCGCGTACCAGAACGAGACGCCGGTCCTCACCGGAGGCGTCCAGGTGACCGGATGGAGCCAGCACAGCGGCAACATCTGGAAAGCCCCGCTGAACCGCGGTAACAAACTGCGCGCGCTCTATGTCAACGACAAGCGGGCGTACATGGCCTCCAAGACGATCAACTCGGCCGGGTGCTACGGAACCTACAACATCACGGCGGGCCAGGCGTCCTGGGCGTGGGAATCGGGTTCGCAGTGCGCCGGATCGAAGTACAGCCAGAGCGACTTTCCCGCTATCGCCGCCAACCAGGACGACATCGAAATAGAGACCGCGACGACCTGGACCACGGCCATCGTGGGAGTCCGGCAGGTCACCACCGACGGCTCGAACCGTGTAGCCCTGTTCCAGCAGCCGGGAGCGGCCATCGCCCAGGGCGCCTTCAACGGCAACGCCCAGGTCGGCGGCACCCACAAGGTCATGAACGCCTACGAGTTCCTGGACACGCCGGGCGAGTTCTACTTCGACAAGACCAGCCGGACCTTGTACTACTACAAGGCGAGCTCGGAGGACATGACGACCGCGTCGGTCTGGGCGCCGAACAACGTGTCCACCCTGCTCAGGGTCGCCGGCACCTCCACGAGCAGTCGCGCCCGTAACATCACCATCTCCGGCCTCACGGTGCAGCACTCCGACTGGAACCTGTTCAACGTGGCCGGCTCGGTGTTCAAGCAGGCCCAGCAGGGCAACCTCGGCGCGCAGGTGTACGCCAAGCAGAACTTCCACGCCTACTACTACCGCAACGTCGACGTGGCGCCCGGCGCCATCCAGGTCGAGAACACCGACGGGCTCATCCTGCAGAACAACCGGGTGCAGCACACCGGCGTCGACGGGATCAACATGGTCAACGACGTGGTGAACACGCAGTTGATCGGCAACTACACCAACGACATCGCCGGATCGGCCATCACCGTGGGCCATCCCCAGAATGTCTACATCGGGGACTACACCTCGACCAACCACGAGAAGTACTCCGCCCAGGTCGAAGGCGCGCCCAAGAACATCGCGATCAAGAACAACTACATCTACGACAGCGCCGTGTTGTTCAACGGGCACAGCCCCATCTCGGCGTACTTCGCCGACGGCCTGACCATCCAGCACAATCGCATCGAGAAGACCTCGTGGTCCGGCATAACGCTCGGCTGGGGCTGGTGGAACTTCGACGGCTCGTCAGGCTCCATCGCGCCGAACCGGCCGACCACCACGGCGAAGAACAACAACATCAGCTACAACCACATCATCGACACGGTGCAGCGCCTCGGCGACACGGCCCCCATCTACACGCTGGGCGGCCAGCCGGGAACCACGATCACCAACAACTACCTGCAGGGCGTCCCGTCCGGTCACAAGTACGGACTCCACCCGGACGAGGGCTCGGCGTACATCACCTTCCGCGACAACGTCCTCAGCGTGGACAAGAACGTCACCTGGCTCATCAACTCCGACGACTTCGGCCGTAAGCACGACCTCAGCATCACGCAGACGTACGGCCCGGTGAACAAGGTCTCCAACAAGAACCTGCCGAACAGCACCGTCCAGGACATCCTCGTGTCCTCCGACTACGTCTGGCCGTCGCAGGCCTACGGCATCGCCGTGAACTCCGGGCCGGAGGAAGCGTACAAGAACGTCATCCCGCAGAGCAGCGTCTCCCAGTCGGACTACGTCCTGCCCGCCAGCACGTTCGTCGCCGCCGGCGTGACCTCGATCCCGATCCGCAGCGCCGGCGACGCGAGCAAGACGGTCTGGCTGGCCCCCTCGGGCACGACGACCTTCACCGCGGGCGCCACGATGACCAGCGCGGGCGGGACCGCGACCTCCATCGCCGTCCCGACCACGAACGGTGAGTACCGGCTCTACGTCGTGGACGCCCAGGGGAACCGATCGGCCGAGTCCAAGTCGCTCGTCAGGCAGGGAAACGGCGGCGGGACCGGCCAGCAGAGCGGCTCGATCGTGGGTACCCAGTCGGGCCGATGCGTGGACGTCACCGGCGCCTCGGCGACCAACGGCGCCCAGGCCCAGCTGTACGACTGCAACGGCGCCACCAACCAGAAGTGGACCTACACCTCGGGCAAGCAGTTGCAGGTGTTCGGCAGCAAGTGCCTGGACGCCAACAACCAGGGCACCACGAACGGCACCCAGGTGATCATCTGGGACTGCAACAACCAGACCAACCAGCAGTGGAACGTCAACTCCAACGGCACCATCACCGGCGTCCAGTCCGGCCTGTGCCTCGACGCCAACGGCGGCGCCACCGCCAACGGCACCAAGCTCATCCTGTGGGCCTGCAACAGCGGCACCAACCAGAAGTGGACCCTGCGCAGCTGACCTGAAGTCCCCCTTCTGAGGGCCCCCCTGAAGTCCCCTCCTGAAGGCCCCGGCAACGCCCGGGGCCTTCAGCGTTCCCGGGATCACCCGACAGCGGCCGTCCGAGAGGCACGGGGCAGGCGTCCCGTGCCCTCCGGGGGCGGCCTACCTTCTCGCCGACCGCGACGAACAGGCTGCGATGCGAGGATGGCCGGATGATCAGATTCGCGTCATACGACGGGACCGTGCTCGTCTGTCATGAACGGGGAGAAGGACCGGCGCTGGTCTGCCTGCCGGGCGGGCCGGGGCGGTCCTCGCGATACCTGGGAGACCTCGGCGGCCTGTCGGCGCGGCGTCGGCTGTTCCTGCCGGACAACCGGGGAACCGGCGAATCTGCGGCGCCACGCGACCCGGAGACGTACGCGATGGGCCGCATGGTCGCGGACGTCGAGGCGCTGCGTGTGCGTCTGGGGCTCGAGCGGATGGACCTGCTCGGGCATTCGGCGGCCGGAGGGCTGGCGCTGCTGTACGCGGCCCGGCATCCCGAACGCATAGGACACCTGGTGCTGGTCACGCCGACCGTGCACCCGGTGGGGATCGAGATCACCGATGGGCAGTGGTCCGCCCAGATCGAGGCCCGAGCCGACGAGAGCTGGTACGAGAGCAGACTGCCCGACCTCAAGGCGTGGGACGCCGGCGACGAGAGCCGGCGCCTGAGGGCGCAGCCGTTCTTCTACAGTCCCTGGAACGAGGCCGCCGAAGCGCACGCCACACGGTTCGCCGACCGCTCGGCCGAGGCGGCGAAGCGCTTCCACACCGACATGCCCTCCGCCGAGCAGACCCGAGCGAACCTGGCGAAGCTCACCACGCCGGTCCTGGTGATCGCCGGCGAGCACGACCCAGGACCAACCCCCACACACGCGGCCGAACTAGCCGCGATCTTCCCCCAAGGAACCAGCACCGTCCTCCCCGGCGCCCACTACCCCTGGGTAACCGCCCCGAACACCTTCACCCAGACGGTCGACGCCTTCCTCGCCGACTGACTACCCGACCACGCATCCCCACGTATCCCACGCCGGACGAGACGCTCACCGTGGTGCAGCTCGCCCTCTGGTGGCTGCTCTCCCACCAGAGGGCGATGAGGATCGCAGGCCTGACGGCTACAGCGGCGGGTAGGCGTTGGCCAGGAGTTGCCGGAACAGCGCGGGGAACCACTGCCCCTCCACCGGGGCGTTCGGCAGCGCCTGGCCCGGCACGTACGCGCCGCGCGGCTCCGAGAACAGCGGGTTGCACCGCTGGTCGAACGGGATGTTCTCCGGGTTGGGTACGACGTCCGCCGCGCTGGCCCCGTCGGAGACACCGGGCGCCTTGATCCAGGCATAGGCGTCGATGCCGGGCGCGGGATCGGCCCGCGGCCGCTCGCCGAGCCCGGTGCCGGTCTGGTTGCACCAGTTGGCGACGCTGACGCGACGGTCCATCCGGGACTGATCGACGAACGTGTTCACATCGGTGGAGGTGCTCGGCGCCGTCGGGCGGGCCGGGCCGCCCCAGCCGTTGCGGGAGGTGTCGATCACCATGCCGATGGTGGGCGGGAATCCGGCGGCGATCAGCCGGGTTCGGAACGCCTGGGCGAACGACAGTTCGTCCACGTAGTCGTTCCAGTCCACCCAGCGGGTCCACTTCACCGGCATCCCGTAGATCATCGTGGAGGCGGTGAAGAACGGCTCGGTGAGCGCGGCCCACTCGGCGGTGTTCACCGTGAAGCCGTGCACGAGTGGCAGGCCGTCGCCGGTGGCATTGCCGATGCTCGCCAGCAGTTCGGCGGCCGGGCCGAAGTTGTCCGCCCAGCCGAGCCTCCCGTGGTTGGACGCGTCGAGGTAGGTGTACACGTTGGGGATGCCGTACAGGCGGTTCAAGGCGTACCGCACGGCCAGCGGGTAGACGCCGCTGGCGCGGACCGGTTCGCAGTAGATGGTGTACATGGTGCCGGTCGGCATCACCAGGCCCGGCAGGAAGTCCGGCTCGACCACCGCGACGATGCGCAACCGCCGGTAGGCCGGGTCGGCGAGTATCGAGGCGATCGGGTCGACGTACCTGGTGCGGTACACGTTGAGGCCGTCCGACGCGATGGTGAAGTCGCCGGTGCTGGCGTACCGCAGGCAGTTGCGGTCCGGCAGGTCGTTCAGCACGACCTGGATGGTGAGCGGCGTGGCGCCGTTCGCGGCGTCCTGCCGCACCGCCTCGTCGAGGTGCGCCCGCAGCCCCGGCGCCGAGGAGGTGCCCGTGATGCGGGACACCCGGTCCAGCCACACACCGGTCGAGGTCCGCGCCACCGCCGCCCCGCCGGGCTCACCCGCCGCCGCGGCCGACCACGTGGGGTCGACGTACCCGTCGGCCCCGGCGTACGGGTTGTCGACCCGCGCGGGATCCGGTGTGGGGGTGGGACTAGGCGTGGGCGTCGGGGTGGGGGTGGGACTCGGTGTGGGCGTTGGGGTCGGGGTGGGCGTCGGGGTCACCGGCGGGTTGGGACCGAGGCAGCCGACGCCGTTCAGCAGGAACAGCGCGGGCGGCGGGTTCGTGCCGGTGTACGACCCGTTGAAGCCCAGCGTGATCCGCTGCCCCTGGTCCAGCGCCCCGTTGTACGGCAGATTCACCGCCGTCACGTTCCTGCCCGACTGGCTCCACGTCGCGTACCACCCGTTGTCCACCCGCTGGTCCCCCGGCCAGGTGAACGTCAGCCGCCACGAGGTGATCCGCGAAGCCATGTTCTCGATGGTGACGCTCGCCCCGAACCGCCCGCTGCTGTCCCAGGTCTTCGCATACGTCACCCGGCACGTGGCCGGCGGCATCGCCGCCAACGCCGGCATGGCCGCCGCCACTACGGCGCACGCCACCATTCCCGCGACCATCGCCAAGGTCCCTCGGTACCGCGTCCTCCACCGCACCACCACGTTGTGCCTCCTCAGAACCGGGCCACGGAAAACCCCCAAGGCAGAGAAGGGGGGTGACCACCACGATTCGCCCATCACGCACGCCTGTACACCGCGCACCCGGCCGCGAAGCCCCCACGACCAGTCACCCGGCCGCGATCAGCCCTCCTAGCTCGGCAAAGGACCCAGTACCGGCTCCGTCACCCGCCTGCCCTCCTGAAAGCTTCAGCCCTTGGACCGACCGGCGAGGTGGTCCTGCAGGTCGGCGTGGCGGAACTCGTAGGCCGGGCCGACCACGCGGAGCAGCCCCACCCGGTGCGCGTCTTCCAGGAACCGCATCAGGTTCCTCGGGCACTCCTCACGCGCGTCACGCGCGGCCAGATTCCGACAAGGCCGCGGCGTGGCTTGCCGCGGAGGTGTGTGAGAAGGAGCGGCAGGTCGACCGGGTTCGCGCCGAGCGGTGGCGCATCTGCGGGAAGAGCGCATCAAGCCACCGGCCCGGGACCGAATCCGGATCCGGCGAATCATCGGACGGCGCTACGGCAGGCCGAACAGACCCAGACCTCCCGCATCTCCAGCCGGACCCCGGCTGCGGCCATCCCGGCGCTCGATGCCGGCGGGGCGTCGGCGATAGTGTGGGCGTGGAGTACGTGTCCAGAGTGCCGCGTCCGCCGCTGGACGGGCTGATCGACGACCTTTACTACCTGGAGGGTGCGCCGCCGTACGCGCGGCTGACGCTGCCGCCGATGCCGGCGGCGTTGCTCATCGTCAACCTCGGGGCGCCGTTCCGCATCCGCGCCGGCATGGACATCGAGACGGCCGAGTACGCCGACGGCTGCGTGGTCACCATGCCCACCCGCGCGTTCGAGTTCGGCTACCCACTCCGGACCCGGTCAGTCGGCGTGCACTTCAAGCCGTGGGGGTTGGCGCCGTTCCTGCCGATGCCCGCGGCCGAGCTGTGTGACCGGCCGGTGACGGTAGAGCAGATTTGGGGCCGGCCCGCCATCGCTGAGCTGCGAGACCGGCTGGCCACGGCGGGCGGACCGCACGAGATGCTGACGCTGCTCGAGGAGGAGCTGATGCGACGGCTGTGCGAGACCACCGGCCTGGGGCTGGTCCGCCATACGAGCAGCGTCATCGCGGCGACCAGCGGGGCCGTGGCGATCGGTGACCTGAGCGTGGCAGCCGGTGTCAGCAGCACTCATCTGGCGCAGCGATTCAAGGAGCTCATCGGCGTCACGCCGAAACGGCTGGCTCGCACCTACCGCTTCACCGCCACCGTGTTCGCGATCAACCCCGCCGGACCGATCGATTGGGGCGACCTCGCCGGTGGCGCAGGCTACTTCGACCAGGCCCACTTCGGCCACGAGTTCCGGGCGTTCACCGGGCTCACGCCGACCCGGTACGTCGAAGTCCGGCGGCGGTTCCTGCGCGAACATCCCGGCCACGCGTTGGACGGCTGGCCGCTGCCGGCCGATTGATTTCTTACAAGAGCGACAGCTCACGACACGCTAATTTGGGGCACCCCGAAGCAGAGGAGAGCCCCGTGGGCAAGGTGGTCATGTACAGCTCGGTGTCGGTGGACGGCTTCGTCGCGGACGAGAATGACCAGCCCGGACCGCTGTTCGACTGGTTGTCCAGCGGTGACGTCCCATTGGACGAGAGCGGCGAGCTGAAAGTGTCGCAGACGTCCTACGACTACACCCGGGCGTACTGGGACCAGATCGGAGTCACGATCGTCGGCCGCCACGTCTTCGACCTGACGGACGGCTGGGGCGGCAAGCCGCCGAGCGGCATCGACCACGTGGTCGTCGTGTCGCACCGGCCGATGCCCGAGGGCTGGGACCCCGAGGCGCCGTTTCACTTCGCCGACGGCGTCGAGGCGGCCGTGGCCAAGGCGCAGGAGCTTGCGGGTGACCGCATGGTCGAGGTCGCCGCCGGCGACGTCGGTGGCCAGGTGCTTGCCGCGGGCCTGATCGACGAGGTGCGCATGGACGTCGTACCCGTCGTGTTCGGGTCCGGCAAGCGCTACTTCGGGTCGGTCCACGCGCAGCACCTGCTGGAGGATCCTGACGTGGCGATTCAGGGCAACCGGGTGCTTCACCTGCGCTATCGGGTGCGCCGTTGACCGATCTGAGCGGTACGCGAAGAAGTCCACTGCGACCGGTGACTCAAGATCGGGCCTCCGGCTGCGTTCGCGCATCGCTGTCCCTGGTCGGGCAGCCGACGCCGATCCGCCCCAGCACCTCACCTGTGGCAAGTTTCAACTCAAGATCACTGGTTGCCGGTTTTCGTCATATCTTGGCCGACCCCCGAACGGACTTGGCCTGAGCGTGGCCTCGGGACTTCGCGTCCGATCAACGCGCCGACGCCGCAACCTACGTCCGATACTCGCCCAGGGGGTGTGGTCGGGTACCACTCCGGGGACTGGGCTGACCTGGCGAAACAGCCTCAAGATCATCGAACGTATATTGCGCGAGCGCTGACATGCGACTGCCTACGGCTGCAAGATCATTGAGGCTGTGGGCGAAATCCGCAAGTGGATGGTTGTTCAGGCTGGTCAAAGAGTGCCCCCGGCAGGATTCGAACCTGCGGCACCCGCTTTAGGAGAGCGGGGGTGATATGACTGGCTTGTGGACTGTGAGCAGCGGGAATGGGTTACAAGCCATGCTCTGCATGCAAGGTTATCCCGGGGCTGTCCCGTGACTAGTGGGGCGGAACCCACGTCGCTCGATGGCTAGTCGGCCTGGAGGGTTCACAGATCGGCTGGTCCCTGGACGAGCCGTGGGAACTGATTTAGCGGTGGTGCGGCGGTTGCCGACGCGGCCGCAGCGGTACTGACGTCGGGTCCGATGACCACATGATCTTGACGGTGATCGTGTTCGTCGCCACCATCGGCCACACCTGGCGGCAGCTGCCACACGCCGGGGTTTGGGGCCGATGCACCGCCGCTTCGCCGAGCAGGGCGCCTGTCCGGTATGGGCCAAGCTGTACTGCATCCTGCCGGACGAGCTGGGCTCGCGCGGAGAGGTGGACTGAACGTGCGCGATCGACTCGGTCTGCGTACGCGCCGTCACAGAGGACCTGACGAGTCCGAATCCTGTCGACCGCGGCGAGAAAAGGATCGAAGATCCATATCACCACGGAGGGGACCGGTCTGCGTCTGTCGCGATCAGCGTGGCGAACACCCACAACAGCGAAGCGCTGGAGCCACCGTTGCGCGGAATGCCGCCAATCCGCTCCCGCCGTAGTCCGCGCCGGCGCAGGCGCGGCAAGCTCCACGGTGACAGGGGAAATGCTACCTGCACCTGCGTGCCTTTCCCCGCGGGCGAGGCGTCATCCCCACATCGTCCACCGGGGCATCGAGTACAGCCAGCGGCTGGGACGCCACCGCTGGGTCGTCGAGAGGGTGCCGACCTTCTCCTGGCTAGCCGCCTACGGCCGCTTACGCCGGCGCTACGAACGCCGGGCATACCACTTCGGCTTCTTCGCTGCCATCGTTGTCGCCCTCATTTGCTACTGCTGGCTGGCTGAAAAGACGACATCTACGCCACCTCTGCTACACCGTTACGGAGCGTACGAACCACTTAACTAACATCGTAGTTTACAGGATGCAGAGGCACGCTTACAGTGAATCTGCCAGTGTAGTGGACCCCGTGTGCCCATAAAGCTAAATATCTCGGCTGGCTCTAAACGGCCATGCTGAGGGCGACCGAGACGAGGTAATCATTGACTTCACGCCGGTCAACTCTCGCCGACTTTGCTGGAATCCGCTGGAGTCAACTATGGGTCCGCGCCATCGCTATTAGTGCCCTTAGCACATTGTTGCTGACTTCCACCTCGGCAGCGGAAACTGCGGCGGGGCGGGTTCCCGCGGATCTACCTGCAGCGAGACCGGCAGCGCAGACCGCCTCCGTCACCGAACGCCCTGATCGAGTTTCTGCCTCACTTACGGCACGCCTGCAAGGCAAGCGCGTGATCGTCGGGGACGAGACCACCGAGTCGAGCATGACCTATGCGAACCCCGATTCGACCTTCACTCTGGAGAGCACAAGCGGTCCAGTGCGCGTCCTGAAAGGCGATCGATGGACGGCCATCGACACTACTCTCGTTCAAGAGAGCGGAGTTTATAGACCCAAAGCCGCCAAAGCGGATGTGGAGCTTTCAGCCGGCGGCAGAACCGCCGCTTTGGCGAAGTTTATCCGTAAAGGGCAATCGTTCGCCATCCGCTGGCCGATATCTTTACCCGCGCCGCATGTGGCGGGGAACAACGCCACCTATGTCGACGCCGCCGGGCCGGGTGCCGATCTCGTGGTGACCGCTCTACCTGGAGGTTTCCGCTTCGACGTGGTTCTCCGCCAACGCCCGGCAGAGGAAATTGAAATCGATTTCCCCATAGAAACCGAAGGCCTCGAACTTTCCGAGATTTCCGGCGGCGGCCTGAAACTGTCGGACGCCAAGGGGAAGACGGTGGCCTCGGCGCCGCCGCCCTACATGTATGATGCCCCGTCCCACGTATCACGGCGATCCGAGATGGTCCCGCACGCAGATAGGGAGATACCAGCACGGATCATCACCGAAAACGGCCAACGAAAACTGAGGATAAAACCGGATTTCTCCTTTCTTCAAAATCCGGCGACGAAATATCCGGTGACGATCGACCCGACCACCACGCTGCCGACCCTGGAAGACATGACGCTCTTCTCGCCAGGGCCGTCCTCGACGGGCGGCGGCTTCAACTCCGATGGTCCATATCTGACGGTCGGCCAATACGACCAGACCAGCGGCACCACGACCGGCCGGGTCTTCGCGCGCGCGATGCTGGACTTCGACATCGGAGCCTTGACCGGTAAAACGATTACCGACGCCAAGCTGCAATTATGGAGTGATATCGGCTCTGGATGCGTCACAGGAGTGGCAATCAAGGCGCAGCGCATCACTAGCGCATGGAGCCTGAACTGGGGTGGCACCGCAACGACGGCAACAGGTGAAGAGCAGGCCCAGGAGCCGGGCCCGTGCGCAGGGGGACAGGCCCCAACAGGTTTCTCAATCTGGCCGATAACGGAAATCGCACGAGCTTGGGCATCCGGAGCGCCGCAGCATGGCGTGATGCTACGCCTCAGCGAGGAATGGCCCGTCCGACAGGAAAAGAATTATACTCGATCCTTTCACTCCTCGGAGATGATAGGGGTCGGTGCTCATCCACCGCAGCTGATAATCACCTATGGTTCCACGCCGAGCACGAACGGCCTTCGAGTCGCCCCGATAAGCGCCGCGAATGGAACGGTGTACAGCTCGACCACCACACCGACGCTCTATGCAGGCGTCAAGGATCCGGATGGTGGACTACTGCGCGCAGAATTCGAGGTCGAACGAGACCCTGCGGCGGACCAGGGCACCGGTGTGCTCTGGACGGGTGCCGTGAACGATATCCAGGCCGGCTCCGACGCCAAGATCATAATCTCGCCTGCGACGCTGACAGATGGCGACAAGATTCGATGGCGTGCTCGTGCCTTCGATGGCACCGAATACTCGGCCTGGTCCGCTTGGCAGTTCCTTACGATCGATGTCGGCGCCCCGGACTCCCCCACGATCGACTGTCTCGAGCATGCCGCAGACCAGTGGTCCGCACGAAACCGGAACCTGGGCGATCCCACCCCCTGCAATATCAGGTCCATGGCATCGGATGTGACGGGATACAAGTGGGGTTTGGATGATCCCTCGACACCGAACTCCGACGATGTCCCCCTGCGGCCGGATCCCAGCTACAAGGGAATTCAAATTAAGACAGATCCGGCGGATGGCTGGCACACCCTTTATGTTCGCGCCAAGGACATTTCTGGGAACACGTCTCCGGTTGCCACTTATAGCTTCGGCATCGGTCTCGGGGCGATCGTGTCTCCAAAGGACAAGGATCGGACCCAACGAGCCGTCACGCTAACGGCCTCGGCCCCACCCGCCCGGGCCGGTGTGCGTTATGAATATCGCTCGGACTTGACCAAGAACGTCCTGGGTGAGTACGTCCAGGCGTGGCAGACGATTCCGGTTTCCGACGTAGCCAGACCGGACAACACCTCGATCGGGACGTGGCCACAGGTTCGCAGTGACACGAGTCATGACTTCTCCGCCCTGACGTGGAATCTTGCCAAAAGTCTGCGGCAGGCCGGGAGAGGAGCCGGACCGATACAAATTCGTGCGTGCTTCTCCGGCGGATCCTCAGCGGAGGAGTGCACACAGCTGATCACTGTGACCTTCGAGCCCGGGGCGTTCGGATCGTCGTACGCGACCGCCGACTTCGGTCCCGGTCGCGTCGCATTGCTCACCGGTGATTACGCGCTGTCCAATACCGATGCCAGCATTTTCGGTATCAATGTAGAACGCACCCACACGACGCTCCAGCCTCCTACCACACAGCCCGACCCCGATGACAAACGCAGTGCCGAAAAGAAGGTGTTCGGCCCGGGCTGGACCACGTCCTTCCCCGGCGGGGACTCCACGGTGGCCGGATATCAACTGGAAGAGAGTGGGGGCAGCATCGTGCTGAGAAGCCCCGCTGGGGAGACTCTCACGTTCGTCGCGGACGAGGGAAGCACCTACAAGGGCGCGGGTGACGCCGTCGGCATGAGTCTGGTATGGGATTCGCAGACCCAGTACACCCACATCGGTCTGGACGGCGTAAAGACCGTGTTCACCCTCACCAACGGTCAGTGGAACGTCACGAGGATTCAGAGGCCTGGAAGTCAAGAATCCATCGGAACTTACACGAGGGATGCGGCGGGCAGAGTCACCAGGGTGGTCGCGGAAATCGAGCCCGGCGTTTCCTGCGCCGGAACACTACAGCCTGGTTGTCGGGTCCTAGATGTGACATACGCAACCGCGACCACCGCCACCGGAGTGGCGACAAACTGGGGTGATTACGCCAGCCAAGTGAAGCGGTTGAGCTTCACCGCCTACGATCCGGTCACGTCGGCGATGAAGACCACCACTATCGCTACTTATCTCTACGATTCCACGGGACATCTCCGGGAGTTCGCCAATCCACTCAGCGGACTTGCGACGCGGTATTACTACAACAGCGAAGGACGGGTGAATCAAGTAAATCCTCCTGGGCTGGCACCCTGGAAGATGTTCTACGACACCAGGGGGCGCATAGCAGCGGTCCAGCATGTGGGGAGCAATGTACAGACCACCCGGGCCGTGGTTTACGACGTTCCGACGACCGGTCCGGCGGCGCCGGTTGATCTGTCACCGACAGAAACGGCCAGGTGGGGCCAGTATGTGGATCTTCCGCTCACTGGATCCGCAGTATTTCCCCCTTCCAGGGTTCCGGCGCAGGGGGGCGATGGCACATATCAACCCGACGTGAACGATTGGAAATATGGCGTCATCACCTATATGGACGTCAACGGACGTCCAGTGAATTCGGCTTCATTCGGAGCTGGGGATTGGCAAATCAGCGCAAGTCGTTGGGACGCCGATGGTAATACAATCTGGGAGCTGTCGCCGGGCAACCGTGCACAGGTGCTTGACCCCGGACCCGATACGGATCCTTACACCGTAGGGCGATCCACTTCTGCGGAACGGGCTGACCTACTTGCGACGACGAGAGCGTTCAGCTCCGACGGGGATCTGCTGGTCACGGAGGCGCCCGCGCATCTGGTCACTCTGGCCGCAGGGACTAAGGTGTCGGCTAGGCAACGGACGGTTCACGCTTACGACGAGGGAAAACCACAGTCACACGTGAACTACCATCTGGTCACCACGACCACCGCCGGTCCACTGGTCCTGGACGGCACCGCCATCCCGTCCTCCGCTGACACCGGCACAACGAGAACCGGATATGACCCGGTGCAGACCGGGGACGTCTCGGGCTGGGATCTGCTCATGGCGACGAGTTCTACGCTTGTCATGGATGCCGGAGAGACACCTATCACTACTCGCACCCGTTACGACGCGCGGGGGCGTGAGATAGAGACACGGCTGCCGGCGTCAAACGGTTCGGATGCGGGAACGACCAGAATTCACTACTTCACCGCCGGAGCCCATCCGGCCGTCGCGGCTTGTGGGAACAAGCCCCAATGGTCTGGATTCCTGTGTCAGAAAAATCCGGCGGGCCAGCCGTCCGGGCTTCCCTTGCCGCTCAAGACCTATACATACGACTATTTCGGTATGCCGGTGTCGCAAACAGACTCTACTGGCACGGCGACGCGTACCAAGGTCACGAATTATGACCAGAGTGGGCGTCTGATCTCGTCCAGGATCGACGTCGCGCCAGCGGGTTCCGCGGGGACGGCCATACCTGACGCTGTGTACAGCTACGATCCCACCACCGGACTGGCGACCCAGACAGCGTCCGGTGGCCGCACGATCAAGACGACTTACGATGATTTCGGCCGCACGGTGTCGACCACCGACGCCAGTGGCAATGTCGCGACGTTTAGCTATACGCTGGACAGCCAGATCGCGACGATCAATGACGGTCGTGGCACTACCTCCTTCACCTATGGAGGCGTCGACGCCCTCGGGAGAGCCGAGCATCGCGGGGTGCGGACCAGAATCGACGCATCAGGGGTAGGCGTCCTCACGGGGGCGTATGACGCATCCGGGCGGCTCAGCGCGCAGGTTTACCCAAACGGACTGACGGCGGCCAATAGATACGACAACGTGGGACATACGACCAGCCTGAGCTACACGCGGAGTGGCGTGGCATGGCTGAGCTTCCAGGCGGATCACAACATCAATGATCGGTTGGTCGGCCAGTCAGGGCCTGGTAACTCGACTCAAAGATACGGCTATGACGCAGCCGGACGGTTGACGTCGGTAAGTGATACGTACGCGGGAGAGTGCACCACCCGTATGTACACCTTCAGTCTCAACACCAATCGGACCAGCAAGTCCACTTATCCGGGAAACAACGCCGGTGGGTGCACCACCAGCACTACACCACAGGTAGTGAACCAGAGCTATGACCAAGCCGATCGTCTGACGACCTCCGGATACACGTATGACGGCTTCGGTCGCACCACTCAGATTCCCAGCGGCGACGTAACCGGAGGTGCCGCATTAACCGCTGGCTATTTCGTCGACGACATGGTCGCCTCTCTATCGCAGGGCAGCCGGACGAGTACCTTTTCCCTAGACCCCATCGGACGCATCATGAGCGTCAGCACGAGTGGCGGGACGGGTCAGGGAACGGTTACCAACCACTATGCCGGTTCTGATGACAGTCCCATCTGGGTATCGGAGACCGATGGCACGTGGACGCGTAATATAGCTGGCTTCGCCAGCCTGGCTGCGATACAGCGCAGTGATAATACTTCCTCTTTGCAGTTGACCAATCTCCATGGCGACATCGTCGCAACCTCTGAGAACAGTCCTTCAGCCACGGGAATCGATGGATACAACGAACAGACCGAATACGGTGTACCGCGCACGCTGAACGTCACCAGTCCGTCCCGTTACGGCTGGTTAGGTGGTGCCCAGCGACCCGGTGACTCGCTGGGTGGCCTGATTCTCATGGGAGCCCGCCTCTACAATCCGCAGACCGGGCGATTCCTGCAGATTGACCCCGTGCCGGGTGGCAGTGCGAACGCGTACGAATATTGCACCGGGGATCCGATCAATAGAACCGATTTGCAGGGCGAGAGCAGCGAGTGGCAACAGTACAGCGAAACATGGAACGAGAAGGCACTACCGACAATTAAGGCATCCGATATCGAACAGCGATTGACCGCGTTCGAGATTGCGGTTATCACTGGCTACGCGGTCTCGAGAGCGCATTGGGCGCTAGGAGTGATGGTGGGCGGCGCTATCGCCTTCTTCGTCATCATGGAGGTCTACCACGAACGCAAGCTGGTCACTTGGACGCGGCTTTTCCGTCAGACCAGAACGTATTACACGTGCGGCGGCGTGAGACAGCCCTACTGGTGGGCGTGCCTAAGCCCTCGGGTGAAGGCGAAACATTATGAAAGCCGCACCAAGAAGGTGGTCGTCAGATCAATGCTGTACCGAACGTACCGACTTTACTTGTTCCCGTGGGGCGGAAGCTACACGGATCGCGACTTCAACTGGCAAGTCGTGAGCAAGTCACAGTTCGTGCAGATCTCCCCCTGGTACGCATTTTGAGTGCCCGTCGTAGTGAGGAGGGCAACAAGTGATCGATCTCTCCTCTCTGCCGAGCAGGGCGCTGGCACCGGGCGAGCCTTTGCCTTACACCCCGGAAGTTCGGCGCAAGCGAGCACGATTGCTACTGCTTACCTTCTTCGTGCTTCCGTCGCTAGTGGTGATCGTGGGCATAGTCTCGGGTGCTGGCCAAGGGATCAAGACCCCAATGACGGTGGTGGTCCTGATTGCGTGTGTCGTCCCGTCGCTCTTCCTGGTCGTCTGCGCCCCCAAGGGGGCGTATCGAAGACGGGACCTCCTGATATTGGGCAATCGCAAGACGTGCCGGCTCCTGTGGCGGATCGCTTACTTGCCTTATCGCGACTGGCCACCTCGCCCTGATGAAATCCGCCGTATGGAACGAGTGGTAATTCCGGGTAGCGATATGCTGGTATATCGCTATCGGACCATCAGTGCGCAGGAACGGCTTGAAGATCCTGGCACGAAATAGCGGTGACCAGCCATAGTATGGTCGAAGCTGAATTGGTGTGATCGTCCGCCCCAGCTCAGTCGTGAGGATGGGAAAGTAGTGAGAAGCCACCCGAGTGGGAGATGTTCTGGACCTGGCGTAGTCAGACGAGTCCCGTGACGGTGTTCGTTGGGATGGATAGCAAGAGGTCGCCCTCCGAGCGGCATAAGTAGGACGGATGGGAGCGACGAGCACCGTCCTATTGGCGGCGTCTGCTGCCTTCGGGGTGCGCGGGCGGTGCGTGCCCGGACCGGCCGAAGAGCCGCAGCCGGGCACGCTTGCCGACCGGCGCGCCCGGCGGGCCGCGCAGCGGGCCGCCTTTAATAGACGTACAGATAAGTTACTTTACGATCTTGGTAGTGCCGACTGCTGTGAGCAGGTTGGCGGGTGCGGTGGCCTCGTTCCACGTGCGTTCGATGCTGGTCAGGTACGCGGTTGCCGTGCTGGTGTCGTCCTGGGCGCGGATGTGCATCACGGGGGCCTGGGCGGCGGGGGTGCCGTAGGCGTGGAGGTTGACGAGTAGGTCGTCGTCTGCACGGTAGATGGAGTTGTAGAGCACCGTGCGATGTAGGCGGATCTCCACTCGGTCGATGTCTTGTAGCGGTCCGTAGAGCTTGGCGGCGTTCTTGATGCGGGCGGTCATGACGTCTGGACCGATGCCTTCGTCTGTACCGCGGACGGCGACGTGCGGGCTGTGGGGGTCTCCGAGCATGATGCGGACGCGGGCGCCGGCTTGGGCTCGTTCGGCGATGAGGTGGAGGATGCCGGCGTTTTCGGCGAGGAACAGGCCGCTGTAGACGAGGATGTCGATCTGCTGGCGGGCGTCGGCGAAGAGCTGGTGCCAGAGGGCTTGGGGGACGGCCCAGCGGTGGGGGTAGACCGCTTTGACATCGCGGCCGATGGGGCGGTGCGGGTTGGCGGCCTCGGGCCACAGGTCGGACTCGTCCATGTTGAACAGATCGGCGACAGCCCAGCGGTGGCGGGGGTGGGGGATGCGTCCCTTCAGCCATCGGTCGACGGTCTTGGGGTCCACGGCGAGGCTCGCGGCCACGTCGACGGCACGCATGCGGGCTTGTGCGAGGGCGTGGCGGAGGTTGTCGTTCATGCGGGTCTCCTCCTTGGCGGATGCACCGGCACCGCGAAGCTAACACAAGACGTCCCTAGACGTCCCTAAGAGCGGTGTAGAAGTTCCCTGGTCGAGAGCAGGCTCATTGGCGCGCAGCGTGACCGGTAAGGCGGCACGCGAGAGCGGAAAGGGATGCCGATGGGCAAGTTCAACGAGCAAGAACGGCCGGTCATGGACCGCCACCTGCTGGGACTCCGGGACCGGCTCGTATGGCGTGGTGTGGAGGTCCATCACCTGTCCGATCAGGACGACCGGCCGTGTCTGGAGGTGTTCGACATCCACCTTCGTCCGCGCCGGGTGTATGCGCACCTGGCCTTCCTTTGGTTCTTCTGGGGGTCACGCAACGACGAGCGGACGTCCTGCCACGACCTGGACGGCGCGGCCGAGGTTATCGCGGCTGCCGCGCAGGCCGGGTGGCATGAGGGAGAGCAGGCGGACCTGCACAAGATCCTCGACGCCTACAAGTCGTGACCGACTTAGAGGCCGGCGAACCGGTGGGCGGCGGTGTGGTCGGTAGGTGGCTGACCGGATGGCGGGTGTACTCGCAGCTCGCCGATCGGCTACGCGAACGGATCACCTCCAGCGCGTATCCGGTCGGCACCTACCTGCCGTCGGAAACGGCACTGAGCAAGGAGTACAGGGTTGCCCGCAACACGGTCCGGCGTGCGCTGGGCGTCCTCGTGGAGGAGAACCTCCTGGTCGCCATCCGCTCCAAGGGCTACCTGGTGCTGCGCGAGGAGATCCGTCACCTGGATCGGGAGTACCTGTATCAGGCGATCGCGGCAGAGCTGCGCGCGCAGATCGAGTCTGGTCGGTTGCCGTTGGCGGGCAAGGTGCCCAGTGAGCGAGACCTGCGCCGGCACTACGCGGCCTCGCGTACCACGGTCCGTCAGGCGCTCGGGGTACTGGAGAGCGACGGCCTGATCGTCGCGGTTCACGGCAAAGGCCGTTTCGTCCGTCCCGACTGGGAAGGACGTCTCAAGACGTCTAAGTCAGATCCCTAGCTCGGGGCGGAAAGGGGCTGCGATCGTAAGCCACATGAGGGACATCAACATCGCCTGGGCCCGTGAGCTGGCACGAAAGACGCTGCAAGACGCGCTCCCGCGTCGGTGGGAGCACTCGCTCGGGGTCGGCCGGCGGGCTGAACAGCTCGCCCCGATCCTGGGCAAGGACGCCGAACTGCTGGCGATGGCGGCCTACCTGCATGACATCGGTTACGCGCCGGAGCTGGTGGATGTCGGCTTTCATCCCATCGATGGGGCGCGCTACTTGCGGGACGTTCACGGCGCCGATGAGCTGCTGTGCAAGCTGGTCGCGCACCATACGTGTGCGGAGATCGAGGCCGGTGACCGTGGCCTGCTGGACATCCTGCAGGGGGAGTTCCCAAAACAGCGGCCCGACCTGGTCGAGGCGATCACCTACTGCGATATGACCACCAGCCCGGACGGCGTGCCGGTCAAGGCCGTTGACCGGCTGGCCGAGATCCGTGAGCGCTACGGTCCGGAAGACCTGGTCACCGCTACCATCGCCAAGGCGACCCCGTGCATCATGTCGGCCGTGCACGCGATCGAGACCCGGATGGCGTCAGCCGATGTACGGTCCGCCGGCACCGCTGAGATAGTGGCCGATGCGCAACCGCATCGAGCGATCCATGCCAAGCCGTTCTATCTGATCCCGGCTTACCCAGCGCACCTCGCGTGACTCATCACTCGGCGTCGGCTCGCCGCTGACGGCGCGGGCGGTGAGGACGATGGAGAACTCTTGGCGGGCTTCGCCGTTGCTGGTGTAGAGGATCACGTGCTTGGGGTCGCTGTAGGTGCCGACGATGCCGGTGATCTCGCACTCGAGGCCGGTTTCCTCGCGGGTCTCGCGTACCGCGGCCTGCGGGATGGACTCGCCGAGGTCGATGGCTCCGCCGGGGACGGCCCAGTTGTCGTTGTCGGAGCGGCGGATCATCAGAATGTCGCCGGCCTCGTTGGTGACCACGACGTTGACCGAGGGGACCAGGCTGTTGGCCTTGGGCGCCTGCGGGTCGTCGTAGTAGTCGATGCGGCGGGCCATGATCAGGACTCTACCGGGCGGGCCTGCTCCCACACCCGTTCGAAGCTGGCGGCGTAGGTGGTCACCATATCCCCGCCGATCACCTTCTTGAGATGAAGAACAGGGGCGTTGGCAGCGGGCTGCCCGTACACGTGCGGGTTGACGAGGAACTGGTCGTCAATGCGGTAGATCGAGTTGTAGAGGGTCGTGCCGTGCAGTCGGATCTCCACGCCTTCGATGTCGCGGATCGGCCGGTAGAGCACCAGGGCGTTGCGCACCTTGGCCGCCATGGCGTCGTCGATGCCCTCGTCAGCGCCACGCCTCGCGACCTCGGGGGAGTCGGGATCGCCCAACAGGATGCGCACCTGTACGCCACCGGCGGCCTTGTCGCCGAGAAGCTTGATCATGCCTGCGTCGTCGGCCAGGAACATGCCGCTGTAGACCAGGATGCCGATCTCTCGTTTGGCCTCGGTGAACAGACGTCCCCAGATGTCTCGGGGGACCGCCCAGCGGTGCGGGTAGACGTGGACGATCTCGCTCTCGCCGGCTGCGGTGACCTGCTCGGGGGTGAGCGCGTCGGGCCATAGGTAGGACTCGTCTACCTGGAGAAACGTGGCGATGGCGTAGCGGTGTTTGCGGTAGGGACGACGTGCCTGGGTGACCCACCGTTCGACGGTTTTGGGGTCGACCTCGGTCACCGTGGCCAGGTCGCCGATCGTGACGCCGCGTTCTAAAAGCGCCGCGCGCAACCGCTCGTTGGCCATCTCACCTGCCCGTAGGGACGTCCAGGGACGCCAAAACCCTAGTCGGGACGTCTTGCACACGTCCAGTCGTGTAGTGATCTCGTCCCTACGTTGCGTCGCATCCTCATCTCGCACCACGAAACCGCCCGTGAGACGAGAGGAGAAAACGCAGATGACCGACGAAATCCCTCCCCTGGACGAGACCCCGCCGTGCGCGTGTGGCGCCCGGATGTCTGAGGGGGCTGGCGCCTGCCGTAAGTGCACGGCCGTTCTCCGGTGGCAGCGCCGTCAGGCCAAGCGGCGCAAGGGCCGCGGCGGCAGCACCCGCCCGGCCGGTCGCCCCCACCGTCCCGGCACCACCGGCCCCGGTGCCGCGGCGGCCGTCGCGCTGATGGTGACCTTCATCGGCCTGGCCGTGGCCTCGCACAGCGCTGGGGTGATCTGGTCATGAACACGCTGTTCCCGCTGGCTGTGATCGGGCTGGGCGTCGCCGGAGTGGTCGCCTTCCTGGTCGTGCTGGTCGGCGTCCGCCAGGAGGAGCGGCGGATGCACCTGCCGGTCAAGCCGCAGTCACACTCCTCGACGTTCGCCCGGCGGGTCATGGGCGTCCACGTCCGCGACAACCGGCCGGAACGCGGCGGCGACGACGCGGACAGGGCGAAGGTCAGCTTCGCGAAGAGCGGCGGGGCTTGCCGGTCTGCTGCGACAGCGCCGATTCCACCCGTTCGAGCCGCTCGGTCAGCTCTTTGATGCTCGCGCGGATCTCCGTCAGCTCGTCGGCGGTGGCGGTAGGGGTATCGCCGGGGGCGGTGTCGATCTCGCGGACGTACACGCCTTTGCCCTGCTGGCCGATGACCAGCCCTTCGTTGCGCAGGATGCCGACCGCCATCTTCACCACCGACAGCGACGCGTCGTAGTCCTCAGAAAGCCGGGCCGTCGAGGGCAGCGGGTCGCCCGGCGCCAGCGTCCCGCGGCGGATCTGCTCGCGCAGCTCATCGGCGATCTGCAGGTAACCGGGACGGCCGGTCTTCTTGACCATTCCCCAAGTTCAGCACACCAGCGGCGACCAAGCCAACCACGAAGTCATTGACAACCGAGCCGACTAGGTCAACTATGTTGGCCTAGATAACCGAGAGAAGGAGGTCCATCCCATGCGCAACATCCCGATCCCCGTCGACACCAACCGGCTGAGCTTCACCTGCGTGAAGGCGCCCCGGCCCCGACTAGTCAACCAGGACACCGGCGAAATCAAGAAGGACAAGGACGGCCAGATCGTTCACGAGGTCGTCCTGCTGGTGGAGGACGAGACCGGCCGCATCGAGCTGGTGAAGGTCGGCCTGTCCGGCGACTCCTTGGTCTCCCCGGGAGACGAGGTGATCCCGGTCGGCCTGGTCGGCTACGTCTGGGAGATGGGCCAGCGGTGGGGCATCTCCTACCGCGCCACCTCCTTCACCCCCGCCGGGGTGGGTGCCCGTGCCTGACCTGCTGCACGTACTGCTCGGGGCGCTCGCCTACCTGGTTGCCCTGCTCACCGCCCTGTGGACCTGGCGGCGCTGGCACTACCGGTCGTACTGGCTGCTGGTCGGCTACACCCTCACCGCGATCCACGTGCGCACCACCTGGCGCAAGGTCGCCCTCGGCTGCGGGCTGACCAAGAAGCAACAACGCTGGTGGTTCACCGTCGTCCCACGCGCAGTCGCCTCGACCGGCATCGTCAAGGTACGCCGGCGCTTCCAGCGAGTGGCCGTCGACGTCAAGCCGTGGATGTGGCTGCCCTTACCCACGCGGCACGGCTGGCGCGTCAACGTCCGCCTCCTGGAAGGGCAGACCCCGGGCGACTACAGCGACGCTGCCGAACGGCTCGCGCACTCCTGGGGGGCACACGCCGTCCGGGTCTCCTCTCCGCGACCGGGGCGGGTCGTGCTGGCCGTGACGATCCGTGACCCATTGGTCCGGCTCGACACCCTGCCGGCCTCCGGTGAGCTGCTGAAGGTCACCGTCGGCAAGCTGGAGACCGGCGGGCCATGGACGCTCGACTTCCGCACCGTCCCGCACTGGCTCAACGCCGGCGCCACCCAATCCGGCAAGTCGAACCTCGCTAATGCGCTGATCGTCGGCCTGGCTCCGCAACCGGTCGCCCTGGTCGGCTTCGACCTCAAGGGCGGCGTCGAGTTCGCCCCGTACGCTCCTCGCCTGTCGGCGCTGGCCACCAATCGTCCGGAGTCGGTCGCGCTTCTCGGTGACCTGGTCGCCCTGATGCTGGATCGGATGGGCCTGTGCCGCGCTGGCGGCGCCCGTAACATCTGGCAGCTCCCGGCGGCGCTTCGGCCGGTGCCGGTCGTGGTCCTGGCCGACGAGCTGGCCGAGCTGTACCTCATGGCCGACAAGTCCGAGAAAGACGAGATCGCCAAGACCTCAACGGCGCTACTGCGCATCGCCCAACTCGGACGAGCGTTCGGCATCTACCTGTTCCTGTGCGGACAGCGGATCGGCTCCGACCTCGGCCCCGGCGTCACCGCTCTCCGGGCCCAGTGCTCGGGGCGGATCTGCCATCGGGTCAACGACCCTGAAACCGCGACCATGACCCTGGGCGACCTCGACCTCGCCGCGCTGGTCTCCGCCCGCGCCATCCCAGCCGAGACGCCCGGCGTCGCCATCGTCGCCTCGCAAGACGGCCAGTGGTACCGGGCGCGGTCCTTCTACGTGGCCGAGCACATCGCCGAACACGCCGCTCGTGTCTACGCGCACCTGACGCCGTCCTGGGACGACCTCACCGCCGGCCAGCACCGCGGGGAGGTGACCGAAACCGACATCCCCGTCCTGCTGGACGCCTGACATGTGACCGCTGCCGCTGATCAGAAAGGGGGACACGATGCGACGCTTCGCCGCTTGGCTGGCCGACTCCGGACCGGTCATCATCCTGGCGGCCATCGCCGGCGCCGGATCGTTCACCCACATCCGCGACACCGCCATCGCTCACGGACAACACGGCTGGATGGCCTGGGCCGTCGCTGTCTGTGTCGACCTGACCTGCGTCATGGCCGCCCGTGAACGCCAGCGCGACAAGAAGACCGGACGCGCCCGCACCGGGTGGGCGTCCTGGCCGACCCTCGTCCTGGCCGGCGGAGTTGTGCTGTCCCTGGCCGCCAACCTCCACCAAGCCCAACCCACCGCCTGGGGCTGGATCGTCGCCGCTACTCCGGCGGGTGCCTTCCTGACCGCAGTATCGATGCTCGAACGCCGATCGTCCGCTCTTCGTCCCGCACCGTCCCCGGACCCATCCTCGGTGACGGTCACCTCGTCCCCTCCCGTCCCGTCGTCCTCGACGGCCTCGGCGCTCGTCCCCGGCCGCAAGGACGACAAGGACGGCCAGGACGAGACCTCGGGACTGTCCTCAGAACTGCTCGACTACGCCCGCAAGGTCGCCACCGACTACCACGCCCAGCACGACAAACCGATCAGCCGCGACGCGCTGCGTGCCCGCCTCGGCGTGTCCAACCAGCTTGCATCCGATCTACTCCGCCACCTGCGAACCGCGCCCGAACCCACCTGACGACACGACGAGAGGAGAACTCAAATGACCAACGACCGGACCGCCTACATCTGCGGCCTGCGACCTGGCCGACTTCCTCGACACCAACCCCGACATCCCCACCCCTCACCAGGACGTCACCGCCTGCTATCTGCCCAAGCACGCATCCGACGACCAGATGCGCGAGGAGGTCGACAAGATCGCCGCCTACCTCGGCAGCGAGATCGACCCGCACGGGCTGCCGGAGGGTCACTACCGGACCTCGATCCGGTTCGGCCCCGTCGAGTACTGCGCCGTGGCCGTCCTGACCAAGGGACGCGCCCGCTACTCCGCAGACATCAGCTACGCCGGGTGCGTCATCCCCGACAACACCCATGAGTGAGACCGACACGACAGACGAGGTGATCGTCATCCGCTACCGCTACCGCTACCGCTGCTGCACCTGCAACGGCACCGGGCTCGACAGCCTCGGCGCCACCTGCGCCGACTGCTTCGGCACCGGCATCGACAACCTCGGGGCATAGCCCCAGGCTGCCCCCGGCCTGGCCGTACATCCACCAAGACGCCTGCCAGGTCGGGGGCCATCCCTCCACCCGAACGAGTGAAAGGAGGACTCCATCTTGCCCGCATCGACCATCGATCCGCACGCGATCGCCGGCATGGTCGCCCGCCTCGACAGTCCCGACTACGACCGGTGGGCCGCACAGATCCGCCGGACCGGCGGATGCCGACAACCCATCAACATGCGCGGCACCGTCATCCACGTCGACCCCGCCACCGGCCGGCGCCTGCACACCTACACCACCCACAACCAACCCGGCGGCGTGCTCCGCCTGCCCTGCAAGACCCGCCGCGCAACCCGTTGCCCCGCCTGCGCCAAGACCTACCGCGGCGACACCTACCAACTCATCCGCGCGGGCCTGACCGGCGGCAAGGGCGTCCCGGCCTCGGTCAGCGGGCACCCGTGCCTGTTCGTCACCCTCACCGCCCCCTCGTTCGGACCGGTACACACCCGGCGAGACAACAACGGCAAGGTCCTGCCCTGCCACCCCCGGCGCGACGCCACCCCCTGCCCACACGGGCGAGCGGTCTCCTGCACGGCACGGCATCACGCCGACGATGAGGTCCTCGGCGAACCGCTGTGCCCGGAATGCTACGACTACACCGGCTCAGTGCTGTTCAACGCCGTGGCCTCCCTGCTGTGGGCACGCTTCGCCGACGCTCTGCGCCGCAGACTCGCCACGGCCGGCGGGCTCAGCCTGCGCGAACTACGAGAGAACCTGGTCCTGTCCTTCGCCAAGGTCGCCGAATACCAACGCCGCGGCGCCGTCCACCTGCACGCCGTCATCCGCCTCGACGGACCCGACGGGCCTACCTCTCCGCCCCCCGCCTGGGCCACCACTGACGCGCTGACGGCCGCCGTCCAGAGCGCCGCCCCGGCCGTCTCCGTGCGCATCTCCACCACGACAGATGAGCCGGTACGGGTGTTGCGCTGGGGCCGACAGCTCGACATCCGGCCGATCGCTGCTGATGGTGGCCTGTCCGAGCAGAGCGTCGCCGCCTACGTCGCCAAGTACGCCACCAAAGCCGCCGAATGCGTGGGCACTCTCGACCGGCCAATCCGTCCACTGGAAGACCTCGACGCCCTCAGCCTGCGCGACCACCCCCGGCGACTGATCGCCGAATGCTTTCGCCTCGGCGCCCTGAAACACCTGGCCGAACTCCGCCTTACCCACTGGGCCCACATGCTCGGCTACCGCGGCCACTTTTCCACCCGAAGCCGCCGCTACTCCACCACCATCGGCAAACTCCGAGCGGTGCGGGCCGATCACGCGCGAAAGCACGAGATCACCACGGGACGACTCCCGCTATTCCCGGAAGACCAGCCCGTCACCATTGCCCGCTGGGCCTACGCCGGCCGTGGCCTGACCTCCGGCGAACAACTCCTCGCTGTCGCGCTGGCCGGTAGTCCCCAGATCGGCGGCTCGGACGGTGGCCGATGACGCGCCCAGACAAGCTGCTGACGCTGCCCGAGGTGCTCGACGAACTCGGCGGAGTTTCCCGCCGGACCTTCTACCGCTGGCGTGAGCTGGGCCGCGCCCCGGTCTGCCTCCGGCTCCCGAACGACGAACTCCGCGTGTGGCGGAGCGACCTCATGGCCTGGCTCGACTCGCTGCGGAGGGCGTCGTGAACACCAGCTATGACGTGAAGTTCAGTGAGATCCAGCATCGGCCGGACAAGACGGCGGCTTTCATCGTGCGCTGGACGGTGGCCCGCAAGTCCAAGTCCAAGAGTTTCCGAACCAAGGGGCTGGCCTCCAGCTTCCTGGCCGATTTGCGGCAGGGGGCCAGGCAGGGGGAAGCGTTCGACATCGTTACCGGGCTGCCCGTGTCGATGCTCGCGCCGGAACCTTTAGGCCCTTCCTTTTTGGAGTTCGCGCAGTCCTACGTCCTCGGTCGCTGGCGCAGTTCGGCGGCCAGGACTCGTGAGACGGACGCCTATGCGCTGTTGTCGCTCATCCCTGCACTGGTGGTTGAAGTGTCGAACCGTCCTGATGCCGGGTTCTTGCGAGAAGTGCTTCGTATTCATGCCCTTCTACCCGCGGGCCGGCGGGGCGACCTGGACAGCACGCAAGCTGCGGCTCTGCGCTGGTTGGAGAAGTCGTCCCTTCCCCTGTCCTCTCTGGGAGAGGCACGTGTGCTGCGGATGGCCCTCGACGCCATCTTGGTCACTGCCGAGGGTAAGGAAGCTGGGGCCAACACGGTGCGTCGGAAGCGAGCGATTCTTCATCACCTCCTGGAGCAGGCGGTGGAGCAGAAGGTGTTCACGAGCAACCCGATGGATGAGATCAAGTGGACTCCGCCCAAGGCCGTGACGGTCGTTGATCCCCGTACGGTGGTCAATCCCGCCCAGGCCAGGAAGCTCCTCGATGCAGTGCCCAAGGTCGGCCGCAAGCGCGGTCCTCGACTACAGGCACTGTTTGCCTGCGTCTATTACGCGGCGCTGCGCCCGGAGGAGGCAGCGGATCTGCAATTGAAAGACTGCACCTTGCCCGCTTCAGGATGGGGCCACATCGTCCTGGAGCGCGCCCGACCTCAGGCGACGAAGCGGTGGACCAATTCGGGAGAGACCCACGAGTCGCGCAGCCTCAAGCACCGAGCGCACAAGGAGACGCGAGAGATACCGATTCCACCGGTTCTCGTGGCGATCCTTCGCGAGCACATCGAGACCTACGGCATGGCGAAGGATGGGAGGCTGTTCCGCACGGCCAACGAGGGGTCCTACTCCAGTTCGGCGTACTCCTACGTCTGGCAGGAGGCGCGAAAGCTTGCTTTTACTCCTGCTCTGGTGGAGTCGTCGCTGGCCGCCCGGCCGTACGACCTGCGTCATGCGGCCGTGTCGCTCTGGCTGAACGCGGGCGTGCCGGCTACTGAGGTGGCCAAGCGCGCCGGTCACAGTGTGGACGTTCTGCTCAGGGTCTATGCCAAATGCATGGATGGCCAGCAGGACCATATCAACGGAAAGATTAACAACGCGCTTGATGGATAATGATTGTTTCTTTCTCAGCCCCGGTGTCATGCCGAGGCTGACTGCTCCCGGGCCTCAGTACGGTGAACCTGGTCCGTAGGATGCCATCACAGTTCCATGTCGTCAAAGAGCGCCGGGGCGCGTTTCTCTGGCTGAGATAGTTGTCTATCACTGTGACCGGAGATCGATTATTCGAAGTGTGGGAGGCAATTCAGCCCGGTAGGGGATAATGCCTAGGCGCCGGTGCCTGACGGTGGCCGCCACAGAAATCCGAGCCTGCGTGGGTGCCTCGGCGGGAGTCTTGACGATGACGGTGAGCGTCTCGTCACCGATCAATGGCGTACCACTGGTCTTGCGAAATCTCCACTCAGGATCGCTGTCCCGCTCACCCATCCCCACTACGAAGAGCTCTTCGTGTTCACCTTCCGGGGAGAACTCCACACTGGACTCGAAAATGGCGAGCTTGGCGGTCAGCGCAATTTTTGTCGCTCGTCTTGCCGGCACCAAACGTTTCTTTGGTGAGATCGACCATGCGATCGGTTGCTGATCGTCCGCCTTGCCGGGAGACTCCAGTTGTATGCCGACGGCCGCGTCGATGAAGGGGTCGCCATTCCCGGTAGGCCGGAATGCGCATACCACGCTCAGTATAAAGTAATCGCTGTGGGATGACTCCGATTTGAGAAAATTACTCCATTCCTCTTCGCTCGCTGCGGCCTCCTCGGCCGTCAGTGCCCGCACGACCGCGCCAAGAGACACCCTCTCCTTCAGGCGAGGCGGTGACGTGGGCGCGTTCAGTCGTGGCTCGGCCACCAGCTCAAGATCATGGAGAACAGGCGCAGTCATGTCTAGGGCCAGATGGTGAATCAAAGTGCTCCTTAGGTCAATTCCGTGGCGCGCCAGTCACCGATAAAACAGAAAGCGCCCCAGTCACGGTAGGCCGTATAAAGGTTGCGCGTGTGGGTCTGCGCGGCTCGGAAAGCGGACCTTCGGTCGGGGTTCTTGGCGAGTTGCTCGTACAGCGCGGTGAAGAAAACCGTAGCTACCTGCGGGTGTACTGGCCAGAGGCATCCGATGACGGCCGAAGCGCCGGCTGCCATGAAGGCCGCGGGCAGGCCGCGAAGGTTGTCGTTGAGGTCGAACCGGCCTAGCGCCGACTCGCACGAACTCATGGTGACCAGTTCGACGCCGCGCAGATCAGCCCTAAGGATGTCGTGGGCAAAGACGCGACCGTCGGTATCCGTAGCAGGTGACAGGAACAAGCACTGGTACCACGAAGCCCACTCGTTGTGGGCTCCGTGGGCCGCTACATGTACATAGCGAGCATTGGCGAGGTCCGCAAGGAAGCGGCGGGGCGTAGCGGCGCTTCCCAGCACCGCAGTGCCACCCATAGCGTTCGCCACCATTGACGCCTGCCGTTCCAGGGCTTCCTGGGAATCCAAGCCGTGCCTGGCGCCACCGTCAGCCGACGCGAACGCCACGAAGCCTCGTTTCTCAGAGGATGAGGAGTGCAGGGTGGGGCGCAAGAAGGACAGGCTCGGTATTTGCGTGACGGTCCAGTCATCGGCCACGGGCTTGCCTGCCACCGACAGGAGGTGGAAGGGCACATAGTGCAGTGGTCCGTTTGGCCAGATACAAAGGTGGCGTTTGCCCTGTGCGCGCCAACGGGGGAGGCAAGCTGCGAGACCGGCGAGGCAGTGGTGGCTTGCCTCGGAAAGCTGCTGCTGGGCATCACGGCTCACCGGGCGGTGTAGTGGGTCGGTGACCACGGCTTGCCGCAGCGCCGTGATGGGGCCGACCGAGGGGTGAGCGAAGAGCGTATGCCCTGCGCGAGTGAACTTCACCAACCCGCCATGGACGTCTTGCATAGCCATAGTGCGATGATCAAATCCCTCGCGTGTCACGGCTAGGCCCTGGATGCTTGCCCGTGGCGTGCCGGCGGTACCGTCACGCATCTCAGCGAGGAACAAGGAGATCAGGACGGTGTCCTCGGGCAACACTGCCTGCACTTCGTCAAGCCCAATCAGGCGGTTCCGCAGTAGATTCCGGGTCATATGGAGGTTGCTGCTGATCCAGCGATCAGTTACGCGCTGTAGATTACGTTGCCGTGCCTCGGGATCGCTCTCCGGTTCGGCTTCACCGGAACCCACGTAGTAGAGCATCGCGCTTTCGACACCGAAGGGAAACTCTGGATCAGGAGGGAGGGACGCACGAGTCTCGGTCCCGTCCAGTCGTTGGCGGATCCGTGAAGAAGGTACGAGTGGGCCGGCAGACTCCACGGCGAGAGTAAAGTCCATGCCCTTGGCTGCCTGGTGCAGGAAAATCATCGCGTTGAGGTCCACTGTTGAACCGCACATGGTGTACCCAAGCCGCTGATACAAGTTGTGAAGCTCCGAGCCGATCGCTTCGTCTGTGCTTGCCCTCAGAGCTATCGAACCCTGGATCAAGGCTGAGGCCGCTCGGCTCGCAGTTGGGCCTTCGTACTTCTGCACATGCTTCAACCCAGAGCGAAGGCAATTGAGGGCTAGTTTGTCTTGTTCGCACAGGGCGAACTGGGCAGCAGCCATCGCGAAGTGTTCAGCGGCCGCTTCCCAAGCTTCGGTGTCTTCGGCACGTGTCGCCATGTCGTAAACCAGGCTGGCGAGGAGATAGGCGACGGCCTCAACGTACTGATTGCCCCACTCCGCCTGGCCCGTTTGCATCGCTTCGATTATCAGCGCCCGACCAAGCTCCTGCTCACCATCTTTCGGCGAGTGCGCGGCCAGGTGGACGAGCGTTGCCGCGCACTCCTCCGGAGTCCACTTCTCGATCTGCATCAGAGAGCGGAGCCGCGCCTCCGAGGTGCGCGTGGGAACCTCTCTCGGAGGGCACCGGAACCGATTCGCGGGCAGGTAGTGGACTTGACTGGTCCACCGCAGGCGAAGTTCCTCGCTCACGTTAGGTCTCTTCCCCTGGGCGCCGCCAACATCGGCACCTTCCTACCACTCGCGACGGCATGTCACCGATGTCTCTGGTCGCGCTGCTGCTCGGGGATAGCTGCGAACTGTGGATATGCGGTCAAGATCGTCCCGCGTATGTCCCGTGACCGCTGACATACGGCTGCCCGCGGCGGCATCCGGCTGCATGTGATCGTTAAGAGAGGATGCACTGAGCCGCAGGTGAGAGGCCAAGCGGCTGGTCAATGAGTGCCCCCGGCAGGATTCGAACCTGCGGCACCCGCTTTAGGAGAGCGGTGCTCTATCCCCTGAGCTACGGAGGCGGGATCTGGTGTAAGCGTACCGAAAGGCGAGCACCGTGTGGGCCGTGGCGGGGCTCGGCTTTGCGGGTGGTCTCTCATGTATGCGATGTGCGGGGGTAAAGGGCTGACATGCCGCCAACGGGACGTAGCTGTCTGTGACTACCGTCACGGAACGTGACTGGGCGACGACGTAAGAGTCTGAAGAGGGGCCACGGGGTCCGGCCTGGGGTGCTCGTGTTCGCCATGTTGGCGCCGGCGATGCTCGCGGTGGGACTTCTCGTGGCGGAGTTGACGGGGTACGAGCAGCAGGCGCGGGGCGGGACCCGGCATTCGGTGAAGGTCAGGGCTGTAGAGCGGTTGCGGGAGGCTCCCGGCACGTACTTCGTCACGCCGGTGCCGGCGCCACCGCACGCCGAGTTCGTATACGAGGGTGCCGTACCGCCGCCGGTCATGCGCGGGAAGAGTGAAGGCCGAGAATCTGCGTGTACGAGGGGTGGCCGGCAGCGTCCTGTGGTGTGGCAGGTGGTGAATGGGCGCGCGGGTTGGTGTGGAAGCGCTGGGCGCGGGGGCCGTCAACCAGGAGGGGGCGAGCCGCGGCGTACAGGAGAGAGGGATGGCCGGGCGGTCCTGCTGGGGACGCGGCCGGAGATGAATGTGAGGGCTGCGACCGGTGGTCGGCAGCCTGGGGACGGTGGGCGCTCTTCGCGGGTGTGGGAGGGCGGACGGCTGCGGCATCTGTCAGAAGGGCGGGCGCGTCAGGCGTTGGATGGCCCGCAGGTGCCGAGGCAACCCGCGGGGGTGCGCTCCTCGGACGGGGTGGTCACAGGGTGCGGCACGGCGGGGCGCGGGCGAAGGCGCGCCTCGGATGCCCAGATGGACTGGCGGCGCTCGGAGGGGCGCACGGGAGGGCGCGCCTCGGACGTGCGGAGGGGCGAAAGCGGCGGGAGCGGTGGAAGGGGCGTGGATGCGCGGATGGTAGGGCGCGGGCCGGAGGCAGGGAGGGGCGCGCAGGCAGGGAGGAGTGCACGGGCGCCGGAGGTATGGAGGGGCGAGCGCCACTCGGCGGCTGGGAGCGGAGAGGGCGACGCCGTCAAGGCGGATGCGAAGGGTGAAGAACCCTGCGAAGCGCCACGGCGGATGGTCCCCGGGAGGACGATCTCTGGGAGGACCGTCTTCGGGAGGACGGATGAGGTCGGGGATCAGTGGGAGGCGGAGGCCGGGGTCTGACAGGCGCTGCCGTGCGGTGATGGAAGGACGGCGGGGCCGGAGGCCGTGGTGACCTGTGCGGTGAGGCGGCGAGGCCGGGATGGCGCAGCCTGTGTGGTGATGGGGCGGGCGTGGCCGGAGGCCGCAGGGGCGCTGGTGGTGATCGGAGGACCTTGGGCCCGACGATTCGAGGGTGATGGGAGGAGGTGAGGTGACGGGAGGACGTGGGTGACGAGATCCGCGAGGTCGGTGGATTCGCTGGTGAGGGGCGGTCGGGGAGTGGTGCTGGCTGGTCGGTGATGGAGGTGACGTCGCCGTGGACAGGGGCCGGGTCGACGCCTCGAGGGCGGGGGACTACGGGTGATGTGGTGACGGGAGGCTGCAGGGGGTGAGGGGAGGGCTTAAGTGACGGTGTCAGTGTGTGGGGTGGTGAGGCGGTGATGGCATAAAAGGCGTGATCCGTACATAACGGCTCTTGCGACTCCGGCCCGGACACTCAGTCCGCTGTAGTAACGTGCGTGCGGGCGCAGGTCACAAGTTCGCAAATGGAGGGGTCTTAACGTGCCATCTCCTCGATCGGCGGGCCTGGTCGCGGTCCTTATGGCGATGATTTCCATCATCAGTATGACGTCGCCCGGTACGGCGCACGCGCGATCGGCCACGCACGAGACGGCTGACCGGAAACCCGATCCGACCAACCTGACAGAGCTGCGGCGTGAGGCCGAGAAGTCGTCCCAAGCGCTCGCGGACGCCACTAAGGCGCTGGAGCAGCGCCAGACGACGCTGGCGAAGGCCGACAAAGAGCTCAAGGGCAAGCTGGAGCAGTTGCGCACGGCGAATCTCCAGCTCGGCAAGATGCGACAGCCGTTGTCGGACCTGGTGCAGTCGCTGTACCAGGAGCCTTCGGGCGGTGACATGGCCCCGTTCCTCAACGGCAGCGACGACGCGAGCCTGCGGGCGCTGAGCGACATGACCTACCTGGTGTCCGGGCGGGACGAGATACTCGCGGACGCCGGGCGGCTGTACCAGCAACAGCAGAGACTGGCCGGCGAGGCGCAGGATCTGCGGGCGACCAAGCTGCTGGTGGAGGCCCAGCTCAGCGTGGAGATCGACACTTTGAGGAAGCGGTCCGCGACCGTTGTGAAGTCGCTGTCGCAGACGCTGGTGAAGCTCGGCGTGCGCGTTAACCAGGGCGGCCGCTCGGGCGCGGCCTGTGACCCGACCCGGGTGAGTTCGGCGGCGCAGTATCCGAACGGGCTGTTGCCGGCGGACGTGCTCTGCCCGCTCCAGCAGCGGGGGCGTGAGTTGCGGGCCGACGCGGCGATCGCGTTCGTCGCGCTCAGCGAGGCGTACCGCAAGCAGTTCGGTACGCCGATCTGCGTGACCGACAGCTACCGCAACCTGGCGCAACAGCAGTCGATCTTCTATCGGCGGCCGGGGTTCGCCGCGGTGCCGGGGCGCAGCAACCACGGGCTCGGCCTGGCGGTGGACCTGTGCGGCGGCGTCCAGACCTTCCGTTCGGTGCAGTTCAACTGGCTCGAGTCGAACGGCAAGCGGTTCGGCTGGATCCATCCCGACTGGGCCTATCACAGTCCGTTCGAGCCTTGGCACTGGGAGTACGACCCGAAGCTGGGGTCGTTGTTGTAGGACCGGCTCCGTCTGACGGACGTCCTGGCCTGAACTGTGGCTCGGCTTCCCCTGGACGGGCGGCGGACGACGCCCGTGGGTGCCTCGACGTCCACCTTCAGAGGCAGTGCGGACCCTCTGTCGTCTCTCGTCGAAGTCGTGCGCGTTCGGTCAACCGCTTGTGGCTCAGCTCGGGGTTTCGCGATGCCGGATTCGTGGGCTCAGCGTGGCGCGCTCACTGACCGGTGGACGTGGAGGGTGTGGGTGCGCTGGGCCGTCAGGGGGTGTGGCCGTGGATGGTGATCGAGAGGCGGGAGCCCGTGCCGGCCTGGGCCAGGCGCGCGGCCTGGCCCGGCGTGGTGGCCAGGACTACCAGGGCGCCGGTCTCGGCCGTGTCGCCGGCGGAAGCGCCGCTCCAGCGAGGCCCGCTGGGTACGGCGATGACGGTGACGGCCTGCGCCGCCGTAGAGGTGCGGACGGGTGTGGCACTCGGCGCGTCGCCGTGGTCCGGCGGTGCGCTTGTGGCCGGGTCGGCCGCCGGAGGCGGGGCGAGGTCGTCCCATGCGGATGATGAGGCGATGACGTCGATGACGTCACCGGGCCGGAGCAGCCGGGCAGAGGCGGCGTCCGTGACCCGCACCGGGGTGGCGAGTAGGCCAGGGCCGTAGGCGTCGATGAGGGCCGGACCGAGCAGGCGCAGGTCGGTGATCGGCTCGCCGCGCCGGGCGGGGGCGGTGAGAACGCGTCCGGCCACCCAGGCTCCCGGGCGGAGGGCGCCGTCGGGGACGGTCTCCTCGGGCAGGTGAACGACGGTCAGATCGGACACGGACAGCGCTCCGGCTCCAAGGTCGTGCGCGGCGGCCAGGATCGCGACGGAGGGAGCCGGACGGACGGCCAGGCCGACGCACGCGGTGCCCAGCGCGGCCAGTGCGACGGCCACGAGCCGCCGACGCCGGCTGAGCATCCGGATGACGCGCATGGGTGTGGCGGCCTGCATGATGCCTGGCTCCTGTCGAGGGGGTGGGAGTGCCCGGCCGCAAGCTGTCGGCCCGTGGGGGAGTATCGCGGGTTGGGGTGGCCTTATGCCTGGCCCGCAGCGCAGTGACCGACTGCACGGTGGGCGGCTATGCGGTGCCGAGGCGCGGTAGGGCAGAGAGTGCTGGAGGACGGTGGTCAGGGGAGTTCGAAGGGGAGCTTGATGCCGTTCAGGGCGTCGCCGCAGGGGCAGGCGCGGTCCAGGGGGAGTTCGGCGACGACCGAGCCGACGAGGGTGCGCATGCGCTCGCTGTTGGCGGCGAAGAAGGCGAAGACCTCCTCCTGCGTCACGCCCTCGCCGGTGTCCACGCCGGCGTCGTGGTCGGTGACGAGCGACAGCGAGGTGTAGCAGAGGGCCAGCTCGCGGGCGAGGACAGCCTCGGGGTGGCCGGTCATGCCGACGATCGACCAGCCGTTGGAGGTGAACCAGCGTGACTCGGCTCGGGTGGAGAAGCGGGGACCCTCGATGATGACCAGGGTGCCGCCGTCCACGGCGTTCCACCCCTCGGCCTCGGCCCGGGAGTAGGCGAGGGCCCTGCCGACCGGGCAGTAAGGATCGGCGAACGGAACGTGCACCGCGCCACCGGCGTCATAGTAGGTCTGCGCCCGGCCGGAGGTGCGGTCGACCAGCTGGTCGGGGATCACCAGCGTGCCCGGCCCGTACTCGGCGCGCAGGGAGCCGACCGCGCTCGGGGCGACGACCTGGCGCACGCCGAGAGAACGCAGCGCCCAGAGGTTCGCCTGGTAGGGGATGCGGTGGGGCGGGAACCGGTGATCTCGGCCGTGACGGGGCACGAACGCCACCGTGCGCCCGCCGATGCGGCCGACCGTGATGATGTCGCTGGGAGCCCCGTAAGGCGTGGTGATCTCGATCTCCTCGGCGTCGTCGAGGAGGGAGTAGAACCCGGAACCGCCGATGACCCCGATGTCAGCTGTCATGACCATGGGCTCGAGATTAGCGGCACGGACGTGGGGCGGTGAGGGCGGAGGGCAAGGCTGTGGACAACCGTCGGTGCCGCCGCTCAGCCTGTGGACGACCGTCAACGCACACGAGGTCGGCGCTGGTCATCACACCCGGCCGACGCCGGAGCGGAAGGATGCGAATCGGGTTGTACGGCGGGACGGCCGTACAACCCGGGGAGGCGTCAGGCGGCGGAGCTGCTCGGGGTGGCGCTGGCGGAGGCGGGCTCCTTCTTCGCCGGTGTGCTGGAGCCGGAGTCCGACGAGCCACCGGAGTCCGACGAGCCGCCCGAGCTCGAGGAGCCGCCGGAGCTGGAGCCGGCGGACGTCGTGGAGGTGGTCGAGGAACCGGAGGAGCGGTTGTCCGTCCGGTAGAAGCCCGAACCCTTGAACACGATGCCGACGGCCGAGAACACCTTGCGCAGCTGACCCTGGCAGTTCGGGCAGGTGGTCAGCGGGTCATCGGTGAAACGCTGGACGACCTCGAGCCCTTCACCGCAAGCGGTACAGGCGTACTGGTAGGTGGGCACGCGCTCCTCCTCATATGGCTCAGTGTGGCTCAACGCAGATTGGCACTCTACCGCTGCGACTGCTAATGGTACGCAGCCGATTAGGCTAAACGCCACCCGGACGGGTTCTAATCCCTGTCGTGAGGCTCACCGCGGGGGTCGGGTGGGGTGGACGTCGCGAGGGTCCCCGGTCGTTCTGAGGACCGATGAGCCCCCCGACCCGGATGAGTCGCGGACCGCGTCGAGGGTGGGGAAGCGGGGTTCTCTTGAGGGCCGGTCTCCGAAGTCGGCCGCCCCACACGTGGGCGCTGTCGTTCGGGGCTGTAGTGCGGGGTTGTCGCGCGGGTTGGCGCGGGGGTGAAGGGGTCATTCGCCGCGTTCGCCGTACCAGCCGGCGAGTTTGCCGCGGCGGCTGACGGCGCGCAGCCGGCGTTCGACGACCTTGCGGCAGGCGGCCGTGGTGACGACGAGCAACTGGTCCTCGGCTCGCAGCCGCGTGGTGCCCTCAGGGACGAACGAGCGGCCCTCGCGTACGACCATGGTGACGGCGGCGTCCGACGGCAGGCGGAGCTCGAAGATCTCGACGCCGTGCAGCCCGGACCCCTGAGGGATGCTGACCTGCAGCAGGTCGGCGTTGAGCTCCTCCAGCGGCGCCGCCTCGACCCCGAGGTCGCGTGCCTCGGCCGGGGCGCTGACCTGCAGGACGCGGGCGAGGAACGGCAGTGTCGGTCCCTGCACCATGGTGAACACGATGACGATGACGAAGACCTCGTTGAACACTCCCTTGGCCCCGGTGATGCCGGCGGCCCAGGGGATGGTGGCGAGCACGATGGGCACCGCGCCGCGCAGTCCGGCCCATGACAGGAACGCCTGCTCCCGCCAGGACAGCCGGTCGGTGCGGGTCACGCGTACGGCCAGGGCGGAGACGACCACCGACAGCGGGCGCGCGAACAGCAGCAGCACCAGCCCGATGATCAGTCCGGGCACGACCATCTGGGGGAGTTCGAACGGGCTGGCGAGGACGCCGAGCATGACGAAAAGGCCGATCTGGGCGAGCCACGCGGCTCCTTCGGCGAAGCCCCGGGTCGGCACACGGTGGGGCAGGCGCATGTTGCCCAGTACCAGTGTGGCCAGGTAGACGGCGAGGAAACCGCTGCCGTGCAGCAGCGTCGCGCCGCTGTAGGCGACGAAGGCGAGGGCGAGCACGGCGATGGGGTACAGGCCGGAGGCGGGCAGGGCGACCCGCCGCAGGGCGTAGCCGCCGAGCGGGCCGACCGCGAGGCCGACGGCGCTTCCGATGGCCAGCTCGAACACCGCGTCCAGCACGACGTGCCCCACGCTCGGCATCGGTGTGCTGATCTGGCTGAGCATGACGACGACGATGACGGTCGGCGCGTCGTTGAAACCCGACTCGGCCTCCAGGATGCCCGAGAGGCGTTCGGGAAGGGGCAGGCGGCGCAGGACGGAGAACACGGCGGCCGCGTCGGTCGAGGCGAGGACCGCTCCAAGGAGCAGGGCGGTGCGCCAGTCCATCCCGAGCAGCCAGTGCACCGCCGCGGCCAGCGCGACGATGCTCACCGCGACGCCGACCGTGGCGAGTACCACCGCGGGAGGGACGGCCCGGCGTACGTGCTCCCAGCTTGTGGTCAGGCCGCCTTCGGCGAGGATCACCGCCAGCGCCGCCAGGCCGATCTGCTGGGCGACCTTCGCGTTCTCGAACTGCAGGCCCAGGCCGGCTTCGCCGAGGAGGAGTCCGATGGCGAGGTAGATCAGAAGGCTGGGCAGCCCGGTGCGGTGGGCGACGCGCACGGAGGCGATGGCGGCGATCACGACGATGGACGCGAGGAGCAGCCAGAGATCAAGATTCACCGGCCCCCCTCCCGCGTTTGCGTCCATTGTGTCGTATTCGTATAGGCCACTACCACGAGCAACAGCTATGGGCTACCGTCACTCGCGACACAGACGAAGAGGAACAACGGGTTTGCAGGGGACGAAATTGGCCGACGACACTTCCCCGGTCCTGGAGAGCGCGAGGAAGGACCATTTCGTCGACGGCGACGAGCTCGTCCCCGTGAAGGAACTCGATATATCCGATGCGTCCCGAACGTCCGAGCCGCCGCAGCCACCCGGGACCGTCAAGCCGCGCAGGAAGCGGCGGTTGTTACGCCGGCTGACGATCGCGACCGGGCTGGTTCTGGCCATGGTGGTCGCGGCGGCGTTCGCGTTGGTGATGGAACGTCAGATCACGCTCAACGGCAACATCCAGCGTATCCCTGGAGCGTTCCCCGAGGACGCGGGCCGGCCGGCCAAGGCCGTGGGGGACGCGCAGAACTGGTTGCTCATCGGGTCGGACAAGCGGCCGGGCGAGTCGGGCAGCCAGCGGGCCGACACGATCATGATCGTTCACGTGCCCGCGGACCGGAAGCGGCTCACTCTCATCGGTATCCCCCGCGACTCTTATGTCCGTATCCCCGGCCGGGGAAACAACAAGATCAACGCCGCGTACGCCTTCGGGGGCCCGAAGCTGCTGATCAAGACCGTCGAGGACCTGACCAAGGTCCGCATCGACCATTTCGCGGCCCTGGACTTCAAGGGGTTCGTCGCGATGACGCAGGTCATCGGCGGTGTCGACGTCTACGTCGCGCGCAAGGTGTACGACCCGGCGAACAAGGTCACCTGGCCGCAGGGCCTGGTGCACCTGGAGGGCGAGAAGGCGCTGCTGTTCGTCCGTCAGCGGTACAACCTGCCGGGCGGCGACTTCGACCGGATCAAGCGCCAGCAGGCGTTCGTCGGAGCCCTCGGACACAAGATCATAAGCCGGGACATGCTGACCGACCCGCTCAAGCTGAACGACTTCCTGGAGGCGCTCACGCGCGCGGTCAGCGTCGACTCGGCCGTGACGCTCAGCACGCTGCGCGACCTGGCGCTGGAACTGCGGGACATCCGGCCGGACACCGTCGACTCCGCCACCGTGCCGACGCTCGGCACCGCCATGGTCAAGGGCGCGAGCATCGTCCGCCTGGACAGGAAGGCGGGACGGCGGTTCTTCGACGCGGTCAGGAACGACGACCTAGAGGAGTACTTCGGCGAGAACGGCGGCCTCAACGACCTGCAGATCCTTCCCTGAGCCCCCAAGACAGAGGGGCCAGAGGGCTCAGAGGGCTCAGAAGGTGACGATGCCGGACGGGAGGGCGGCCATCGAGACGGGAAGGTCGTGCGGCTCGGCCGGCACGCCGTCGATCAGCTCCCCCTCGTGCAGCAGCGCGACCGTCGGCACGTTCGGGCCGACCCGCGCCAGCGCGCGGTCGTAGGAACCGCCGCCGCGCCCGAGCCGGACGCCGGTGGTGGCGTCGACCGCCAGTGCGGGCACGATCACCAGACCGGCCGTGCGGATGGCGTCCACGCCGCGCCGGGTGTCCACCGGTTCCATCAGGCCGCGCGGCCCGGGCGCCAGCGAGTCGGGGCCGTCATAGACCGCCCAGTCGAGGTCATCGTCGGGCAGGAGGACGGGCAGGATGACCGTCGTACCGTGTTTCCAGAGGGCGAAGATGAGGCCGTGCGTGGCCGGTTCCGTGCCCGCGGACCAATAACAGGCGACCAGCCCGGCCATCTGAACCCAGGGTCGGTCGAGTAGCGTTTCCCTGATCGCGGTGGCCGGGCCGCGCGGATCGGACAGCCCTGCACGTGCGGCGACGATCCTCCGGCGCAGCTCCGCTTTGTCCACACGGCCCTCCATTAAGGTGCATTCATGGCTGACTTCGATCCAGTGACGAAAGTTGTCATCCCCGCCGCCGGTCTGGGCACGCGATTCCTCCCGGCGACCAAGGCGACCCCGAAAGAGATGCTGCCGATCGTCGACAAGCCGGCCATCCAGTATGTCGTCGAAGAGGCGGTGTCCGCCGGGCTCCTCGACCTCCTCATGGTGACAGGCCGGAACAAGCGCTCCATCGAGGACCACTTCGACCGAGCGTACGAGCTCGAGGAGGTGCTCGCCGCCAAGGGCGACTCCGAGCGCCTGAACCAGGTCCTCGAGCCCGTCGAGATCGCGACGTTCCACTACGTGCGCCAGGGCGAGCCGAAGGGGCTCGGCCACGCGGTGCTGTGCGCCAAGCAGCACGTCGGGGGCCACCCGTTCGCCTGTCTCCTCGGCGACGACCTGATCGACCACCGTGACCACCTGCTCAAGCGCATGATCGAGGTGCGCAACACCTACGGCGGCAGCGTGGTGGCACTGATGGAGGTGCCCCGCGAGCAGGTCTCCCTGTACGGCTGCGCCGAGATCGCCCCCACCTCGGAGGACGACGTCGTCCGCGTCACCGGGCTGGTGGAGAAGCCGCCGGCGGACGAGGCGCCGTCCAACTGGGCCGTCATCGGACGCTACGTGATCGACCCCGCCGTCTTCGAGGTGCTGGAGAACACCGCGCCGGGACGCGGCGGGGAGATCCAACTCACCGACGCGCTGCTGGAGCTCGCCGGCCGTTCCACCGAGGAGGGCGGCCCCGTCCACGGCGTGCTGTTCCGCGGGCGCCGCTACGACACGGGCAACAAGCTCGACTACCTGCGCACCGTCGTGCAGTTCGCCGCCGATCGCCCCGACCTCGCGCCCGAGTTCATGTCCTGGCTGCGCGAGTTCCTCAACGACGCCCCCGAGTCCCTGACCGACGCCTCCGAGTGAGGCTTCACTCCGGGTGGATGCGATGAAGACGGTTGACGCCCATCTGGCCGAGATCCTCGGCGCCGTGCGCCCGCTCGACCCCGTTCAGGTCGATCTGGACTCGGCGCTCGGCGCCACCCTGGCCGAGGACGTCGCCTCGCCCGTCGCGCTGCCGCCGTTCGACAACTCGGCCATGGACGGGTACGCCGTCCGGGCCGAGGACGTCGCGGGGGCCGGCGAGGAGGCGCCCGTGGTGCTGCCCGTGACGCTGGACGTGGCCGCGGGGGACACCGCGCGGCGCGCGGTCGAGCGCGGGTTCGTCACGCGCATCATGACCGGCGCGCCGGTGCCCGAGGGCGCCGACGCGGTGGTGCCGGTCGAGTGGACCGACGGTGGCACGGTGAAGGTCGCGATCCGCCGCACGCCGCCGCCGGGCAACGCGATCCGCAGGTCCGGGGAGGACGTGCGGGCGGGCGACGTCGTGCTGCCCGCGGGCACGGTCATCGGGCCGGCCCAGCTCGGCATCCTCGCCGGAGTGGGACGGCGTGCGGTGCTCGCCCATCCGCGTCCCCGCGTGGTGGTACTGTCCACCGGTGCCGAGCTGGTCGAGCCGGGGACGCCGCTCGGGCACGGGCAGATCTGGGAGTCCAACAGCTTCACCCTCGTCGCGGCCGTCCGGCAGGCGGGCGGCGAGGCGTCCCGGCGCGGCGCGGTCGGCGACGATCCCGCGGCGTTCTCGGCGACCCTCGACGCCCTGCTCGGCGAGGCCGACGCCGTGATCACCAGCGGCGGCATCTCCATGGGCGCCTACGAGCCGGTCAAGGAGGCGCTGTCGCCGCTGGGCACCGTCCGGTTCGAGAAGGTCGCCATGCAGCCGGGGATGCCGCAGGGCTTCGGGCTGCTGGGGGACCGGCAGGTGCCGATCTTCACGCTGCCCGGCAATCCGGTGTCGTCCTACGTGTCGTTCATGCTGTTCGTGAAGCCGGCGCTGGCCCGGATGCGCGGCCTGCCCGCCGGCCCTCCGGTCACCGTCACCGCGACGACCGCCGCGGCGCTGCGCTCACCGGCCGGCCGGCGCTCGTTCCTGCGCGGCGTCCTGACCAGGCGGGACGGCGCCGCGTCGGTGACGCCGGTCCACGGTCAGGGTTCCCACCAGCTCGCCGCGCTCGCCGGGGCGAACGCACTGATCGTCGTCCCCGAGAACGTCACCGAACTGCCGGAGGGAGCCGATGTGGAGGTGATCCCGCTGTGAACGACCTGACCGCCGCGGGCGAGGTGATCTCGCTGTGAACGAGCCGACCGCCGCGGGCGAGGTGATCTCGCTGTGAACGACCTGACCGCCGCGAGTGAGGTGATCGCGCTATGAGTGAACTGACGCACATCGACGAGTCGGGCGCGGCGCGCATGGTGGACGTGTCCGCGAAGGAGGTCGGTGTCCGGACGGCGTGCGCCACCGGCCGGGTGCTGCTGTCGCCGGAGGCCGTGCGCATCCTGCGATCGGGAGAGGTGCCCAAGGGAGACGCCATCGGCGTGGCGCGCATCGCGGGCATCCAGGGCGCCAAGCGCACCCCGGACCTGATCCCGTTGTGCCATCCGATCGCCCTGCACGGCGTCAAGGTGGAGATCGTGGTGGTCGACTCCGGCGTCGAGATCACCGCGAGGGTGAAGACCGCCGACCGCACCGGAGTCGAGATGGAGGCGCTCACCGCCGTCTCGGTGGCCGGCCTGGCGATGATCGACATGATCAAGGCGGTGGACCCCGCGGCGGTGATCACCGATGTGCGGGTGGAGGAGAAGACCGGCGGCAAGACCGGTGTCTGGACCCGGCCGTGAGAGCGCTCGTCGTGACGGCCTCCAACCGGGCCGCCGCGGGCGTGTATCCCGACAAGTCGGGACGGCTGCTGGCGGAGCTGCTCGCCGAGGCCGGGTGCGATCAGGTGGACGGCCCGCGGGTCGTCCCCGACGGCGAGCCCGTCGAGGCGGCGCTGCGCGAGGGGGTCCGCGCACGGTACGACGTGATCGTCACCACCGGGGGGACCGGCCTCACCCCGCAGGACCTCACCCCCGAGATGACGCGGCGGGTCATCGAACGGGAGGTACCCGGCATCGCCGAGGCGGTGCGCCAGGTCAACCGGGAGAAGGTGCCCACCTCGATCCTGTCGCGCGGGCTGGCCGGACAGGCGGGCAACACCCTGATCGTCAACCTCCCGGGGTCGTCCGGCGGCGTACGCGACGGCATGGCGATCCTCGCCCCCATCCTCCGGCACGCCGTCGACCAGATCAGAGGCGGCGACCACCCCCGCCCGTCGTAACCCCGGGACCGCGCATGTGCGAACAGGCACGGGGCGGCGGCCGGTCTCGCCCGCGACTCGGGACGGCGGCCGGTTGCGCCCGCAGCCCGGGACGGTGGATGCGCGAATTGCCTGATCGACATGCGGTGTCAAGAGAGGGGCGGGCGGCCGCCATGGCGGATTCAGGGTCGGACAGGGGATGATTGTGCCGTGGATCGACTTCGCGGCTGGCCGGTGACCCTGACAGAGGGACCGGTGGGACTCCGGCCGCTGCGGCTGCGTGATGTCAACGCCTGGCGTGAGACGCGGTTGCGCAACGCCGACTGGCTGCGCCCATGGGAGCCCAGCAACCCCGAGACCCCTCTGTTCCGCACCGGCCTCGGTCCCTACATCTCCATGGTCGGCACCCTGCGGCGCGAGGCGCGGCAGGGGCTGGCGCTTCCCTGGGTGGTGACCTACCGGGGGGCGTTCGCCGGGCAGCTCACCGTCGGCGCCATCGTGTGGGGCTCGGCCCGGTCGGCGCAGGTCGGGTACTGGGTCAGCGGCACCCTCGCCGGACGCGGCATCATCCCCACGGCGCTCGCGATGGCCGTCGACCACTGCTTCTTCACCGTGGGCCTGCACCGCCTGGAGGCCAACATCCGGCCCGAGAACCACGCCAGCCGCCGCGTCGTCGAGAAACTCGGCTTCCGCGAGGAAGGCGTGCGCCGCAGGCAGCTCCACATCGACGGCGCCTGGCGCGACCACATCTGCTACGCCCTCACCCTGGAGGACGTCCCGCGCGGGCTTCTCGCGCAGTGGCGCCAGACGAGGCAGAAAACCGCCCATGACGGTTCGTCGTGAGCGACGGCAAAAATCCTTGACGTAGGCCTGGGGATAAACAGGTTGACGATCTCGCGACACACCGCACCGAATGCTCGTCAATCAGTGACACGCGGTCCTACGGTGCGTGACGTGAACACATTTGCGACGGCCCACACCCCGTGCTGTGTTCACGCTGCCCGCGCGGTGGCCCTTCCATACATCGCGCTGGGGGTGGGCGCGTGAGCAGTGCCTTCCTCTACCTCGGCATCGTGGTCATGTGGCTGTGCGTCCTGGTCCCGATGTGGCTGCGCCGCGACCGCCACACCGTGGACATCGCCGAGTTGTACGCCGACGGCGAGGACGACGACTCCCGCGAGTCCGCGGAGTGCGAGGAGTCCGACGACTCCGAGGAGTGCGAGGAGCCGGAGGGCGACACCCTCGCCGACCACCCGGTGTCCCGCGTCTCCAGGATCTCGGACACCTCCGGCGTCTCCCGGGTCTCGCGGGTCTCCGGCGTCAGGGCCCACGCCGCCGACCCGGCCGACGACGAGATCACCATGGAACTTGACCCCTCCGGCCCCCGCCGCGACAACCCGTCCCACCACCCCGGCGCCTCGCACCACCCCGGCGCCTCCCGCCACGACAACGCGCCCGGCGACCCCCGTGCCTCCCGCCGCGACGACACCTCCCGCCGCGACGACACCTCCCGCCGCGACGACGCCTCCCGCGACGGCGACGCCTCTCGCCGCGACGACGCCTCCGAAGCGCCCTCGTTCCCGGCCACCAGGGCAGTCTCCGGCACGGGCTCCTCCACGCTCTCCGGAGCCGGGCACGCCTTCGGATCCGCCGTCCCGGACACCAGGACCCCGGTCGGCGCCCCGGTCACCCGCGCGGCCGACTCTCCGGCCACCCCCGCCCCCTCCGCCGGCCCGGACGAGACCTCCGACGAGGACACGGCGGGCGAGTACGCCCCCGGGCGTGACGACATCCTCGCCGAACGCCGTCGCCGGGCCGGTGTCGTGGCCCGTCGCCGCCGATGGCTGCTGTTCAGCGTGCTGCTCCACATCGCCTCGGCGGTGACGGCGGGCGTCGGCGTGGCCCCGTGGTGGAGCGTCGCGCCCTCCGCGGTCGTGCTGCTCGCCTACCTGGCCGTCCTGCGGGTGGCCGTCGCCGTGGACGCCGAGCGCCGGGCCGCCGAGGCGAAGGCTCACGCCGAGCAACGGCGCAGGGCACAAGAGCGGCGCCGCGCGCTCGAACTGGCGGCCGAGCAGGCCGAAGCCGAGGCCGAGGTCATCGAGTTCCGCAAGCCCGCCGAGCCCTTCGACCAGTACGCCGACCGCTCCCGCCGCGCCGTCGGTGACTGAGTTCCGGCTCGCGCGCGCACCCGGGTGGCGCGGGCGGTCCCCAAAGTTTGCTAATCTGGTCCAGTCCTTGGGGCTGTAGCGCAGTCCGGTAGCGCACTTCGTTCGCATCGAAGGGGTCAGGGGTTCGAATCCCCTCAGCTCCACCCAGGTCAAAGGCCACTTCCATCATCGGAAGTGGCCTTTTTGATCTCTCTAAAGCAGCGTCGTACAGCAACGGCTATTCCAGTTGCTTGCCCAGCTTCCGGAGTGCCGTTCTGGTGGCTTCAGAGGACACTTCGCTGTAGATGTTCATCGTGACCGCGATCTGGCTGTGCCGGAGGATCTGCATCGCGATCCGGGGGTGCGCGAGCCGGCGGTGAGGTGTCGGCCCCTGAGACACCCGGAGGAGTCGAGGAGGGTGGGGCACAGCGCAGCCCTTGATGCCATTCACGGCCTGCATGTCCAAAGACCTGCCCGGAACACCATTGCTGGAGTCCGGGGGCCGCGCCCGCTCGAGACATGAGGTAGCCGACCATATGTCAATGGAGTTGATCCGCCTCTGGTCAGACGGAAACAAGGCCTCAGCGGCGGTCAGAGACGCGCCGAGCACCGTTGCGGATGGCCGGCACGGTCAAGCCCCGCTATACGGGTCCAGACGCCGGCGCGGCGGCCTCGCGGGCGTAGTCGGTGAGGTCTTTTGGTCGGCGGCCCGGGGCCTCCTGGACGTGGATCTTCACCTCGCCGTCGACCGGCGGCCTCTCGACAACCAGTGTGCCGGTGTCGGCCTCGGGCACGCCCCGGGAGCTTCGTGACCACTTCAACCGTTGGCGGATGCGTTGCCGTGCCCAGAGCGCCGAGACCGTGGGCACGATCGCGGGGCGTTCATCGCGGCCGGAGGCTCAGGAACCAGCCACGTTTGTGGGCGCGGTCCAGCCGGTAGCTCGGATCCACTCGACCAGGTCCAGGGTGGCCGGCTCGATCGAGCGCACCGCCGCGAGGTCCGAAGGGTATTCCGCCGCCTCCGCGAACTGGCGGAACATCGCCTTGTCGAGGTCGTTGGGAAGCACGCTCAACGGGAGGGCCTCGTACCGTGCCGGGAGCCCGGCGCGCGCGCCGAACGCCGCGGCGATCTGGGGGCCCGTCAGCTCGTCGCCGACGAGCTCGACGGCTCCGCCGGGCGCCTCCGCGGTGTCGAGCAGGAGCGCAGCGGCGACCCGGCCGATGTCCCTGACCGAGATCATCTTCAGGGCGACGTCCTCCGGCAGCGGCAGCCTCAGCACGATCTCCCCATGCTCCAGGCTCGGTGCCATCACGCTCGCGAAGTTCTCCATGAAGGCGGTCGCGCGAACCATCGCGGCCCTCAGGCCGGACTTCCTCAGGTGCTCCTCGATCCAGTGCTTCGAGTCGTGGTGCGGCACACCCGACTCCCGGTCCGCTCCGAAGACCGAGTTGAACACGACGTGCGGGACGCCCGCCTCGACCGCCGCGTCGACGAGCGCGGTACCGATGCGGATCTCCGCCTCGACCTCTTCGAGGCTGTTCGCCTCCGGGGTCATGAAGTAGAACCCCTCGACCGTCGCCAGTGCGGCGGCCAGCGACGCCGGGTCGTCGGCCCGGATGGCCGCCAGCTCGACGCCGCGGGCGGCCAGCGCTTGAGCCCGGTCGGACTGCGGGTTGCGGACCAAAGCCCGCACCCGCGCCTTGTGGTCCAGCAGCGCGTCGACCACCGCCCCGCCCTGTTGCCCCGTCGCGCCGAAGACTGCGATCGTGCCGGTCGTCTGTGTGCTCATCGCTGCCACCCTTCACTAGTTCACGGCATGAACGAAACTAGTTCACGGCATGAACATCGTCAAGATGCGGGTGTAGCGGGACCTCACGGTGTGATGGGTTCGTTCGAGGTGGGCGAAGAGAGGTCCGAGGTGTCCACGATGGCGGTGGCCACGCGCTCGAAGTCGCGCTGGTCGTCGGCGTCGAGGTTCCTCGCGATCTCGGGCAGGCGCTTGGCGACCTCGGCGTAAACGGCCTCGGCGAGCACCTTCCCCGTGGGCGTCGCACTGAGCATGACGACCCGTCGGTCCTGCGCCGAGCTTGCCCGGCCGACCAACTCGCGCCGCGCGGTGCGATCGACCAGTTGGCTCAATGCGTTCTTGGTCATACCCAACGACGCGGCGAGGTCAGCCATCTGCCGCGGCTCGTTCCTGACTGCGCAGAGCAGCGTGGCTTGCGAGGGGGTCAGGTCGAACTTGGCGCAGATCTGCGCGTACTTGCGTTGAATCACAACCGAGAGCCAGAAGAGCTTGTCGCCATAGTCCACGCCGACCTCCCCGGTTCGATGACGAACGATCAGCCTACTCGTCGCGGGCCGGCAGACCACGCCACTCACCAGGAGATGCACACCTCTGCGAGACCGACCTGGCGCTCCCACCCCAACCACTTTGATCGACTTACCCTGTCCCTTCACCCTCAGGTGGCGCCTCTACCGGCGCGCGACGGGTCGCGCGCCGGTGCCATGTCACTTCTGTGCCGCGTCGAGGGTGGGGTAGTCGGTGTAGCCGAGTCAGCAAAAAGTCAGCAGAACCGTTGACCCTCAGCGCTCGCGGAGATCCCTGGGTGATACGCCTTAGAAACGTGGCAGCACTGATTGGTACTTGCTACTCCGATCGATCAGCCCTCACCAGGGTTCGCATCGAAGGAGTCAGGGGTTCGAATCCCCTCAGCTTCACCCAGGTCAAAGGCCGTTTCCGTAGATCGGAAACGGCCTTTTGATCTTCTGGGTGACCGACTGAGTGACCAAGCCTCCGGCCGTCCCCTGGAGATCTGGTGCATGGCCTGCGTCACGTCGGTCTTGCGTTCGAGCGCGCTCGAAGGCATAGCGTCCCCGCCATGACGACACAGACCTGGATCATCACTGGCGCGTCCCGCGGGTTCGGGCGCGCACTGGCGGAGTCGGCGCTCGCGGCGGGCGACCACGTGGTGGCGGCGGTGCGCCGGCCCGAGAGTGTGGCCGATCTGGAGGCCAAGTACCCGGACAACTGCCTGATCGCGAAGTTCGATGCCCGGGACATCGCCGCGGCCGCGGACCTCGTGCGCGACACCCTCGACCGCTTCGGTCAGCTCGATGTGCTGGTGAACAACGCGGGCCGGGCCGTGGTCGGAGCGGTCGAGGAGGTCAGCGACGCGCAGTTGCGCGAGTTGATGGATCTGCACCTGTTCGGCCCCGCCGCGCTCGTCCGGGCGGCGCTGCCCACGATGCGTGAGCGGGGCACCGGGACGATCGTGCAGATGAGCAGCCAGGGCGGGCGGACGTCGTTCCCTGGCGTGTCGGCGTACTCCGCGTCGAAGTTCGCCCTCGAAGGCTGGTCCGAGGCTCTGGCCGGGGAGGTCGCGCCGTTCGGGATCCGCGTGATGCTCGTCGAGCCCAGCCGGTTCAGGACTGGCTTCAACGGGGGCGATGTGCTCGAGTTCGCCGAGCCGTCCGCGACCTACCGTGACTTGCTCGCTAACGTCCGTGCGGACATGGCCGGGACCGACGGCCGCCAGGAAGGTGACCCGGAGCGGGCGGCCGAGATCATCGTGTCCCTCGCGCACGGCGACGAGGTGCCGCTGCGGCTGCCGCTCGGGCGCGAGGCGGTCGAGCGTATCTCGCGTGCCTACCGGCGCGGCCTGGACGAGGTCGAGCGGTGGGCCGAGACCGCCCGCAGCGCCGATTTCGAGGGTGTCTCCGCATCGGTACGGCCCATCTAGGCTCGTGGTCATGGCCACCGACGATCTGATGACCAGGGCGCTGGAAGCGCTTGGGGACGACGGTCCGCTGTCGGTCGAGGCGATCCACCGCCTCGCCGACCTGGCCGACCTGCCCGAGACGATGACGATCGCCGAGGTTGCCGACCTCCTGGACATCTCGCCTCACACGCTGCGCTATTACGAGCGGGCCGGGCTGGTCGAGGTGGCCCGCGACGGTAATGGTCATCGCGTCTACGACGCCGGAGCGGTTCGGCGCCTGGTGTTCCTCACCCGGATGCGGCTGTCCGGCATGCCGATGCGTGACCTGCAGCACTACATCTCGCTCGTCGATGCCGGAGGGCGCACGGTGCCGGAGCGGCTCGATGTGCTGGTCGAACATCGCGACACCATCCGCCGCCGGATCCGTGAGCTGACCCTTTCCCTCACGGCGGTCGAATACAAGATCGCCACGTACGGGGGCTCGACCGGGCCGGACGTTCAGGCCCTCGGCGCCATCACCGGTACCGACCGCACGGCGCTGCCGGACGAGCCGCTGCGACGGGCACTCCCGGCAGAGTGAGGGACGCCGACGCTCGCCGGGCCTCCGTACAGAGACCGGCACCTTGGCGTCCTGGTACTCGAAGGGTCGACTGCCGCGACATGTACGCTGAGATCGGATAGGCGTTGATCGCCCTGGCCGGGGTCGCTTATGCGGGGAGGGTGTCTCCGGGGAAGCCGTGGCAGGGGTGGACCTCGCAGCGGATCATGCCGGCTCGAACGCAGGGGTCTCCGGCCATGATCTCCGCGGCTTCTTCGGCGGGCACGGTCATGATCGCGACGCCGGCCACGGTGTCGGAGACGACCGGGCACAGGATCGCGATCACCCCCTCGGCGCGCAGCGATACCATGCGTCGCTGGTGTTCGAGTTCGATCGCGTCCGCGCCGTCCATGGTCCGTTCCGGCCCCCACTGAAGGAGCGCCAGGCTGTAGGGCTTCGCGGTCGCGGCCAGAGCGCGAATCTGTTCGTCGGTGACGGTCGTGCTCATGATGTCTCCCTAATTGTCGACGCGCTCGGCCAGCGAGACGATGATTCCTTCGGGCCCGCGGACGTAGGCCATCCGCCACATGCCTTCGTATTCGCCGATGCCTCCCACCAGGGCGTGCCCGTCGGCTGCGGCGTGGTCGACCGCGGCTTGGAGGTCGTGCACCTCGAAGGCGACGTTGCGCAGGCCCAGTTCGTTGGCCGGCGCGGCGGGCGAACCCGGGAGGTGGTCCGGCCGCGTGAAGCTCGACAGCTCCAGCGTCGTACCTCCGCCGGGCGCTCGCAGCATGACGATCTCGGTGCGGGCGCCGGTCATGCCGATCACCGTGTCCAGGAACTCGCCTTCGACGGCCATCTTCGGATCGGCCTCCAGTCCGAGGCTGACGAAGAACGCCGTCACGGCATCGAGATCGGCGACGGTGATACCGACGTGGTCAAAGCGCCTTATGAATGTCATCGGATACCTTTCCAAGTTTCTTCAAGAGACGCTGAGAAGATAGCACTCTGGGTTCCGTAAGGGAACCCCAGTTGCTGGATTGCTCCATGGGGCGAAGGCGGTTCGGTAGCCATGCCTGCGGGCAGATTTGTCGCCTGTGTGTGATTTGTCCGGTTTGGGGAACCCTTGCGGTACCAGTCCTGGCAGGGTGCGGCAGGCGTCCTTCACGGGCGGCCTGGCCATGGATCAGCGGCCCGATGCGCGGACCGCCCTCAGGAAACCCAGGGAAGGTACCTTCCAATGACCTCGCAGTCTTCTACCACCCCACTGGCCGGGCGGGTCGCCGTCGTCACCGGCGCCTCCAGCGGTATCGGCGAAGCGACCGCCGAACACCTGGCAGCGCTGGGAGCGAAGGTCGCCGTGCTGGCCCGGCGCGAGGACCGGCTCGCCGAGCTGGTCTCGCGTATCCAGAAGAACGGCGGCACCGCACTGGCGATCGCCGCGGACGTGACCGACGTGCCGGCCGTGCGCGCTGCCGCCGACCGGGTCGAGAACGACCTCGGCGGCGCGGACCTGCTGTTCAACAACGCGGGCGTGATGCTGCCGGCCCCGATCGAGGAGCTGGCCGTCGACCAGTGGCAGCGCCAGATCGACCTGAACGTCACCGGCCTGATGAACGTCATCGGCGCGTTCGTTCCGCAGATGGTCCAGGCCGCCGCCGAGCGTGGCGTGGGCGACCTGATCAACATGTCGTCGATCGCCGCGCAGAACATCTTCCCGAACTTCGCGGTGTACTCGGCGACCAAGGCCTACGTCACGCACCTGTCCCGGCACCTGCGGACGGAGCTGGGGCCGAAGAAGGTACGAGTCTCCGCGATCGAGCCGGGCATCGTCGGTACGGAGCTGCAGGACCACGTCACCGACCCCGGGGCGCTGGAGTGGCTGGCCGGGTCGAAGGAGGCGATGGAGTGGCTGACGGCGGAGGACATCGCCCACACCATCGGCTTCCTCGCCTCCCAGCCGGCACGCGTCAACCTTCAGCAGGTCACGATCATGCCCACCGGCCAGGCGACCTGATCACGCGCCGTCGGCCCGGCCGAGGACGCAGAACTCGTTGCCCTCCGGGTCGGCCAGGACCGTCCATGGCACCTGGCCCTGGCCGAGATCGACGTCGGTGGCGCCGAGGGCGCGCAGCCGGGCCACCTCCGCCTCCTTGCCGTCGAAGGGGTACGGCAGCAGGTCGAGATGGACGTGGCTCCACACGGTCGTGCCGCCGGACGCCCGGCGGAACTCCAGGTACGGCCCGACACCGTTGGCCGAACGCATCACCGCGTGATCGTCGGTCACCTCGTGCAGCGTCCATTCCAGCGCCTGGTCCCAGAACCGGGCCATGGCCCGCGGGTCGGCGCAGGCGACCACCACCGCGGCGATCGGCCCGGTGTCCCGGTAGGTCTCCCGAGGCTCCAGGACGCGGAACACGTTGCCCTCCGGGTCGGCCAGAGCCGTCCACGGGACCTCGCCCTGGCCCGCGTCGGCGGGCGTCGCGCCGAGTTCCTTCAGGCGCGCGACGAACTGCGTGTGATGGGCCGCGGAGGTGGTGGCGAGTTCGAGGTGCACGCGGTACTTCACCGTTTCGGGGTCCGGCACGATGACGAAGTCGATGTAGAAGCCGGCGGGGTCCGGCCATACAACGCCCTCGGGCTCGAGGTTGGTCACGCCGGGGCCCTCGCTGGAAAGACCCCAGCCGAGCGCCTCCGCCCAGAACCGGCCGAGGGCAGAGTCGTCTCGAGCCTTGAAGTTCACCTGAACGAGTCGCAGCGCCATGCCGCCGATCATAGGCCCGAGCGGACCGGGGACCGCGCCGGCATTCGCCCGCCGAAGGCGGTCTGCGGCGACGAAGAAGAGGGGCGAACGCCCAGGATCCAAGCGGGTGGGGTCACGGCTCGGCGGAGCCGCGGATCACCGAGGCCGCTTGCCCTTCCCCTTACGGCCCGTCTCTTTGCGGCCGGCCTCTTTACGGCCCGTTTCTTTACGGCCCGCTTCTTTACGGCCGGTCTCTTTGTGGCCGGTCGGCACGGCGCGGCGACCGGAGCCCTGTGCGGGCTTCCGGGTCTTTCCCTGCGCCGGTTTCTGCGCGGACGGGGCCGGGGCACGGCCCCGTGAGCTGTTCGCCGTCCGCCCTCGGACGATGCCGATGAAGTCCTCCACCAGGTCGGTGGTCGCGTCCGTGGGCCAGGTCAGCGCGACCTGAGACTGCGGCGCGTCCGGCACCGGCCGATAGGTGAGATCTCTGCGGTGGTGGAGGCGGGCCAGCGACTGCGGGACCAGGAGGATCCCGGCGCCGGCCGCCACCAGTTCCACCGCCTCCGCCGTCGTGGCCGGTCGGGTGAACGCGGGCTGCCCGGGCCGGACCGTCCACTCGATGGTGTCGTCCACAGGATGGAGCACCTCATCGTCGGCGAGTTCGGCGGTGGCCACCTCGTCGGCGGCGGCCACCGCGTGGTCCTTGGGCACCACGACCACCGTGGTCTCCACGTAGAGAGGGATCACGCTGAGCCCGTCCCGGTCGACCGGCAGTCTGACGAACGCGGCGTCGGCGCCGCCGCTGCGCAGCAGGTTCACCGCCTCGGCGGCGGTGACCGCGACCAGGGTGATCGGCACGTCGGGCAGCCTCTCGGTCCAGACGTTGACCCATTTCGCGGGGGTCACTCCGGGTACGTACGCCAGCCGGAACACCTCGCGGGTCTCTTCCTCGGTCACTTCCTCAGCGTAGCGATGTCAGGGGAACCCGTTCCCACTGACTACTCTTGGCGCCATGCCCAAATCGAAGACCACCCAGACGATGAAGCCCGCGACCGCGGCCAAGAAGCTGGGTGTCCTCCTCTCGGCCACGCCCGCCGAGTTCCAGGAGGGTGTCGTCTCCAGGGACGAGCTGAACGAGTTGCAGTCGACGCCCCCCGCCTGGCTCGTCGAGCTGCGCCGCAACGGCCCGCACCCCAAGCAGGTCATCGCCGCGAAGCTCAGGGTCTCCACCTCCGGCCTGGCCAGAAGCGGGATCACCGGACCGCTCACCACCGCTGAGATCGACGCGCTCAAAGCGGAGAACCCGGAGTGGCTGGAGCGCGAGCGCACCGTCTACGCCGAGGCCCGCAAAGAGGCACTCCGCCTCAAGGAACGCCGGACGGACGAGCCCCCGCACGCCTCCGGCGCCCCCGGCCGATGAGACCGGGGACCATGTCATGAGCGCGCCGCCTCGTAGTCGGGGAGCGCGGCCGGGGTGGTGCGGGTCGCCGAGCGCATGGTGTGGATCAGTACGGCCGTTCCGGCGAAGATGACCGCGGCGACGACGCCGGTGACGTGCAGGCCGGCGAGGAACGCCTCTCGCGCGCTGTGCAGCAGCTCCGTGGCCTGACCTGCGGGAAGGTGCCGGCCGGCGGCGATCGCGCCGGCCAGCGAGTCCGAGGTTCCGCCCATCCGGTCGCGGTAGACCACCGCGGCGGCCACACCGAGCAGCGCGAAGCCGAGCGAGCCGCCCAAGTAGCTGCCGGTCTCCGACATCGACGCCGCCGAGCCGGCGCGCTCCGGCGGTACGGACCCGACGACCAGCCCGGTGCCCAGCGCGAACAGCGGGCCGGTCCCCAGCGCCAGGACGGCGATGCCGATCATCGCCAGGGGCAGCGTGCTCGCACCGTCGACGCCGACGAGCAGCAGGCCGCCCAGCGCCGACACCACCAGTCCGCCGGCGATCGCGGTCGTCTGCTTCATCCGCCGGGCCAGCGCCGGCGCGGCCATGGTGCCCACCGCGACGCCCAGGCCCATGGGGGCGAACAGCACCGCCGAGGCGAACGGGGAGAAGCCCAGCACGCTCTGCAGGTACTGCGTCACCTGCAGGCCCGTGCCGGCCATGGCGATCCCGGCGAGGACCAGGGCGATGATCACTGCCGTGAACGGACGGTTGCGGAACAGCCGCAGGTCCAGCAGCGGCGTGTCCAGCCGCAGTTGGCGGCGGACGAACAGCCACCCGAGGGCCGCGCCGACGATCGGGACCACCGCCGGCACGACCGACAGGCCCTCGACGGTCAGTCGCTTGATGCCGTAGACGATCAGCAGCACCGCCGCGAGCGACAGTCCGACACTGGCCGGGTCCAACCGGCCGGCGTGGTCGGCGCGGAACTCCGGCAGCAGGACCGGCCCGGCGAGCACCAGCAGCACCATGGCCGGCACGGCGGCCAGGAACACCGATCCCCACCAGAAGTGCTGGAGCAGCGACCCGGCGAGCACGGGCCCGAGCGCGCCGCCGGTGAACTGGCAGGTCGCCCAGACCGCGATGGCCTTACCGCGCCGCCGCGCATCGGGGAACATGGTGGTGAGCAGGGCAAGGGTGGACGGCGCCAGGGTCGCGCCGGCGATGCCCAGCAGCGCGCGCACGACGATCAGCATCAGCGGGTCGGCCGCGAAGGCGGCCACGACCGACAGCACCGCGAACGCCGCGGCGCCCGTGATCAGCAGCCGCCGGCGGCCGATGCGGTCGCCGAGCGTGCCCATCGTGATGACCATGCCGGCCACCATGAATCCGTAGCCGTCGCTGATCCACAACTGCTGCACACTGCCGGCGCCCAGGTCGGCGCTCAGCCGTGGGAGCGCGAGGAGCAGTGCCGTCGTGTCCATCGCGACGATCAATGTCGGCAGCATGAGGAGGGCCGCTCCCAGCCACGCCCGGGTTGTTCGCATGTCCAAGCTCTCTGTTCTCTCGACGTTTCACCGGGTGGTCGGAGCAGGCGAGAGCTTCTTGACATCGGGACGGAAAAAATCACCGTGAAAGTTCGGGCGGGGTCGCCGGGCCGTCCCGGCCGGTGGCGAACCGGCGGGACGGCGGGAGCGGGAGGCGGCGCCCCGGGAGGCGCCACCTCGGGACGGCGACTCGGGACGCCACCCGGGGACGCCGCCCCGGGCGGCGCCGCCCCGGACGGCGACGTGGTGCGGAAGCGGCAGGCGAGAAGCTCAGACCTCTTCCACGCTGCTCGGCTCGCGCCGGGACAGGTCGATGCCGAGCTCCTCCGCCGCGCGGAAGACGTCCTCGTCGGTGTCGCGCATCTCGATGGACATGCCGTCGCTGGAGAGCACCTCGACGTTGAGGCACAGCGACTGCATCTCCTTGATGAGGACCTTGAAGGACTCAGGGATGCCCGGCTCGGGGATGTTCTCGCCCTTGACGATGGCCTCGTAGACCTTCACGCGGCCCAGGACGTCGTCGGACTTGATGGTCAGCAGCTCCTGCAGCGCGTAGCCGGCTCCGTAGGCCTCAAGGGCCCAGACCTCCATCTCGCCGAAGCGCTGGCCGCCGAACTGGGCCTTACCGCCCAGCGGCTGCTGGGTGATCATGGAGTACGGACCGGTCGAGCGGGCGTGGATCTTGTCGTCGACCAGGTGGAGCAGCTTGAGGATGTAGATGTAGCCGACCGCGATGGGATAGGGGAACGGTTCGCCGCTGCGGCCGTCGAACAGCCGGGCCTTCCCTCCGCGCTGTACCAGCCGGTCCCCGTCACGGTTGGGGACGGTGCTGTCGAGCAGCCCGACGATCTCCTCTTCGTGGGCGCCGTCGAAGACGGGGGTGGCCATGTTGGTGCGCGGCTCGACCCTCTCGAAGCCCTTGTCGCGCAGCCGCTCGGCCCAGGCCTCCTGCACTCCCGTGATGTCCCAGCCGCGGGCGGCGATCCATCCGAGGTGGGTCTCCAGG